>CAUJEY010000326.1 GCA_963169325.1 Bacteroidota bacterium
TCGGCGTCGGAAGCGGTGCCACGGCGATCCCACATTTCATCCGTAAAATTTTTGAACAGGTGGATGGTGGCTTCGCGCACGGCAGCAAATTCGTCGGCGATGGAAGCGGGCGTACGCGAAGCAGCGCCGGAGTTGGGCACGTAGGGATCCTGGTTAAAGCCGGGCAGCGGCGTTTTATCGCCGCGGGCAATGCGCAGGGCCCGGTAGGCAAAAATACGTTCGGCGTCGATCGTATGGATGACGACCTCCGCCAGGGTCCATTTTTCCGGCGCATAGGCTTGTTCCCATTTTTCCCACTTGATATTGCGGAGAAAATCAAGTTCCGTCACTTTTTGCTGTTCCAGAAATGCAACGATGTCGTCTGTTTTTACGACATCGACGTAGGTTTTGTAGTAAGGGGCGTATTCGTCGGAGGCAGGCTGGCGATTCATAATAGCGGTTTCCATGTTAATACGTTTTTATCGAGAAAAGCAAATCTACAAAAGAGCCGGTTATGAAAAGATGATCTTTGTCAATAATCGGGTTGATGCGCAAAGGAATGGTATACCCACCCATAATACGCCAAATTCCCCAAGAGTAGGGCCAGATAAACATACCCCGACCATCGCTTTGGGGCGAGCCATAAGAGCCCGTAAATCAGTACCGGCAAAATAACGCCGGTCAGCAGCGAAATACCCACATATCCCGACTTAAAATGTGTTGCTCCCCATTCGAGCGCCGCGATGTTCATGTCGTAAAACTGCTGAGAAAAGCCGGAAAATGATCGCCGCATTTGCAAATAATAGAGCATCAGGCAGCCATGCAGCCCTATAACCCACCAAAAACGGCGTTGACGCAAGTACAAAATAACCGCCCAGGTAGCCGGTATGATCCCGCAGTAAATCAGGATATTGATTTCCGGGTATGTCAGTCCGGTTTGACGGCAAATTGCCTGGAGCAGATTGACGATTGCATCAAAAAGGGCGTCCATCATTTTAATTTCACTTCAACTCAAAATCCGCCACCTTCACATCCACCGAACTCCCACCCACAAATACCTTAAACTTCCCCGGGTCGGCCTTGAATTTAGTCTGATCGTTCCAGTAAGACAGGTCTTTTTCCGTGAGTTTGAACGTCACCGTGCGGCTTTCGCCGGGCGCCAGTTTTATTTTTTCAAAACCTTTTAGCTCCTTCACCGGACGCGAAATGTCGGCAAACAGGTCGCGAATATAACACTGAACCACTTCTGCGCCGGCCACATTGCCCGTGTTGGTCACGGTCACGGATGCTTCCAGGGTTTCTCCCTTATTGATCGCGGCTTTGTTGAGTTTAATATCCGAATAGGAAAACGTGGTATAGCTCAGGCCAAAACCAAACGGATAAGCCGGCGTATTCGGCATATCGAGGTAGCCGCTCTTCCACATCTCGCCGAACTGTGCCTGCGGGCGGCCCGTGCTCAGGTGGTTGTAATACATCGGGATTTGGCCGGTGCTGCGCGGGAAGGTGATGGGCAGTTTGCCGGAGGGGTTCACCTTGCCGGTGAGCACATCGGTGAGGGCATTGCCGGCTTCGAAGCCCGGCTGCCAGGCGACGAGGATGGCCGGCACATTTTCCATGGCCCAGGGAAACACCAGCGGCCGGCTGTTGAACAGCACCATCACGGCGGGTTTATTGCCGCGGGCGGCTATCTGGAGCAGCCGCTCCTGGCCGCGGGGCAGTTCCAGCGTGTTCACCGAGCGACTTTCGCCGCAATCGTATCCGCGTTCGCCGACACAGGCGATCACCAGGTCGGCGGCGCGGGCGGCATTGAGTGCGGCGCTGTAATCTTTTTCGTCGCAATTGGCATCGAGGCAGATTTCGGTGATGGTCACTTCGAAACCCAGTTTTTCCAATGCCGGTTTGAGGGCCATCGCGGGGGTCACCACCTTGGTGGAGTCGTAGTCGCGCATGCCGAGGCCGAGCGTCCAGAAACTCATATAGTCTTTGTTGCCGATGCTGTTGGCGTACGGTCCGATGAGGGCAATTTTTTTAAAGGGGCCGGCGGGGTCGAGCGGCAGCACACCGCCGTCGTTTTTCAGCAATACCATACTTTCGGCGGCCATGGCGCGGGCGGCCTGGCGGTATTCAGGTTTTTCGAGGGTTTGTTCGCGGCGTTTGGGGTCGAGGTAGCGGAAGGGATCGTCGAACAGGCCCAGCGAAAACTTGAAACGCAGGGTGCGGCGCACGGCTTCGTCGATCTGTTGTTGGGTCACCCGGCCCTGTTCCAGCGCTTTTTTCAATCCGAGTTGGAACGTACCGCCGGCCATATCCATGTCGCTGCCCGCGGCGAGGCATTTAGCGGAGGCGTCGGTGTCGTCTTCGGCGGCGCCGTGCTCGACGGTTTCGCCGAACGAATCCCAGTCGCTGACGACCAAACCGTTCCAGCCCCATTCGCCGCGCAGGATGTCGGTCACGAGATGTTTATTCATGCTGGCCGGCACGCCGTTGAGGGTGTTGAAGGCGTTCATAAAAGTAGCAGAGCCGGCTCTGGCGGCGGCTTCGAAGGGGGGCAATACGGTTTCGCGCAGCCGTTGTTCGCTCATATCCACCGTGTTGTAGTCGCGTCCGCCTTCAACGAACCCGTAGCCGGCGAAATGTTTGGCACAGGCTGCGACCGTGTTGGGGAGGCTCAGATCGGCGCCCTGAAAACCGCGTACCCGTGCTTCGGCCACGCGGCTGCCGTAGTAGGGGTCTTCGCCGGCGCCTTCCATCACGCGGCCCCAGCGGGGGTCGTGTGTGATATCGACCATGGGCGCAAAGGCCCAGTTTTGTCCGTCGGCGGCCGCTTCGGTGGCGGCGATACGTTCGCCGGCTTCGATGGCGGCGAGGTTCCAGCCGGCGGCCTGGGCCAGGGGAATCGGGAAAATGGTTTTATAGCCGTGGATCACGTCGAAACCGAAAACGATGGGAATGCCGAGGCGCGTTTCTTTCACGGCCACGCGTTGCATGACGATTTTGTTTTCAAAATTGGTATGGCTCAGTACGCTGCCCACTTTGCCGGCGCGGATTTGGTTGAGCAGGTTGTCCTGTTTCACATCGGTGCCGGTACTGATGTCGCCGACTACCTGGTTGAGCTGGCCGATCTTTTCATCGACGGTCATTTTGGCGAGCAGTTCTTCCACACGCCTGTCGATGTTTTGTACGGAGGTTTTTTGTGAAAACGCGGTCAATGGCAAGAAACAAAAGGCGATAATCAGAGATCGGATTGCTGTATTTTTCATGGAAAAGAGATGTTTTGGCAAATATAAGCCAGTCTTTTTCAACGAATCGCCGATAGGCAGGTTTTTCAGGGTTACCTTCACATGCAGCAAAATTTTCCACCTCGGCTATGAATGACAGTTGAAGGAAGCCAAACAGGGGGAACAGAATCGAACGGACTGCAGAAAAATCCGCCCCAAACGTTTCCGCCCCGACAAGAAACAGGAAAAATTGCCGGAAAAATGCCCCGACTTGCCCGGAATAGCGACTATTGTAGCATCAACCACTAACGCACCCCGAACAAAACCAGATAAAGGAAACGACACCATGAAAATAATCATTCTCGGCAATGGCGTCAGCGGCATCACGGCAGCCCGGCATATCCGAAAACACAGCGATCATTCCATCACCGTCATTTCCGACGAAGCGGATCATTTTTTCAGCCGCACCGCCCTCATGTACGTGTACATGGGGCACATGCGCCGCAAGGATATTCAGCCCTATGAAGATTGGTTTTGGGCAAAAAACCGCATCGATCTCCTGCGCGCCAGGGTGGAAAAAGTAGATTTTGCAGCAAAAACATTATACACCGCCGACGGGAAAACCATCCCTTACGACAAACTGATTTTGGCTACCGGCTCGCAACCGAACAAGTTCGGCTGGCCAGGGCAGCACCTCGACGGGGTACACGGGCTTTACCACTGGCAGGACCTGGAGGCGATGGAACGGCACAGTGCGGGCCTCTCCCTTTCCTTCAGGAGGGGGGCGGGGGTAGATCGGGCGGTCATTGTGGGAGGCGGCCTGATCGGCGTTGAAATGGCTGAAATGTTTCATTCCCGGCATATTTCCGTCACTTTTCTGGTGCGCGAAGACAGTTTTTGGAACGGCGTACTTCCGTCGCAAGAATCGGCCATGATCAACCGGCATCTTGCCGAACACGGCATCGAACTCCGGCTGAACACCGAACTGAAAGAAATTTTGCCCGACGACAACGGTAAGTGCCGCGCGGTATTGACTGTCGCCGGAGATACGATCGACTGCGGTTTTGTGGGGCTGACCGCCGGGGTGAGCCCGAATGTGGGTTTTTTGAAAAACACAAGCCTGGACATCAATAAAGGTATCCTGGTGAATGAATATCTCGAAACCAGCGTGCCCGGCGTATATGCCGTCGGCGATTGCGCGGAGATGCGAAACCCACCACCCGGGCGCCGGCCCATCGAAGCGGTTTGGTACACGGGGCGTATGATGGGCGAAACCGTTGCGCACAGTATTTGCCGCCAACCGACGCTTTATAACCCCGGGATATGGTTCAATTCGGCCAAATTTTTTGATATCGAATACCAGGTGTATGGCGACGTGCAAGCCAAAGCGCCGGATCACCACGCTTCGGTCTATTGGGAGCATCCGGACGGGAAAAAAAGTATCCGGCTTGTTTTTGAGCGGGCATCGGGGCGTATCCTCGGGTTCAACCTAATGGGCGTCCGGTATCGCCAGGAAGTATGCGAAAAGTGGCTGCGCACCGGCGCCCACATCGAGACCGTACTGCAACAACTGGGGCTCGCTAATTTCGACCCGGAGTTTTTTCCACAACACGAATCAGAACTGGTTGCGGCCTACAACCGCCAAACCGGCAAAAACCTGACCCTGAAACAAAAACGCGGACTGCCCGCTGTGCTTCAATTTCTACGCAGCAATTGACCACACTACTGAACATTTTCAATTTTAACACATAGGCACATAGATCACATAGGTTTTAAACCTTTGAAAATCAAAAAACTATGTGCCTATGTGTTAAAAAATATCTAGTAGTGTGGTTATTGCCCACGTCGCCCTCATCGCCCACATTAATTTAAATCATGCGCAACGAATCACTTTCCATCTCCACGCCGGTGCCAATACTGACAACCGGCAAACAAAAGATCGCCGTCGCGTCGGCCGGTATCGGCATCCTGTTGCTTCTGGTGACCTGGGCGGCGGGCAAGGCTGTTGCGCCGGTTCCGGTTTTTCTGTCGGCCCTCGGTTTGACCACGGCTGGCGTCGTCATTTTTATCCGCGAAGAATACCTTAAACACCCGGAAGGTATCAAAAACAACGGCGTCTGGTTTCGCAGCCTCACTGCCCGGGGGATTTGGGGCTGGCTGGTGGGCGTGGTCTTCACCGGGTTTTATGTTTGTTTATACTGGTTTCCGGGGTATCTCACCGGGCTGATTCAGTTGTTCGATCCGCTTAGCCGCATGCTGCGGGGCACGGCAGCCGATCAATGGTTCGTTTACGGGTCCCTTTACACGGCGGCGATGCTGCTGATGGGCGTCAAATTCATCTATAAATACCGGCACAATCCCTACCAGCGCCTGCGTACGTTTTCGGTGATGTTTTTCCAACTGGGTTTTGCTTTCCTTATTCCCGGGCTGCTTATGCGCTTGCAGCAGCCGGAGATATATTTCACTTATTTCTGGCCGCTTTCCTATTACCAGGGCACGCCCATGGCGCATCAGGGGTATGCCGGCTCGGGTTTGGGTACGTTCTTTTTCTTTTTTGGGCTGGCCATGTTTTTTATCGGCACGCCCATCCTGACTTATTTTTTTGGCAAACGCTGGTATTGTTCCTGGGTGTGCGGCTGCGGCGGCCTGGCCGAAACAGCCGGCGACCCGTTTCGCCATCTTTCCGATAAAAGTCTGAAGGCCTGGAAGATCGAACGCTGGATGATTCACAGCGTGTTGGTATTTGTGGTGCTGATGACGGTTTTGCTTTGGGTGAACGTAGCCACCGGGCGCGGCGTGTTGCAGGACTATTCGCAGTTTTTTTATAAAACTTATGCCTTCCTGATCGGCTCAGCATTTTCCGGCGTGGTAGGCGTTGGATTTTATCCCCTGCTCGGCAGCCGCGTGTGGTGCCGTTTCGGCTGCCCGATGGCGGCTTGGCTGGGGATTTGGCAAAAGACAAAATCCAAATTCCGGATTACCGTAAACGGCGGCCAATGCATCTCCTGCGGCAATTGCTCCACTTATTGCGAAATGGGCATCGATGTGCGGGCTTATGCACAAAAAGGCCAGGACGTGGTGCGGGCGAGTTGCGTGGGTTGCGGAATTTGCGCGGCGGTTTGTCCGCGCGGGGTATTGCGGTTGGAGGGTGGGGAGTAGGCAGTAGGCGGTAGGCAGTGGGCGGTAGGCAGTTTGCACACGGAGTAGCAGCGTGCCCACTTTTACCGGGAATGCCCCCGGCAACCCTCAAACCAGAAACCTTCTAACCAGAAACCTTCTAACCAGAAACCCTCAAACCAGAAACCTCCAAACCAGAAACCTTACCTCCGTTTTTCCCTCAAAATCTCCACGTCAAAACCCAGTTCCTGTAATTTTTCCGGACTGAGTTCTTCGAGGCTTTTGATTTCCAGGGCCTTACCGTCTTTATTTTTGAACGTAACGATCACGATTTCGCGGTTTTCGGCATCGCTTTGTTCGCGCTGGGCTTTGGAGCCGAGTTCTTCGGCCTGGTTGATGGCTTGGTTGAGTTGGGCCAGGGCTTGTTTTTCATGCTCCTGGGCTTCGCGGAGTTGTTGTTGCAGGTTTTCGGAACGTTCGATATTGTGGGTCAGTATTTTTTTCAGGTCTTCCACCTGGGCTTTGGCCTCGCGCAGTTCGTTCTCTTTGGACCGGCGTTCTTCTTCGGCGCGGGCTGCATCGAAACGCGCCTTTTCGGCTTTTTCGCGGCGGGCCAATTCTTCGCTGTTGAGCAACTGGTTGCAGTTCTGGAGGGAGAGCAGTTTTTCCATGCCGACCAGATCCACCGACACGATATAGTCCACCTTGAACTGGTCGGTACTGCTGTATACCTCACCGCCGGCGCTGAAGGCCATGCCGCTGATTTCGCTGGAAGCCCCGGCTTTCTGATAGGCGCGGGTGTACACGGTGGTTAGTTTGGCGGAGCGGATATAGTAGGTTTTTTTCTTGGTTTCGAGCGGTACGTTGGAGGAGGATTTGCAAATTTCGAGGTACGGAATGTAATCTTCCGGCAGGAAAGCAACGGCTACGTCTTTGATGATGAGTTCGTATATGTTGTCTTTTTCCACTTTGGTGGAGGCGATGCAATAGGCGCCGTTGAACTTGAACTTGCTGTCAATTTTGGCGCTGTAAATCACGTCGGAGGTGGAGGTGGACACCACAGGCGGTTTGTCCTGCCGCACGAAGCGGGTGAGCACCGAGGTTTTGTTGTCTTCGATGAGGATCATGGCGCCCACTAATTGGTCGATGTTGTTGACGAAGCCGGCGAGCCCTTTGATGAAGGTGCGTTCTTTGTACGACTGCGGCAGGTCGAAGCCGAGGGTAACGGGGTTGAGTTTTATTTTGCGGGAGGGTTGGGCGGAGAGCGCGGCGGCGAAAGCGCAGAAAATGAAGAGCGGGATAAAACGGTACGGCATTTTACTTTTTGCTTTTGAATAATTGGGGCAAATAACGTTTAAAAATCGGGTTAACGTATGCCGCGGGCTGAATCGTAATAAGTGTCCCTGATTGGTTAAAAACCGGGAGCCGGCTCAGGAACGCCGCGGGAGCAAGCGCCACAAAACCCCAACGCCCAGCACCGCCATCGCCGCCACACAAGCACCCTCCACGATGCCGTCGTCGGCGCCAAAGTCGGCCATACGTTTCGAAAAGATACCGTACAACGCCCACACCAGCACCAGGGCGAAAGCAACATCGCGGCGGCTAATCAGCGCCCATAAGCCCACACCCGTGGTGGCGGCCAGGACGAATACCGTCCAGAATACTTCCCCGAACGGCTGGCCGGCCCAGCCGAGCTGCAACAACAAAATGGAGGCATTGGCGATAGTCGCCACCGTTACCCAGCCCAGATAGACGCTGAACGGCAGGTGTACGAACCAACGCTCGCCTGCACTAACCGTTGCCCGGCCTATATCGAGGCGGAGATACAGCGCGAGCAAGGAGCCCAGTAAGACCAAAATGATCAGGAGGGATAAGCCGAATTGCAGGTAGTGAAAAGCCGGGAGCCAGACGGCATTGGCCATGCAGGACAACCCGAAGAGCCAACCGATTTTTTGTAAAAAAACAGGCGTGGGTTTGCCAATAAAACGAGCCTGAAAAACACCAAAACCCAGCAACAACAGATAGATCACGCCCCAAATGGCGAACGTAAAACCAGCCGGGGTAAACAAGGTGGGATACAAATTGGACACCTCTCCCGTCAGGCGCCCTGCCATAGGCAACGCATTTGCCAGGTAATTGGCAAAGAGCGTGAGGAGGAGCAACAACAGGTTAAAAATGGCGGGGAGGGTCGCTGATTTTGCAGGCATGTCGTTTCGTTTTAACTTTTTTCAAACCACAAAGTACACAAAGTACACATTAGTTTTTCTTTGTGCGCTTTGTGTACTATGTGGTTTAGTTTTTTTTAAATCCTACCTTTGCTGCCGGTCCTCAACGGTACCTCATTAATTTTCAACCTTTTATACACATGTTCATCTCCGGTATTCAACAAATCGGCGTCGGTGTTTCCAACGTAAAAGAAGCCTTCCGCTGGTATCGTCATCACTTCGGCATGGATGTGCCCATCTTCGAAGAAGCGGCCACGGCGGGCCTGATGCTACCCTATACGGGCGGTCAGCCACAGGAGCGGCATGCTATTCTGGCGCTCAACCTGCAGGGCGGCGGCGGCATGGAAATCTGGCAATACACCCAGCGCACGCCGATGCCCCCGGCTTTTTTGCCGCAATTAGGCGACCTGGGTATTTTTGTGGCCAAAGTAAAATGTAAGGATGTGCAGGCCTGTTTTCACGACCTGCGCAAACGCGGCGTGAATATTCAAAACAACCCGACGGCGCGGCCCGACGGCGAGGAGCATTTTTTTGTCAAAGACCCCTGGGGGAACACCTTCGAAGTGGTGGGTTGCAAAGACTGGTTTTCGAGGAGCCTTCCGGCGCACACCGGGGGTATGTACGGGTGCATCATCGGCGTTTCGGATATCGACCGTTCGCTGGCATTTTATACAGATATTCTGGGCTATGACCAGGTGGCGTACGACAAAACGGAACAATTTGCGGACTGGCAGGGCGTCGATGGCGGTTTTGGCCGTTACCATCGCGTGCTGCTCCGGCACAGCGCCAAACGGCAGGGGCCGTTCAGCCGGCTGCTGGGCGACAGCGAAATAGAACTGGTACAAGCGCTCGACCGTACGCCCCGCAAAATTTATGAAACCCGCTTTTGGGGCGACCTGGGTTTTATCCACCTCTGTTTCGATATTACCGGTATGGCCGAACTGAAATCTTTTTGCGCGGAAAAAGGTCATCCGTTCACCGTGGATTCCAGCGGCAGTTTTGATATGGGCGAAGCCGCCGGATATTTCGCCTATATCGAAGACCCCGACGGTACGCTCATCGAATTCGTCGAAACCCACAAAATTCCTATTCTGAAAAAACTGAATTGGTACCTGCGGCTCGACAAACGCTCCAACCCGGCAAAACCCCTGCCTAATTTGATGCTGAAAATGTTGGGATTGGGAAGGGTGAAGGGATAAAAAGTTTGAAGTTCGAAGTTTGAAGTTCGAAGTGCCGGGCGCACGCTTCAAACTTTAAACTTCAAACTTCAAACTCCGAACTTAAAAGAACTCCTTCAAATTCGTCCCCACGCCGAAATGCACGATGCCACCGGCTAAGTGGTAGGAGGCGTATCCCACATCTATACGAAAACGTTTGACTTTTATGCCTACGCCGCCGGAGAAACCGGCCAGGCTGCGGTAGTTGCGCACGGTCAGTTCTTTTTTGCGTAAATGATTGTAGCCGAGCCGGATGCGGAACACCTCGTTGCGGCCCAGCAGAAACTCGCCATTGAAAATAAAATGCCGGAAGAAGTTGTCCAGGCCCGGGTTGCCGTCGGACTGGCTTTGTTCGCCGCCGAACAGCAGCGTATTGTCGTCCTGCAGGCTGGGATCGTCGTAGCGGATTTCCCATTGGTGCAGGTGGTGTGCGATCACGGTCAGGCGGAACGGCAGGTAGCGCAGTCGTTTGCTGATCCCGAATTGAATATCGCGGGGCAGGTCTTCGCGGGTGTCATTATACGTGGCAATTTGGGCGCCGAAATTGCGCAGCACCAATGCCGCCGAAAAAAGCCGTGCCGTATCGGTATACAACACTCCTGCATCGGCTGCCAGGGCAGAGGCCTGATACACATCGAGCGTGGATACGCCGAAGCGAAGGTTGAGACCCATGGACAAGCGCGGGGTCAATTGCCGGGCGCCGCCGAGCGTAAAGGCCGTTTCTCCGGCTTTTATTTTGCCCAGGATATTGCCGAATTCGTCGGCCTGAGCGATATCGCCGTAGTTCATGTATTGTAATCCGCCATGCACGGTGAAACCTATTTTAGGCAAATGTGTGGCAAAAGCGGCGTATCCGGTCTGTACGTCTGCAAGGTAGAAGTTGTGCTGAAACGTCAGCTGCCCGTCCATGGCAGGGTTAAGCGCGCCGGGATTGGTCGCGGCAAACGTGACATCGTCGTCCCGCACGGTAATTTGCGCCCCGCCCAGGGCCGTAATACGCGCCGAGGGCGACAAGGTCATAAATTGAAACACATGGCGCCCGCCGATCACCTGGGCAATCGTGCCTGCCGGCAAAAGGCAAAATGCAAAAAACAAAAGGACAAGGGGCGAAGCGAACAGACGTCGAATGAATCGAAGTTTGAAGTGGGCAAGGGGCAAAGTGGGCAGACGTCGAATGAATGGCATATTATGGCTTGGTGAAGAAACACATTTGAATGAAGTTTACTGCGTTCATCTGTGAATCAATTTGTTTTTCGTTTAAAATCAATTTTTAACCACCTATTGCAAAATCAACCCATCAACAAATCAACCCATCCACAAATCCACAAATCCACAAATCAACTACTTCCGCTCCCAGGTTGTTTTGCAGGCTCCCATTTGGCACATTAAAACGCGTTCGAGTTGCCCGAGGGTATCGTATAATTTTAGCGAATCCTGTTCAAAGTCACCGTCAAGGTAAGTGCCTTCGGCTTTGAGTTTGCCATTTTCGTACCATTCGGTGAAGGGGCCGTTTTCCTCATTTTCGCGCAAGGTAACCGTTTCTTTCTTCACACCGTTGGGGTACCAGGCCGTACTGAGCCCTTGCAATACACCGTTGGCATATTCCTGTTCGAGTTGCATTTGCCCGTTTTCATAAAATTTTTGGTACTTGCCGGTGTATGCGCCCCGGCTGAAATGTTCGATACTTTCCACGGCGCCGTTGGGATAGAAAAATTTGCGCTCGCCTTCGAGGGTGTCGTTGACAAAGTGCGCCTCCTCTATCAGGTAACCTTTTTCGTGGAAGCGCTGATAGGGCCCCTCTTTGGCGAAATCTTTCTTGCGGCGCTGGAAACGTTCGAGTCGGCCGTGCTCGTCGCGGTTTTCTACGGTTTCGAGGTCGGACTGACAGGCGGGGAGGAAAAATAAGCAGGCAAACAGTACTTTGCAAAGCGAGTCGTTAGAAATAAACATAAGGATAGAAGTTTACAAAGTTTGTGACAAAGGTTCGCCGGAAAAACGAAAATCCCGCTATTCCGGTGTGGAATGCGGGATAATTAAGAGTTTTGAGTTTTGAGTTTTGAGTTTTGAGTTATATTTCTCGGTATAACTCAAAACTCAAAACTCAAAACTTCAATTCACAATAATCTGCTCCGTAAACACTTTCTCGCCCTGCTGCACGTGAATAACGATGGTGCCTTTGGCGTATTCAGAGAGGTCGAACTGTTGGGAGTAATCGCCGTTAAAGGCGTTCAGTTCTTCGCGGAACAGTTGGCGGCCTGAGATATCGAGCAGCGACACGACGGTTGGCAGCGGCTCGCTGCGAAATTCCACGGTCACCTGCCCCTGCGAGGGATTTGGAAAAGCGCGGAAGCCTTCGAGTTTCAGAGCACGGTCGGGCACGGCAGGCGTTTCCACTTTCGGGGCGTCGCCTTCGCCGCCGCGGCGGATGGTAATGACGCGGTGTTCGCGCAGCCGGGTTTGGTCGTCTTTTTCCCAGTTGCCGAGGTAGAATTCGCGGCGTTTTTCGCCGGTTTCATCCGTGTTAAAGAGCATGACCCGATTGGAATTATCCCGGCAGGTTTTCAGGGTTGCCTCGGCACGGAGCGTTTGGTTATTGCGGAGATATTCCACGGCTACTTTTTCGCCGGGGTTATATTTGGCAATTTCACTCCACAGTTCGTCGTGGCCCTGTACCCGGGCGCCGTTTACGGCGGTAATAATGTCGCCAGTGCTCATTTGTGCTTCAAGGGCAGCCGACTCGGTGGTGAACTCGGAAATTTGCGCGCCGCGCTGATCGCCCTGGCCGGCAGCGGAGGTATAGACGCCAAGGCAGGCATCTTTTTCCCGGATATTGATCTCAATATCTTTTGGCGCCCAGTTCAGGTTCCAGGCTTTGGCGTTGGACTTTTCTTCGCCCAAAACGGCCTCCGCAGTGCTTTGTTTTCCGCCACGTTTGTAGGTGATCCGCACTTTTTCCTCTGGTTTGGTGTACGACATAAAGTCGGTGACATCTTCCCAATCTTTGATGTTCGTGTCGTTCAATTGCAGCAGCAGGTCGCCGTCTTGCAACCCGGCTTTTTCGGCGGCGGTGTTTTCAACGATCTCCACTTCCACACCGGTGGTGTTTTCGTCATCGTCGTCATTTTGGTCATTGTCGTCATTTTCGTCATTGGGTGCGATACCAAGAAAACCATGTTTGCAATCTTCGGGGGTACATTTTACTTCGCTGCGTTTGGTGAGTGTAGCCTCCGTTTCGGTTGTTTTGCCGTTTCGGCTGTACCGGATCTGCATTTTGTCGCCCGGTTTGGCTTTGCCGATGATTTCAGTGAGTTCATCCCATTCGTTCACGGCTACACCGTTCAGACTCAGTACCACGTCGTTGGTGCGCAGGCCGGCTTTTTCGGCAGCGGCGCCACGCACAACTTCCACAGTTAACCCTGCCACGTCCGAATCTTCGTCGCTGTCCTGTTCCACACCCAAAAACGCGCGGTTGTCGTCGCAGGATACCCAAGCCATGCCTTCGCCCAGGTCCAAATCGAAATCGTTCTGATGGTCGTAATGATAGTTCTTGTTGTGATTCTTGTTGTTGGAACGTTTAATCACAACGGTGTTGTCGTCGTCGCCGTCGGATACCCGCACGTCCAGTTGAACATTATCGGCACGGTTTTCTTTGATGTATTTATCTACATCGAAGTTTTCGGCGGCCTTGCCTTTTTTTACAATGGTTTCGGTGGTTTCCGTGCCGTCGGCCTCGACGATACGTTTGTTGATAATGACTTTTTTGTCGCCGGAAGGCACAGATTGTTGCGCGAAAAGGGGAGCGAAACACCAGGGCAAAAGCGCGAAAGCCACGGTGAGGATGGTACCGACTGTTTTCATAGCAAGAAACATTTTAGTTTTCCCGATCCCTTTGTTGCGAAGGGAGCGGGGTTTTCGTTTATGATGCAGAATTTGTTTGGCGAAAGGTACTACGAAAGAATTCGTACTTCAAAATCGGTCGGGTACTTTGGGTAGAAATTAACACGAATTTAACCCTCGACGGCCAAGGACAAAAACTGCGGATCGAAGTTGCGTCCTGTTGCCAGTAATGTCTGAAATTATTCGACAGGGGAAGAGGTGGAGCAGGTGAAAAGACTTTTCAGGGTTTACAGATTCAAATTTTAACAAATTTCGGGAACGGGCTTTAACTAATATACTGCGTCCGTTGAATTTGCGTTATTACCCTCGTCTCAATTCAAGAACTACTACTAACGAACCGGTTTTATGGCAAATGCGAATTACAAAATCCTGCTCGTAGAAGACGATCAAAACTTCGGCGACGTACTCCGCTCCTACCTTGAAATGCACGATTATGCGGTCACTTTAGCGACCGACGGCGTGCTGGGTTTAGAGGCTTTCAGAAAAGGTCAGTTCGACCTATGTATCTTAGACGTGATGATGCCCCGGAAGGATGGATTTACCCTGGCGAAGGACATTCGGGAACGCGACATGGAAGTGCCGATCATTTTTTTGACGGCCAAAACCATGAAAGACGACGTATTGCAGGGATTCAAAATTGGCGCCGACGATTACATCGCCAAGCCATTTAATTCGGAAGAACTGCTGCTCCGTATTCAGGCGGTGCTCAAGCGCGTCAACAAAGTTGCCGACCCGCGCGACGACCAGCGCGAGTACATCATCGGTAAATACCATTTCAATTTTCCACTGCGTATTCTGACTTTCAACGATCCGGAACCCGGCGAAGAAAACCAGTGGAAACTCAGTCCGAAAGAGGCCGAACTGCTGCGCATGTTCTGTAAATACATCAACGATGTGACGCCGCGCTCGGAAGCGCTCACCAAAATCTGGCATGAGGACAACTACTTCACGGCCCGTTCCATGGACGTGTTCGTCACCAAACTGCGCAAATACTTAGCCAAAGACGCCGGTATTGAAATCGTCAATATTCACGGCAACGGATTCCAGTTGCTGGTGAAAGATATGGTGTAAACAGACCTCAACTGAGGAATGGATTAATGACGAAGGGGTGAAAAATAATTTTTTCAAAAAATTATTTTTCACCCCTTCGTCATTAATCCATTTACAATTTCAGAGGTTTGTGAAATGCAATGTACCTACACCGCTTTTTTTATACTCCTGGCAGCCTTTCTCCCCGCCCAAACCACCTATCTCCATTGTGGCAGCCTGCTTACCATGGCAGACGAGCAAGTGCAAGCCCAAATGACCGTGGTGGTGGAAGGCGATAAAATCCTCCGGATCGAAAAAGGATACCAGACTCCACCGGCCGGCGCCACCCTCATCGACCTGAAAGACAAAACCGTGCTCCCGGGTCTGATCGATTGCCACGTACACCTTGAATGGGAACAAAACCGCAACTCGTACACGGAAAAATACACCCTCAACGATGCCGATCTCGCTTTTCGCGCAGCGATATATGCCCGCCGTACGCTGGAAGCCGGCTTTACGACGGTGCGCGACCTGGGTGGCCGCGGGGTCAATATCGCCCTGCGAAACGCCATTAATCAGGGTTGGACCACTGGCCCCCGTATCCTCACAGCGGGCCGGATACTGAGCATTACCGGGGGGCATGGCGATGCCAGCACCGGCGCACGCTGGGACCTGTTCGACCCGCCGCCCGGCGCCGAAGACGGCATTGCCGACGGCACCGACGCTTGTCGCACAGCCGTGCGTACCCAGGTAAAACGCGGCGCCGACCTCATCAAAGTAACCGCTACCGGCGGCGTGCTCAGCCTGGCCCGCGACGGCCGGCTACCGCATTACGCCGATGACGAATTGCAAACGATCGTACGTACAGCGGCCGATATCGGCGTGCCCGTGGCCGCGCACGCCCACGGCGACGAGGGCATGCGCCGCGCCGTAATGGCCGGCGTGGTCAGTATCGAACACGGCACCTTTATGAGTGATTTCACCATGCAGTTGATGATCCAACAGGGTACATGGCTGGTGCCGACCCTCACCGCGGGCTGGGCAGTGACCGACAGCGCGCAGTACGCCCCGGGCTTTTTCCCGGAAGTAGTGCGGGTAAAAGCGCTCGGAATCGGCCCGCAAATCAGCGAAACCCTGACCAAAGCTTATCAAAAAGGCGTGAAAATCGCTTTCGGCACCGATGCCGGCGTATTCCCGCATGGCAAAAACAACCTGGAATTTAATTACATGGCCCAGGCGGGTATGAAAAACTGGGACGTGCTCCGCGCCGCTACCATTCGCGCCGCCGAATTATTACGTCTCAGTGATCAAATCGGCACCCTGGAAACCGGCAAAGCAGCCGACCTTGTGGCCGTGGCAGGCAATCCGCTCAACGATATGCGGGCAATGGAACGGGTGGTGTTTGTGATGAAGGGTGGGAAGAAAGTTAAAGGTTAATGAGGTTTGGGAACCTGAACGTGGTTTTTGTTTCACTATCCACGAATTCAAAATGGTGCAAGTCTTTTTTAAGGTGTACGGTATTGCGGGTGTCCATGATTTTTAAATACCGGAGATATTGGTTGGCCATATATTGCTGAACTAACGCCAGATTAGCGCCACAACCGACTATATTTGTTCAACAAATCTGCGTTTCCATGTTTACCCGTTTCTTATATCTGTCGCTGCTGCTTTTTTGCGCCGGCGCGGGCTTGGCCCAAACCAACCACCCTCTGTTGCTGCAAATGCGGGAAAAAGCGCTTGCATTGGACTACGGCTCGTATCGTTTGGTAGCAAAAGAGCATTATCCCTACAGTTCGGATACGATTTTGTACCGGGCCGACTGCGCTTTTTCGCGCTTTGAACATTTCGACGGCAAACCCGGTATTCGGTTCGAAGTGGAAATAGAAACACAGCCGCCGCGTCAGATGTTTCAGCAGCACGTTGTGTTCGACGGCCAAATAAAATACGATTTTAAAGGCGATAGCTTGGTCATGCTATACGACAGCCGCGAACTGGGTGATGAATATACCCTGCGCGGGCTGCAACATTTCTTCTTTATCCCACTTTTACTGCATCCCGGACCGGTGCAAAAATTTCTGGGCCCCGACAAATACCTCGGCACGCCGCCCTACCAAACCCTGGGCGATACCCTGATCGGGAATATTCCCTGCCACTTGGTGGGCGCCGATTGGGCCCTCGACACGTCCAACCTGATCTGGCAACATATCCGGTTCGGCATCAGCAAAATCAGTGGACTGCCCATCTATTTCAGTCATGTGGACGAAACAAAAACGGAAATGAAAAACAAGTCCACCCAACGCCGCAGCCTGGAAATCCGCGTGGAAGAATGGTCGCAGGCCCTGCCTTTTAACTCTTTTTACGTGGACTGGTATGGCCTCCCGCCAGGCGTGGAAGTAAAACAGTTTTATGATTGCTATAACAAACCTACTTTGCGCCCCCGTAATCAACCGGGACTTTAGTAGTTTTGAGTTTTGAATTTTGAGTCCCGCTCAGTTCTCAAAACTCAAAACTCAAAACTTTAATGACCTGGCCTGCCGCTATTCAAAGTTTCCGCGCCTACCTCCAGTTGGAGCGCTCGATGAGCCCCAATACGCTCGAAGCGTACCTGGGCGACGTGCAAAAATTTGTGCGGTATATAGAAATTGAAGGAATCGATCGTATGCCATTACAGGTGGGCCGCAACGACCTGGAACGGTTTATTCACTGGGTCAATAAATTAGGGTTGGAAGCCAGTTCACAAGCGCGGTTGATCTCCGGGTTGCGGGCTTTTTACAAATTTCTGCTGGTAGAAGACCTGCTTGACGATGATCCCACCGAGCTGCTGGAAGGCCCGCGGCTGCGGCGAAAAATACCCGAAATCCTGTCGGTGTACGAAATCCGGCAAATGCTGGACATCATCGACCTCAGCGAGCCACAAGGCCAGCGCAACCGGGCCATACTCGAAACCTTGTATGCCTGCGGCCTGCGTGTGAGCGAATTGGTGAACCTTCGCCGGACAAACATGTTCCTGGCGGCAGGATTTATTAAAGTGCTGGGTAAAAACAACAAAGAACGGCTTGTGCCCATCGGCTCCGATGCCGTTAAGTACATAGAACAGTACGTCGATCACATCCGGGCCAAACAAGAGATCAAACCCGGCCACGAAAACTACGTCTTTCTCAATCGCCGGGGCGCGCGTATGACTCGCGTCATGGTTTTTTACATCATTAAAGAATTGGCCGAAAAAGCCGGTATCCGCAAGACCATCAGCCCGCATACCTTCCGCCATTCTTTTGCTACGCACCTGGTAGAAGGCGGCGCCGACCTGAAAGCCGTGCAGGATATGCTGGGGCACGAAAGCATCACAACCACCGAGATTTATACCCACCTCGATACCGAGTACCTCAAAGAGACGATTTACCTTTATCACCCGAGAATGAAGTTTTGATGCTTTGGAGATTTGCACAGGAGTTGCCGTATATTAGCTGTTGCATTTTTGATCTGGAAAAAAACCTTCTATGAAGTTGTTCTTTTACCCCGTTTACCTGCTGCTGGTATTGTTTACCTGGCAATGCCGCGTCTCTTCTCCCGCCGTAAGCATCATTTCCAAAGAAGGCCAGGGGTTGCTCAACATCGCCGCCACCGGTTTCGGCGAAATGCAGAACAAATCGGAACAGGAAGCCCGCCAATTGGTGCTGCAACGCCTTATTTTCGATGGTATTCCCAACGATAAGGTCGCCGATGCGCGCCTGCCATTAGTCCCTAACAGGTCCCAACTCACCGCGGCCCAACAAAGGGCCGTAAACGAATTAACAGCAGCGCCTTACAGCGACCGCTTTTTTCTTGCTATGGCAAAAGACGGCGCCGGCGCCGCGCGTGCTTCCAATTTGAAAAAATCGCGCGGGTTTGTGCTTCAGGTGAATTACGACCTGCTCCGGCGAGACCTGGAAAGCCGGAACGTCATTCGGAAATTCGGTTTGTAACCCACAGCAACTTCGTTACATTTCCACATACTAAAATATTTCACTCCATGAGAAAACTGTTATTCCTGCTGATACTCCCGGTAGCGATGAGCATTCCGTTTTGTCTGCTATCGCAAACAACTGCCGGTACGCCGGAGACCAAATCTACCGTTCAACCGACCATTATGGTAATTCCTTTTGCCAAAGAAGGACAGGACATTCGAAAAGTGCTCGATGCCTATCCCCACCAAAGGGTCGCCATTGCCAAAGCAAAAGAAGCCTTCGATAACCGCGGATTCAATACCACGGACTTTGTAGCCAAACTCAAGGAAACAGAAATGAGGCAGGTATTTACATCAGATAACCTGACCGACGTAAAAACTCAATTGATAGAGTACTCCGGCGCTGATATCTATGTGGAAGTAGAAGCGACTATGGATCGAAGCAATTCGGGTAACTCGGCTCAGGTAATCCTAAGTGCCTATGACGCCTCAACGGCCGCCTCGCTTTCGAATAAGGTCGGTTTTAGTGGAAAATTTTACACCGAAGATTTTGGCAAACTTACTGCCAAAGCTACTGAAACCGTCATCGAGGATTTTTTGAACGTCATGCAGTCCAAGTTTACCGATATCGTGGAAAACGGTCGGCTGGTCGCGTTGGAGTTTTCTATTGCCCCGGATAGCGACCTGCGCATGAGCACCGAAATCCAAGGACAGGATCTTCCCTTGTCTGACGCACTGGAAGTATGGATGGGTGATAATGCACTGAAAGGAAACTACCATACGCAAGGGACCTCAGACCTTAAAATACTGTTCGACGTAGTGCGTATTCCATTGAAGGATAGCAACGGCAACGCTTATTCCACTAACAAATTCGCCCTGGAGGTTTTTAAATTCTGCCGGACCTTATTGCGTAAAGACAATGGCGCCAAAGTGTCGGTTAAAAAAGAAACTAAAGGTGGTACTATTTTTATAACCCTTGGTTAATGCAATAAAAATCAAATAGATATGAAAAACATACTACTCTTTACCTTTGTCCTCTCAGTTATGCCGGCATGGGCACAAGAAATCCCGATGGCCGTTTATCCAATACGTAATACTGCCAATTTATCTGTTGAACAGGCTGCTGCCCTGCGTTCAAAAATCATCGGTATAGTAGCCAACGTGGGGTACGCCGGCACCGATGGAGGGGCCGCAGTTGGGGTGCAACCCGAACTAATCCAGTACGAACCGCGCACGGTGAATGCAGGCATGCGCAATATCGTGAGCATTGAAGCGGAACTGATTTTGCGCGTACAGCAACGCGACGGCCAGGTGATATTTGGGTCTAAAACAAAAAAGTTCACCGTCTCGGCAAAAGATATACAACAAGCGAAGAGTCAGATGATAGCGGCTATTCCATCCAACGATGCTGCATTTCAATCATTTTTGCAGGAAATGAAACCAAAAATTGTCAGCTATTACCAGGAAAACTGCGCCCTGCTGCTCGCCGATGCCAAACGAAAAGCCGACACTGATAATTTTGGGGAGGCCCTTTCCACGCTCATGAATATACCTGGCAACAGCACCTGCCGAACAGACGCAGACGCTCAACTTGCTAAAGTGTACGAGCAATATCGCGACAATATCTGCCGCCGCCTGATGCTGCAGGCCCAAAGTGCCACTGCCGCAAAAAACTACCCCGCCGCCGCCGCCGCCCTGCGCAATATCGATCCGCGATCCTCCTGTTACGCCGATGCGCAGCAATTTACGCAGGAATTGCGCACACAAGCCGGCGCCGACTTTAAAGCTACCCTCGATGCATTGGTTGAGTATTGGAAATCGGAATCGGCTATCGAGCAACGGCGCTATGATATTGTACGCGCGTTTTTGAAAGACATTTTTTGAACCCTATCATATCCATCCAAAATGCTATTCAAACGAATTAAATTGATCTTCGGAGCCGGCTTTTTGCTCTTATCGCTGACTGTTTGTGCCCAGCCGGATAAGAAGACGGGAATTTCCATTATCGAATTTTATTTACCCAAACTTGCCGATATCGAGCAAAAAAAACGGGAAAAAAGGTCGGAAAATCCCTACTTCACTACGGCGTCCTCTGCCGGTGAGATACATGCCAAACTGCAGAAACTGCAAAGTTTCGTAGCAGGTGTCTTTGGAGAAGACAGTCGTTTTGTACTTATTGAACGCAACTCCCTCAATTTGGTCCAAAAAGAAAAAGAATTGCAAAAATCAGAGGATTTCATCGACGGTTACGTGGTGGGTCAAGGCAAAAACATTGGCGCCGACTACCTCCTCACCGGCGATTTCGATCCCAACAGCAATACTCTTTCCCTTTCCTTTTTTTCTGTAAGCGAGCAAACTACGGTAGCCAAAGAATCCATTGACCTCCAAAAAGCCCTTTTCGGGTTCGCAGTCCCACTTCGTGACCCGGTGGTAGAGGGCGCCCGCCGGATCAGCGCGCGGGTTTTTCCACTGCTGATGACCGTGGTGGAAGCCACAGAAGTAAAGAAAGACAAGGCCAAAACCTTACTTATCGCAGGCGGGCTAAAACGCGGTGTAAAAAAAGGCCAGGTACTCGACGTTAAAATCAAAGAAGAACGTGAGGCTGACGGCGTTGTGCAAACCTATTATCGCACCGTAGCACAAGTAGAAGTAGAAAAGGTAGAAGACGACAATTTTTCTATTGTTGCCGTTAAAGACGGCAACGAAGAAGTGAAGAAACTCCTTGACAGCGGTAAGAAACTCTATTGTACTTTTAAATTGTAATGCTCTGACACACAATGAAAAACCTGTTCGTCAAATTAACCTTA
The DNA here is from genome assembly GCA_963169325.1 of Bacteroidota bacterium. GTDB lineage: Bacteria > Bacteroidota > Bacteroidia > Chitinophagales > Saprospiraceae > M3007. Next base: position 21,433 of record CAUJEY010000326.1, read on the forward strand.
ATCGCGCTCATCGGTTCGTTTTTTACTCAAGCGCTGTCAGCACAAACACCTTACGTTATCCGTATCGTTCAAACTGAAGATAAAGCAGATAGCCCCGTTCTGGAGCGTATGATCCAGGGTGTTTTAAAAGAAATTCACAACAGCAACCGGATTGATATTCTCCCCGCCACGTCCACTGCGGGCGCCGCTACGCACCTTGCCGAAGTATCTACGACTTACAATGTGGTTGAAAACAATCTCTCCACAAAATCTTTTAATGACTCTACCGGGATAATTTCCTTTAACTGGACCTACCGGGTAGAGGGCTCTGTTGACTTGCTGATCACAGAGGTGGAAACCGGCAAAATTATAACGAACCGCAGCATAAGAGGTAAAGGCGCCAGTGCAGAGAATTACCAATTGACGTATAAAGACACCGGTTGGGCCAAAGGCAAAAGCCAACAAGACGAAAAAGAAAAACAACAACTCCTGACCAAAGCGAAAAGTCTGCTGGCTAACAAATCTTCCAATCTTTATAACAGCGGAGCGAACGCCATGATCACCAATCTTATCGCGCAGTCACGATTTGCTCCAAATCAAATTTTCCCCTACCGGCTCAAGGTGTTGGAAGCCACGGAAACTAAAAAAGATGGGGCCGAAAAAGTACTGATCGAAGGTGGCAAAGCGTATGATCTGGTTAAAGGGGACCGTTTGGTGGTCTATACGACGAATAAAATAACCGTAAATGGAAAAAATTACGAACATTTCGAAATCTTGGGGCGTCTGAAATATGAAACCGATCACGAACGGGGCGGCAATTGCGACGTGTCGAAAGGAAAAGAGAAAATACTTACCGCCCTCAAGTCAGGCCAACCGTTGTGGTGCCGTGCAGGCGATTCGCCGTATACCATCGCCGAAAAAACAGAAGACGTGAAGATTGCTATAGGCTCCTTCATTACCCCAAAAGATGTTTCACCCAAATTGCGGGAAATGATGTATCGTCGCCTCCGCGTTCAAACCCTGGGCAGAAAAGGATTCACCGTACTGGAACGGGAAAAACTGTCCGGTATTCAGGCAGAAAAAGACCTGCAAAAACAGGAAGAATTTATCGAAAAAGCCGCCGTCGGGCAGTTTAATGCGGTCGGCGCCGAGCTGATCGTAGAAATAAAATTTCTGGAACCTGTTATCGATATCGACCGGGAATTTATGACCAATAAAATACTGAAAGCGTCTGTTACCGTGGCTTACGCTATGCGACTGCTCGATGTAGCAACAGGAGAAGTACTGAACGAGCGTAATGGCCGAAGTACCAAATATTTTGAACAGGCCGATGCAGCACAAGTTGAAAGCAGTTGGAACGCGAATAGAAGCGGTTTCTCGCTGGAAAGGATGTTTTATCACCGGGCGTTGTCAGGCGTCTGGTTCGATATCGTCGGCCTGCTCAATGAAGTATTTCCACCTAAAATCATCGTGGCAGAAATTACGGATGAGAAAAAAGATAAAGCGGATGAACTCTTGCTGGTCGGTGAAATAAATATGAAGTCGTCTGACAAATTTTTTGTCATGCGTAAAACAATGGTCAACGTGGACGGTCAGGAGTTGCCCCGATTCGAACAAGTCGGCCTGGTCGCCCTGCGCGATGCAGAAGGCGAAGGCGTTATAAATGCCAAGGTAAAAGAGGGCGGACGTGAAATCTATGCCGCTATGAAAGCCGGGGTGGAATTATTTTGTGTAGACAAACCCAATATGCTGGAACGTTTGGGCAAATGGGGCAATAACCGGATGGAGCGATACGGATACTGACGTAGATCATACATATTTCCGGGCTAAGCATCGTATCGCCAATTTTTAATGATAATTTGACAGAATAAAGAATGCAATACTGGCTCGTAAAATCCGAACCCGATACCTTTAGTTTCGAACAATTGATAACCGACAAACGCACCCGCTGGGACGGCGTGCGCAATTACCAGGCCCGCAACAACCTGCGCGCCATGAAGGCCGGCGATTTATGCCTGTTTTACCACAGCAATATCGGATTGGAAATCGTAGGCATCGCCCGCGTGGTACGCGAACACTACCCTGACCCCACAGCGGAAAAAGGCGATTGGTCAGCGGTCGACCTCGAACCGGTCAAGCCCCTGGCGCGCCCGGTACCGTTGGCTGAAATCAAGGCGCATCCGGCGCTGCAACAGTTCGGGCTGGTTCGAAACGGACGTTTGTCGGTAATGCCGGCTACTTTCGACGAATATTCCACACTCCTGGACCTTGGGCAGACCCAACTTTGAGGCAACAATTGTTTTACTTGCTACCGGACGCTCTTTGCTCCGGTTATTTTATAGCAAGTACCTGGACCGAATTAAATTTGAATCATTATGGTCGTAAGTTATAACCGCAATGGCGGATGGGGCTGCCTGATCATCGGCATTCTTTTCCTTGTGGCGATGTATTATGTTTTAAAAGGACTCTTTGTTGTCCTGTGGTGGGCGGCGCCCGCCCTCTTCGTCCTGGCGCTCATCATCAACTGGCGCGCCGTGGCCGATACCGGAAAAGATTTCCTGGGCCTGTTGGAACGCAACCCGCTGGTAGGCCTGCTGGTAGGCGCCCTGGCAGTGGTGGGCTTTCCGGTGTTGTCGCTTTACCTGTTTCTTCGCGCCCTGGGCTACAGCCGCGTGCAACAATTCAATCGCGCAACGCGTGGTGCGCCACCGGTGCCGGAAGATGAATTCGTTGAATTCGAAGAGTTGGAGAGCCGGCCTAAAAATGCCCCACCGGCGCCCGAAGAGCCCATCGAGCTGCCAATTGAGCCGAAAAAAGAGCAGCCGAAGCCGGAAAATCCGTACGACCAAATGTTTAAATGAGCCAAATCATGTCCGGCCAGGCGACATGAGGCAAAAATACCGCTGTGATAGGGTGATTCGATTGTCACTGGGGGCGTCATTGTTCGTCATTGGGCGTCATTACTCGTCATTGGGCGTCATTGTTGCGGATTTGGTTGGGGGTAGGGCTCGATAGGAAGTCCTTTAACCTTAATTAGGGGGCCATGACGTAAATTTGACACGCAAAATTTTAACATTTAGTGCAACCCGGCCAAACAGAAATTGTCAATACAATCAAATCACAAAATGGACGCCACGCAAACGCACCGCGACCTGATCGAACGCTGTAAAAAAGGCCGACGCGATGCGCAGTTTGAGTTGTATCGCCTGTATTCCCGGGCGATGTACAATACGGCATTACGTATGGTGCAAAACGCCCACGATGCCGAAGACATTCTGCAAAGCACGTTCATCGAGGTGTTTATGAAATTAGACACCTTCCGCTATGAAAGCAGCATCGGCGCCTGGATAAAGCGCATCACGGTCAACAAATGCATCAATTTTCTGAAAAGTCGCCGCCTGGCTTTTCAGGAGCTGACCCCATTAAACGAACGTTCTGAGGAGCCGGACCCCGAGTTCGAGTCGCCCTTCAGCGTAGAGCGTATCAATCGCGCCATCGACGAATTACCCGATGGCTACCGGATGGTTTTCACACTTTATGCTATGGAAGGATACGATCATGAAGAAATCGGGGACATTCTCGGTATCACGGAGGCTACGTCTAAATCACAGTACAGTCGCGCCAAATCAAAATTGCGCGATATACTGTCGCCGTAAATTCTGTTGATCCTGAGACCTGGGCAACGTTACCAAACTTTATAAGTTTAGTAATCGTATACGCTAACGGTTTTACAGTACAAAAAGACCCAAAAATTCTTTAAAAAGCGGAGCAATGAAGTCCAACAGCAGCAATTTAGAACAGTTTATCCAAAACCACCGGGAATCATTCGACATAGGCGAACCCGATGTACGGATATGGCCCCGTATCGAAAAAGCACTTGACCGCTCGGGTCAATCCGACCGCCTTGAACAATATATTTTGCTCAACCGGTCGTTGTTTGACACAGCACCGACGCCCGAAGCTACGTGGAACAAGATCGGACAGGCTCTGGCCGACATCCCCACCTCGTCTTGCGGTCCCCTTGAAGCGTTTATCCGCGAAAATCGCGCGGCATTCGATTCAGATACCCCTGATTTGCGGGTATGGGCCGCCATCGAACAGGCCGTTCCGGCAAAATCGGCCAAAGTGATCCGGGTACACTGGAGCAAAAACCTGCTTCGCGCCGCAGCTTCTGTAGCGCTGTTAGTGACGGGTATCTGTATCGGAATCTGGTATGCAAAAGGCGACGTAGCCCGGCATTCCGGCATGGCTATGAGCGATGTTTCCACAGAATATGCCGAGATAGAACAATTTTACAAGCGCGATATAACGGCTAAACAACAAAAATTAGCCACGCTTGTCTCCTATAGCGATCAGGCACTGAATGACGATCTCCTGCAAATGGACAAAGTCATGTCCGAATTGCGCCAGGAGCTGGCAGCCGTACCTCCCGGCAACCGGAAGCAAGTCGTGCGCGCTATGATTGAAAATTATAAAGCCAAATCGGCTATTTTAGAACGTGTTCTGGAACACCTTGAACAACAGCAACCAGCAACGACAAACAGCGGAAATCATGAAGTCGAAAAAATTTAATTTCAGCAGCATGCAGCGATCTGTACTGCTCTGCCTCGTGTTACTTGCCGGGGCAGTACCCGGCCTGGCGAACGGGCCGGATCGCGAATTCACCAAGACCATTAACCGGGAGTTTGGAACGACACCAAATGGTATGACAGCCCTCTATAATAAATACGGCAAAGTCAATGTGAATACCTGGGCCAATAAATCGGTTAAAATTGACATCACCATCATCGTCAATGCCAACGACCAGCGCGACGCCGATAAAACCTTTGATAAGATCAAAGTTAATTTTCTCAATACTGCCGGCTATGTAAAAGCCGAAACGGTCGTGGATATGGGTAACAATAACTGGTGGCCCGGCAACAGCTGTCAGGATTTCAAGATCAACTACGAAGTCTGGATGCCTGCCGATAATCAGTTGGACCTGAAAAACAAGTACGGCAACTCCTACGTCGCAGCGATGAATGGCAAACTTATGGCCGAAATAAAATACGGCGATCTGCGCACGGAGGCGATTAGTAATGACGCCAATTTGTATATTGGTTATGGTAAGGCTACCCTGTCCAAAGTAAAAAATATCTCCGGCCAGATCAGTTACGGCGGTTTGATTATTTCGGACGCCAACGATATCCAGGTAGACACTAAATATTCCGAATTCAAAATAGAGCGGGCTAATTCAATTCGGGTAACCTCCAAATACGACGAATTTAACCTCGGCGATATTCAGGACCTGCGCATACAAACCAAATATGCCAATATTCGGGTACAAAATACCCGGACGACCTTTATAACGGCCCAATATACCGACATCAAAGTGGCAAATGTTTCTGGAACAATGGACGCCGACCTGACATACGGCAGCCTGCAAGTGGACGCCCTGGGCAGAAATTTCTCCGAAGCCAACGTGGTGGGGAAATACACGGACGTGCAAATGAATGTGGAGCGTGGCGCTACATTTCGGTTCGATGCCGAAGGGACTCATACTGACCTCCGATATCCGACCGGCGCTACAATCCGCCGGAAAGATGAAAAATCGGGCGGGCACTCTTCCGTGGAAGGTTTTGTGGGAGACGCCAACGCCCCCCGCCTGGTGAAGGCGCGCTTGAGTTATGGTGATTTCCTGCTGAAATAAGGGGTTAATAGTTTCTGGTTAGCGGGTTAGAAGGTTGCTGGGAAGCACCTTCTAACCCGCTGCTTTTTAAGCAATTCTCGGTTTGTACGATCTACCCGGTTTTTGAGGTGTCGTCTGCGAGGTACGAGCAGGCGACATCTCGAAAACCAGCGATGAATACACCATTTGAAGTTGAAAAAGGCATCGTTTTAACTGTATTTGAGATGTCACCTGCTCGTGCCTCGCAGACGACACCTCAAATACAGGCAATTCCTGACAAACCGAAAATCGCTGCTGTTTTTTATTGCCGAACTTGAAGCCTTTACCATTCAAGTTTAAAAATCGGCAATGATGCGCAAACCGGGTCATTTAGCACTGAATTGATGTTACCTTTGCCGGTTCAAATGACACGCAAATCCAAATCATTCATTGCTCCCGCCGTTCCCATCCACGGCGTTGCCGATCGCGGCAAAGGCGTCGGTCGCACGCCCGAAGGGTTGGTCTTATTTGTAGAAGGCGCCGTACCCGGTGATGTGGCCGACGTATTTGTTCAGAAGAAAAAAGGCGGTTTTGGGGAAGGTCGCATCGAAAAACTGCTGCAACCCTCTCCACAACGCACCGAACCATTCTGCCAACATTTCTCCGTCTGTGGGGGCTGCAAATGGCAACACTTAGACTACGACGCCCAACTCGGACATAAAAACCAAACGGTACTCGACGCTTTCCAACGGATCGCAAAAGTATCCGTACAGGAATTTTTGCCCATCCTCGGCGCACAGGAAACAACGTTTTACCGGAATAAACTCGAATTCGCATTTTCCAATAAACGGTGGCTGCTGCCAGAAGAGATGCCGGCGACCCCGCTAACTCCGCCCCCGACCCCACCCCTAAAAGGGAGGGGAGACGCGAGGGGCTCGGAGCTTACGCTACATCTCACCACCCCTTTAGGGGAGGGGTTGGAGGAGCCGGGCATAATAGGATTTCCCGGACTTGGCTTTCACCGCGCCGGCGCCTTCGATAAAGTGGTTGATATTCATTATTGCCACCTGCAAGCCGAACCTTCGAATGCCATCCGCAATGCCGCCCGGGAAATAGCCCTGGCACAAGGCCTGGAATTTTACGACGTACGCCGGCACAAGGGCTTTCTGCGCAACCTCATGATCCGCCTGACCACTACCGGCGAAGTCATGTTGCTGTTCAGTTTTGCCCGCGATGAACAGGAGGCTATTCAAACTTACCTCGGCGCGATATTGGAGCGTTTCCGCGAACAACTCACCACCATTGTGTACTGCATTAACCCAAAACTCAACGATACGGTGTTCGACCTCGATATGATCGCCTGGTACGGCAAGGGTTTCGTGGAGGAACAACTGGGTGATCTGCGATTCAAAATCGGCCCCAAATCGTTTTTTCAAACCAACTCCGTACAAGCCAAAAACCTGTATGATGTCGTGGTACAGTTTGCCGGCCTCACCGGCGCCGAAAACGTGTACGACCTCTACACCGGTACCGGCAGCATCGCACTTTACGTAGCCCGGTATTGCCGGCAGGTGGTGGGTATCGAAGAAATTCCTGACGCTATCGCCGACGCCGAAGAAAACCGCGCCCGAAACAGTATTGATAACGCCATTTTTTATGCCGGCGACGTAAAAAACGTGCTTAGCCCGGAATTTATCGAGCGCCACGGCAAACCCGATCTCGTGATCACCGACCCTCCCCGCGCCGGTATGCACGAAAAAGCCGTGCGTTTTCTGCTCGATCTGGCCGCCCCGCGCATCGTGTATGTGAGTTGCAACCCGGCTACCCAAGCGCGCGATTTGCAATTGCTGGATGAAAAATACGAAGTGCTGAAAGTGCAGCCGGTGGATATGTTCCCGCATACGCATCATATCGAGAACGTGGCGCTTTTGCGATTGAAATAAGTAAAAAGCCATATTATTTTCCAGCAGAAAACGGTCGGGTAATGCGCGAATATCCTACATTTCGCCGCGGAAAAATTCCGGTTCAATGTCGCAGCATCATCTAAACCGTTCTTTTTATGAAACAATCGAAAAATACCTCTTCCCGGCGCTCTTTTGTCAAAAAAATAGCCGCAGGGGCAGCATTGCTGACCACTTCGGGCCCTTCGATACTGATGGGGCAGAATGAAGTCCGGCAATATTTCCTCGACCGGGAAAAAGCCATATCCGCCAACGACCATATTCAAATTGCGGTTATCGGCGCGGGCGGCATGGGCACCGAAGATGTCAATACCGCCCTGCAAATTCCCGGCGTCAAACTGATCGCGGCCTGCGACCTCTACAACGGCCGGCTCGACATCGCCAAGGCTAAATGGGGGAACGATATTTTCACCACACGGGATTACCGCGAAATACTCGCCCGCCCCGACGTGGATGCCGTGATCATCGGCACGCCCGACCACTGGCATAAGCAGATTTCTGTGGATGCGCTGAATGCAGGCAAAGGCGCTTATTGCGAAAAACCGATGGTACACGACGTGTCGGAGGGGGCAGCCGTAGTTCAGGCACAACAGAAAAGCGGTAAAACTTACCAGGTCGGCAGCCAGGGGCTGAGTTCGCTGGGCAATGAGAAAGCCAAAGAATTGTATGAGAGCGGCGCCATCGGCCAGTTGATTTACGCCGAAGGTTTTTGGGCGCGCAACTCGCCGGTAGGGGCCTGGCAATACGCTATTCCGCCGGATGCTTCCAAAGAAACGGTGGATTGGGATCGTTTTATTTCCAACACCACCAAACGCGATTTCGACGCGCTGCGCTTTTTCCGCTGGCGCAATTACCGCGACTACGGCACCGGCGTGTCGGGCGATTTGTTCGTACACCTGTTCTCCAGCCTGCATTTTGTCACCAGTTCGATGGGCCCTAATAAGATTATGGCCACCGGCGGCCTGCGTTACTGGAAAGACGGCCGTGAAGTACCCGATGTGTTGCTCGGCATGTTCGATTACCCCGAGTCCAAAGCGCACCCGGCATTCAACCTTTCCCTGCGCGTCAATTTTGTGGACGGCACCTCCGGCAGCACCTACCTGCGTATGGTAGGCAGCGAAGGCGCCATGGACGTCACCTGGGATGACGTCTATCTCCGCAAAAACCTCACAACCGACCCGATGGACGCATTTTTAACGGAAAAAGCCGGCGAGTTAGACAAAGCGCTGTCCGAACGCAAACGTATGTTGCCACCGGCAGAGGCCCATTACACCGTCGAAAAAGACTACAAAGGCGCGCATTACGACCACTTCACCAATTTCTTCAATGGCGTGCGCAACGGCAAAAAAGTAGTGGAAGA
>CAUJEY010000327.1 GCA_963169325.1 Bacteroidota bacterium
ACTATAAACGCCCTTAAACAGGTCGTCTAAGCCTTTTGTAAATACATGTTTTTTCAACATAATGATCTTGGACGGAGGAAATGAGTTTTCGCCCCGCAAAGGTGCAGGTACTGTTTTCGGGAAACTTTACATGATTCTGGATAACAGTTACATCATTCACACATTTTGGATACTAATACACCACCAGTGTTCCCGCCGAACGATATCCTTCACCCTGCAATTCTACGTGGTACATGCCGGCCGGTAGCGCTCCAATATCAAGCCTGTGCACTTGCCGCGTTGCATCTATGGCAAATTGCAACACCGTTTCACCCAGCGTATTAGCAAAACGTAAAACACCTTTACCCGAAAAATCATCCGGCAGCGTGAGCGTCAGCATCCCTTGGGCGGGGTTGGGGAACAGCCGGAGGGAAGCCGGTTCTGCGGCAGCGGTACCTGTGCTCGTCACCTGGATCGTTTGTTGCGAAACATCGCTACAACCAAACGGCCCGGAAACCTCCAGCCGCACCGTATAGGTACCGGGGCCGGCAAACGTGTGCTGCGGCGAAGCCAGGGTAGAGCTGATACCGTCGCCAAAATCCCAGGCGTACCGATAGGCATCGGATTGGAAGGCCGGCTCAAACTGCCATACCAGGGGCGCATTCGGAGCGGCCGTGAATCCGGCATTTAGTTGCGGCAGATGCTGGCCGAAGGCGTCGTCCAACCAGTTCAGCCGGCCGGTGACCCAGTTTTTCATTTTCTGCACCTCTCCGGCGTAGGTGTCGGGCAAGGCGCCCGGGTTGGGCCATACGTAAATGCCCAGGATCGGCCAATACTGGAAATTGCGCTGCCGGCCCTCGTCTACCACCGCAGCCATCGAATCCACGCGGGCAAAAATGCTGTCGGTTTGAAGGGTGGAGGTACGCAGGGTTTGCCAGCGGCAGGCGAGATTTTGGGCAAAGAGTGTGTCCTGCACGAGGCGTTCCCACCAGAAAGGCACGCCGGCGTCCTGGCAAACGTAGTTGATGTCGTAAGCCCAGCCTGCGGTCTGCCAGTTTTCGCAATAGTCGGCGTTGTGGAACGCCAGATCGAAATCCCATACGGGGCCCATGACGATTTTGCCGCCTTTGTCGTCGCGGTTTTTGTGGAAATAGGTGCTGAGGCGGTAGCCGTCCACGTTGCGGCTGATTTCGTTGATAAATAAAAAATCCAGGAACGATTTTTCGTCGGCAAACTGCCGCCAGCCCTTTTGCGGCTCCTGAAAATCGGCGCCGGCGAGGGCTACTTCAAAACTGTCGACATATTGCCGGATATAGTCCCGCTGAGCCGGATGAATGTCGGCGGCTTTGGGGTATTCGTGTTGGAAATAAGTAAAGATATTGGGGCTGTTGGGCTGCGAAAACGGCGAATTCCAGCCCGGCGAAGTATTCCAGTCGATGCTGACGAGGTATCCGCCGGTGAGTGCTGCGCCCGTGGTGTCGGCGCCGGTCAGTTTGGCTACGTCGACGCGATCTTTACCGCGTTTTATTTTTTCCGTCAGCACGTACACGCCCTGGTAGGTGTTGTCCACAAATACTTCGCAGAAACGGGTGCGGGGGGCATATTGGCCGATACTGCGCGATAGTTCGTAGGCCAGAGGATTGCGCATGAGGGTTTTGTCGGAAAAATTGGCGCTCAGCACGAAGTCGCTGGTTTCGGGCATCCCCAGCAGCGACACGTCGAGGTCTTCGCCGGCAGCGTCGCGGGTTTCGAAACGCAACGATTTTTTAGGGAAGCCCTGGGTGCTGTTGCCGTGCAGTTCCACCCCGACCGGCCCGGTGTAGGCGGCATTCGGCTGGTGCAGGAAGTTGCGCTGGCCCGGACCGTTGTCGAGCACGCGGATTTGCGCATCTATTTTCGGTTCGTTGGGTATCGGACTCCCGCCGGTATTAAGGATCACGATCGGCAGGTCGCTCGATTCGAAGGGAAAGGGCTTGCAGGGTTGCGGCCCGAAGGTGATGCTCCAGTCGAGCAGGGCGCCGGCATCGGCGAAGGCGTAGGTGTCGAGAATGAGCAGTTGCCACAGGCCGTTGGGCGCCTGCCCGTTGTTGATCTGGCCCATATCGCCCGTGGGGCGAAAGGTGCCGGTGAACGGGTGGGGCGCCTGAAAAATGGAGGTCGTGGCGTTGCCGCTCAGACAGGTGTTTTCAAAACCGTCGGTATCGCCGCCGATGCCGGAAAACAGCGCAATGACCGTGCCGTCGGGCGCCCGCAGGCTGAGCGAAAGGTCGGAATTCCAGGTATGGGTCATGTTCAGGCATATACTTTCGATGCCGAAATTCAGGGTATCCATGGTCTGGGCGGGCAGTCCGCTGACGGGCAGGTCGAAGGTGATCAGGGTGCCGTCGTCGGGGATGGGGCCGCCGGTGGCGGTAAAGGTTTGGGCCTGGAGGAAGATGGGGAGGGCGAGGACGGAGAGGAGGAGGCGGAAGTGTTTGGACATGAGAGACGGGATAAGTTTTGAGGGGCGAATGTACGGCGGCCTGTTAGATTACCTATTCAAGCGTAACCTTGCTGAGGCTGTATCATAGGTCCATCTCCCGCAGATGCCGCAGATTTTCGCAGATTATTTTTGCAAGGAGTCAAAATAAAAATCTGCGTTGATCTGCGCAATCTGCGGGAGACTTCAGAGCGGTCCGGGAATAACCGGAGTGCGACAAAATACCGGTCCGCTGGACCGGATTACAGGATCAGGCAGGTTGCCCTACTGCTACAAAGATGCCGCTCCTATGGAGCGAAAAAAACACATTGGCTGTCGATCGTCTAATTTTGACGGACTTAATCCGTGTTCGAATCCAAATGCGGACAAAGTCTGCTGAATGATCCGTCATCGCGTCGAAGACGCTCGACAGCAGAAAAATAATGGCTTTTGTGTAAAACTCACCTTACCCACCCGCTTGGGCATAAAAAAAGGCCGTCTTGACAGACGACCTTACTTGTCGGAACAGTAGGATTCGAACCTACGACCTCACGCGTGTGAGGCGTGCGCTCTAAACCAGCTGAGCTATTGATTATCAATTTGTTATGCAACTTTGGTGAAGGATTTGCAAGGTATTTGCAAGGTGATGCTGGATTGTTAAAATTTGAATTAATATTTTTATAGGGTTTAACGGATAACTAATTTTACAAATTATTGACTATTTCTATAGCATCTGATTGGGATAGATTAGAATAGTTTAATAACTCTAACACTTCAGAATATTCATCAATATCAGTTCTGTTTGTATAATAGAAAAATCCCCAAGTAATAGCATCCATTA
>CAUJEY010000328.1 GCA_963169325.1 Bacteroidota bacterium
CTACCCGGCTTCCAGCCCAAAATCCGACTGAACCCGCCGCCCCTCAACCGTCCACCGTCGACCGTCCACCGTCTACCGTTCCAGGAATTGGCCGCTACGATGAAGTCCGCCCCTTTTATACCACCGATGCCTACGAGGTGCGCGGCAACAACGGCCCGGAATGGCGCACCGTACACATCGGCCTCGACATTTTTATGCCGCCCGGAACGCCGGTTTTTGCGCCCCTCGACGGCGTGGTACACAGTTTTCAGGACAATGCCAACGACCGCGACTACGGCCCGACCATTATCCTGGAACACCGGGTGAGCAATAACCTGACCTTTTACACCCTGTACGGCCACCTGACCCGCACTTCGCTCGAAGGCCTGAAAACAGGGCAAACCATCCACGCCGGACAGGCATTTTGCCAGATCGGTCCCATGCCCGAAAACGGCAACTGGTCGCCACACCTGCATTTTCAGGTGATACTCGACATCCTGGGCCTGGCCGGCGATTTCCCGGGCGTAACGTTCCCCGAAAAACGCGACATCTGGAAAAGCCTCTGCCCCGACCCCTGGCTGCTGCTCACCGGGGATTTTTCCCCACCGCCCGCCCAATCGGCCCCGGCAGATATCCTGGGCTATCGCCAACAACATTTGGGCAAAAACCTCAGCGTTTCCTACCAAAAACCGCTGACCATGCTGCGCGGTTGGCGGCAATACCTGTTCGATGATACGGGCCGCCGGTATTTAGACACCGTGAACAACGTGGCGCACGTGGGACACGAACACCCACGCGTGGTGCGGGCCGGACAGCGGCAAATGGCCGTGTTGAACACTAATACCCGCTACCTGCACCATAATATCGTCCGCTTTACGGAAGAACTGTTGCAGACGTTCCCGCCGGCCCTGAACGTGGCATTTTTGGTCAACAGCGGCAGCGAAGCCAACGAACTGGCCATGCGGCTGGCCAAAAATTATACCGGCCGGCAAGACATGATCGTCGTGGAAGCCGGCTATCACGGCAATACACAGGGCTGCGTGGATATCAGTTCGTACAAATTTGACGGTCCCGGCGGAAAAGGCGCGCCGGCCTGGGTGCAGGTGACGCCCATACCCGATGCGTTTAGGGGTGCATACCGGGGAAATACCGCGGAAACAGGCAAAAAATACGCCGCCCACGTGGGCGCCGCCATAGACAATATTCGGGCCGGAGGCAGGGGCCCCGCGGCGTTTATCTGCGAATCGGTGATCAGTTGCGGCGGGCAGGTGACGCTGCCACGGGAATATTTAGCCGAATCGGCCCGTCTGGTGCGGGCAGCCGGCGGACTGTATATTGCCGACGAGGTACAAACCGGTTGCGGCCGGCACGGCCGGCACTTTTGGGCTTTCGAAGAGCACGGCGTTGTGCCCGATATCGTGACCGTCGGTAAACCCATCGGCAACGGTCACCCGCTGGGCGTGGTGGTCACCACCCGGGCCATCGCCGACGCTTTCGCCAACGGCATGGAGTATTTCAACACCTTCGGCGGCAATCCGGTGTCCTGCGCCATCGGGCTGGAAGTGCTGCGCGTGATTCGCGACGAAGGGTTGCAGCAAAATGCGTTGGAAACCGGGGCATACCTGAGTGGGCAATTGCAGGAACTGGCGCGCCGGTTCCCCATCATCGGCGATGTGCGCGGGCCGGGATTGTTTCTCGGCTTCGAACTCATCCAAAACCCGGATACCCTCGAACCGGCGGCCGCACAGGCCGCCTATTTAGCCAACCGGATGCGCGAACTGGGCGTACTGATGAGCACCGACGGACCGTTTCATAATGTATTGAAAATCAAGCCGCCGGTGGTGTTTGGGCGAAAGGATGCGGACTTTTTGGTGGAGATGCTGGAGCGGGTATTGGGGGAGGATTTTATGGTAGGGCAAGTACCTTTTTAAGTTGAAGACTAGAAAAATCTCATTGCCTCCTCACTGCCGCACGTCCAACATCATAGCTGCCGACATAGCGGCAAATGATTTCCACTTGTTGCGGCTTCCGTATTTGTAAAAATGCTTGCTACCAGTCACCGGCATGGCAATGGGTAGGGTCAACGTTGTGCCGCCTTTGCTGCCGTAAATCCATTCCACGCCGACTGCCAGATTTTCGCCTGCGTACACCTCGTAAGGCTGTAAATCGACCGTTACCCAGCCGGTTTTTTTGCCGGTGAGGGGAATGATGATCTGGTCTTGCAAGAGATTACAGGCAGATACATGTACAAGCGCTCTTATTTCAAATTTCGCTCCTTTAGTAGTTCTTCCACAGCCCTGCTTCTTTTAGCTTTCGGGTCATTCACCAGTTTATGAACAAAAAACAGAGGAATTAGCATTAAAAAGCCGAAAGTGCTTTTTATAACGCTATAAATGACAATTCCCAGAAGAAGACCGATTAAAAAAGCGTTCGTTATTGAAAATGATTTCAACTTTTGGGCTTCTTCCAATAGCTCCTTGTCAGTTAATTCTGACAGTTCTTTTAGATTCATTTAATGATTTTAATTTGTTAGCAACAGTAGTTCTGCTCTGATGCTCTATCCGGGCCTCCGTGTCAAAATTCAGGCGTTTCTCAATCTTCTTTTCCGAAATAGTATGGATAACACGGCATCAAAGAGGTAGTTGTAGTCCCGACGGGAATCGAACCCATATCTAAGGTTTAGGAAACCTCTATTCTATCCATTGAACTACGGGACCGTATCGCCCATTGCTGATGGGCCAAAGCGGCGCAAAAGTACACGCTTCTCTTGAATTTCTCAGCCGTTTCTTCCCCTTGAACCCAATTCTATCACCTGGAGTTCCCGGATCGCGCCCGCGTCGAGTGTAAAACGCATGAGGGTTTTCACCTGATGCCAGCCTTCGTTGCCGCAGGCGCCGGGGTTGAGGTGCAAAAAATGGAGTTGTCGGTCGGGCATGGCTTTCAGGATATGGGAATGTCCGCAGATAAAAATCCCGTCGCGGGGCGGGTTTTCCTGCAAAATTTTGCGCACCCGAGGGTTATATCGCCCCGGATAGCCGCCAATATGGGTCATAAATACCGGCACGCCTTCGCACTCGAAGCGCAAATCCAGCGGCATTTCGGCCTGGATCAGGGCGTTGTCGATGTTGCCGTACACACCGCGCAGGGGTTTGAACGCGCGCAGGCGGTCGATCACGTCCATGCTGCCGAAATCGCCGGCATGCCACACCTCGTCGCATTCGGCGAAGTGTTCAAAAACCCTTTCGTCGAGGAAAGAGTGGGTATCGGAGAGCAGCCCTATTTTTTTCATTCTACCATTAAATTACAGCCCCGCATCTCCGCGGCATCCAGGCGGCCCAGCACCTCGAAGCGCCCGTCGGCGTGGACTTTGCCCACGTCTTCGGTGGCGATAAAGCTACAGGTGTCGATATTAGCCAGGTCGATCATGTTGAGCACCCCGGTGCGGCCGGGCGGTACCGGACAGAACGGGTCATTTATTTCCGTGGCAATCACGCGCAGGGTAGCCGCCGGGGTAAAGCGAACTGTTAGTTCGCTTGAAAAAAAAGATTGCCCATAAGCCTGCGAAAACAGTTCCGTCATCCCGTACTCGGAATGAATACCCGGTAAATGAAACGTTTCGCAAAGTATCCGGTGCAGTTCGGCGCGGGTCATTTCCCGGCGCCGGCCTTTCATACCGCCGGTTTCCATGACGGTTATGCCGGATAAATCCATGGGGTGTTGTTCCGCAAAATCCAGCAAGGCAAAACTGACGCCCAACAGGATCGTGGGTATGGCTTTAGCCTGGCATTCAGCAATGGTTTGCCGGAGTCGATCCAGGTCATTTAGAAAAAATCCGCTCTCCGGGTAACGTGATTGTTTGATAAAAAAATCGGCCATAGCCACCAGCGATGATCCACCGCGCTCCAGATACGACGGCAGCAGCGCCAGGAAACACCAGTCGGTCGGCTCGCCATAACTTTCCGCGAAGCCGCGACGGGTATTTTCCAGATAAAAATTCAGATCGCGCACGAGATGCCGCGAAGGTATTTGGCCGGTAGTGCCGCTGCTGCTAAATTCTGTTTGGGGCGTCCATTGCCCGCTTTGCACCGCATAATTTTTAAATAAAGCCACCGGCAGGAACGGGATTTCGGAAAGCCGGTGCACCAGCTCCGGTTTCCGGCCCAACAGTTGCAGGTATCGGGCGTACAGCGGATTCCAGGCCGCCTGGTACCGGAAAACGGACAGGGCAGTCTCCCCGAAGTCTCCGGGAGGTATTTCCGCTAATTTTGACAATAATTTCAGCCGTTCGGATGTTTGCATTGCGCTCAAAAGCCACTAATTTGGGCACAAAATACAATCGTATGAAAAAAACGGCTTTTATTATATCAGCCTTTTGTTTGGCCGGGCTCGGAATGTTCCAATTCTGCGTACAACCGCCGGATTATCCCGACGAACCGGTGATCGAGTTCATGAGTTTATCCAAAGACCTGATGTATCAATCCAAGTTCGGGCAGGACAGTGTGACGATCACGTTCAGTTTCACCGACGGCGACGGCGATCTGGGTTTTCAGGACGACCAGGAGAGTATTTTTATCGTGGATGGTCGCGATACGTTCGATAAACCACCCTACCGCATTCCCTATATTGAGCAACAAGGCGCCGGCAACGGCATTTCCGGCGAAATTTCCATCGTGGTGCCAACCACCTGTTGCATCTACCCGGGCACCGGCATTCCGCCCTGCGATACGACCATTAATGCGCCCCAAATGCGCGATACGGTGTTTTACTGGTTGCAAATCAAGGACAGGGCGGGTAATCTGAGCAATAAAATTCAGACGAACCCGATTGTATTGATTTGCAGGCGGTAGCTAATTCAACACATTTATTAATGTACTGAAAAATTAAATTTTAAACCATGAAACCCATTTCTCTTATCGCTTTATGCTTGACCTGTATGCTTTTGCCCGGTTGTGACCCAAAGGACGATTGCGACAAACGCCAAAGCAAAGCCCTGCGTGATGGCATGGAAGCGGCTATTCCTTATCAGGACGGCGAAATCCGGCGCTTTAGAACCAGTGAAGGGGACACCTTTTCGGTGCGGGTAACGCGTATTTTCGAGGTTTACAAACCTGATGCGCCATTTGTATGCGAAGAATATCTCGAAGTTCTGCTTAAAGACCCTACCAGTAGTTACCCGTTTGTAGAGTCCATTCAAAGGGGGCTTAGCGTTGATTCCATGATTCAAATGTCCGTTTCTCCCCGCCGGCTCAACGGCACAGGTACTACCGTGCAATTTTACCTGACATCGGACCGTCAACTGGCCGGTTTCAACAATACTATTTACGCTGCTCAAAACCATTCCGAACTGGAAATCGACGGCAAAACCTATCAGGATGTGTTACAACTTGATTATACCTCGCCAGATGACTCAAACGATGTTGCCCGTTTCTATTACAATCAAACCTACGGCATCCTGCAATGCCGTACCCAAGGCGGTTTGGAGGTCACACGGTTGGAATAGTATTACTTTTTTACTCTTTTATATTTTTCTATAATAAACCTTTCAATTCCGAGTTTTTCAATTTTTTCAACGCCTTTCTGCGTAAATGTATCGTTGTTAATGCTTACGACAAATTGAAATTTATGGTCCTCCCATTCCCGGTAATTAAAGTATTCCAGGTGTTCGGTATACAGGCTGTCAGTTAAGGAATAGGTGCCGCATCCGGCAGAATAGGAGGCGGTCGCAGTGTCTTTACCCATAGTCATATCATGATTAAAGAAAGCAAAGTGCGTGGGGGTGATAATTTTGATCATTTTGTTCTTCGGGTTAAACGTGGAAAAGGTGGAGTCCCGCTCGGTGGAGGTGGCCGAGATCAATTCCCAGGTGCCGACGATGGGTAGCGCAGACTGTACTGTTCCCTCTTTTTTGGAGTCGATACCGCAGGCGGTGAAAAGGGTTGCGATCAAAATAAATTTTAAATTGAATTTCATATCGTTTATATGTTTTGAGTAGGTGCTATCCAGTTACACTTTTCTAATAGTAAATTCGGTTCCAAACGAACCGGCTTCGGAGCCGCAGCAAATACAGCGGTTGTCCACATGAATAATTTTCCATCCATCCGGAATATTTTGAATAGAACAAACCACTTGCGTACTTCCTTTGGGCATTCCGCCGATTTTCGTGATCGTCCACTTCGTTCCATAAGACCCGGCGGGGGAGCCACAGCAAATACACAGGTGGTTTATTGCGGTAATTACCCAGCCGGCCGGAATATTATCGATTAAACATACTTCTTGTGTGGAGCCGGATTCCAGGCCATTAATTTTTTTAATGGTAAATTCGGTTCCAAAGGAGCCGGCTGGGGAGCCACAACAAATACACCGGTTATTGATATTGGTGACGACCCAACCGGCAGGCAAATCATTTAAAGAACAAATTTGTTGCTCCGATACAATTTCTGTTGTTGTGTGCAGTACACCTAAAATTGTATTGGGCATGCCTGCCGGATAAAACTGGTCCAAAGCATTGAAGGCAAATCCCGCTCCAAACATGGAAAAACTACCGGCATCTCCCCGGTATCTCGGCCCTGGCTCCTCATTTAAAATGGAATAGTTATTATCGATTACTATTCTATTTTGTCCGGCATGATAACCTTTTGTATACCAGGTAAACTTATTCATGGCAACTTCATATATTTCCCCGCATTTGAATACTTTTTTATACAGATTGTCACATTCCCTTCCACTAAATGTTACGTAAATTATCTCTCCGGATTCTAAAGCTTCTCTGATCGTTTGCGCTGCAAGCCTGGTTTGTTGTGTTAGGTATAAGGTGAATACAAATAATAACGGGAGATATTTCCAATACTTCATTTTAGATATTTTAACTGGTTGAAATATATTCGGCCATGTTACATGGCTTAGATTTTTTAACACATAGGCACATAGAACACATAGATTTTAAATTTAAAAAATCAAAAGGCTTAGTGTTCTATGTGCCTATGTGTTAAAAAAAATTGGCAGCAATTGGCGTACTCCTACCAGCTCCCACCACCGCCGCCGCCGAAACCGCCGCCGCTAAAACTTCCGCCGCTACTGCTGCCGCTCTTGGAGGGCATACTCGTGAATGTATTGCCGATGTCTTTCGTCGCATGGCTGAATGACCGCATAAACTGCGCCGACGTGAAGTGTCCGGAACGCGAGCCGTACCAGGTGGGTGGCGGCACATTCAGGGCTTCAAATTTTTGAGACCAGTTGTCGGCCAGGTCGAATACCATCGCATAAGGCAGGGATTTGTCGAAATAATGGGGATCTTCCCGGATCAGTTGTTCCAGGCGGGGCTGGTCCACCGTCTGCATAAACATGCGGTACCCGGCTAATTGCTGGTACGCCTCCATGCCCAGCAAGGATTTTTTGGGCATGTACTGGCCGATAACCAACAGCCCAACACCGAGCATAACACCACTGAAAGCCGTTTCGACAGAGAAAAAGTGCGGCGCGCTAAAGTTTCCCATAGAAATAAGCCCGATGAATATCGAACCGACTAAACAAATAACACCCAAAACGATAAAAACTATACCGGCGTCCAATCCCAGCCCTTCATATTTTTTTCCCTGTTTGATTTTATCTTTCAGTAATGCCTTGGCGGCATTCATCGTGGTATAGAAAGTATTTTGAAGCGAAGACAACAAAACGCTGTCCTTATAACCGCTGCCGAACAGGCCATTAAACAACTTTTTTTCATAGTCCGTTGCCGCTTCAGGCAAGGGTTTGAGTTGAATAAATTTATAATCGGTATCTTTCAGCAGGCCCAGCAGTTTTTCGACTTCCACTTCTTCTATTCTGAGATGCCCTCTGGCAGCCCAGTACGGAATCAGGGCGATAATATCCCGTTCATGCAGTTTATCATCGATGAGAATACCCGCTTCTGCCGGCGTCATATTGTCGGGCGGATAATATTGGGGAAAAACAGTCACCGTTCTATCCTTGCCTTTTTTATACCACAACCAGATAAATAAGCCCAGCAACAGCAATGGATAAAATAACCAGTGGTTGTTCAGCCACCAGCGGTGAAACGCGGTGCCGAAGCCCGTGTCTGCAACAGCCGCAGCCGGGATGCTGAAAGTGGGTTGAAACAACAAATCGTGCTCGATAATCGGGCCGGTGGTTTCAATAAACAGGGAATTTCCTTCGATACGTTGCCGGAGTTGTTGCGTATTAAAATCCGGGTTGATATTGATGTCATACACGGCGGTTTCATTCATCTCCGGCAACCGAATTTCCGTTACGGCGTAATCGATGGGCTCGCGGAACAAATTTTTGTGCAGGAACAGTATTTTTACAAAACCCGGATGGTCCCCGTCTTTCACTATATTTCCTTCCAACGTATACTGTAAGGTCAGCGTGCGTTCATCCCCGCCGGCAACATTGTTTAAATGTATTTTGAACGGGTCTTTTTTATCTTGTTCGCCGCCCGTCCAGCGCACGTTTTTAACCGGATAAAAAACATCGCCGGATAGCCAGCGGCCCGATATCCCGAAGGGTTCTCCCGAGGCAAAATGGTCCGGCTGCACCGAAATCTGCCGAACGGTGTTGAGAAATTTCATATCCGCCTGCACGATTACATCCGTCGTGCCATTTTTATTGACCGTTAAGGTAGTTTTATATTGTTTGATAAACAATCTATCTGCCAGCATAGACGCACCCGACGGTTCGTACCGGATAAAATCCTTCGGAAAAACCATCACAACCGTCAGCGCTTCGCGCGGCCCCATGGGGCGGCTCATTATTCCGGTAACGGTGGACGGGTCATTCCACTGCAATGTGGCATCCGATTCCGTACTGCCATAAGCGCCGGAAAAAGAGCTGATCGTAATGGCGTTTTCCGCAGGCATTGGTTTGGGCAAATGAATGGTAAAACGCGCCTTTTCTATGTTGGCATCCCAA
Organism: Bacteroidota bacterium; assembly: GCA_963169325.1. Classification (GTDB taxonomy): domain Bacteria; phylum Bacteroidota; class Bacteroidia; order Chitinophagales; family Saprospiraceae; genus M3007. The sequence goes on from CAUJEY010000328.1 coordinate 8,905, forward strand.
TATTCACCGATCAGGTTCCAGTTCAATTGCGCATGATTTTCATAAAATGCCATGATGTTGTCCACCTCATACGCGATTACGTACTGGCGGGCGCCTTCCACGGTTTCGTCCGGATCCCCGATCCGGATTCTCAACTGATTTTCATCAAATTCCAATTGGTATTCGTTGCCCGGCACGGCAATATTCCGCACCGGCATTTTTAAGGTATTACCCGACAGGTACCGGTATTTTGCGCTGTCGCCTATGACTGGAAAATCGATCGTGTACCGGGTTGGAATATCTTTATAAATACCGTGTTTTTCTTCCGTAAAAAAGACGTCGATAGTCTCCCGTATTTTCAGGGCGCCGTTTTCCTGAATGGTCACATCAATATCATACTGAGTGATATTAAAACCTTGGGCTTGCGTGCGTTGAGAAAAACACAGCAGCAGGACGGTAAAAACCAAAATGACCTTGTGCATTTTAGAACGAAACTTTTACGTTTTGGGCCTCTTCGGGGTTATCCAGTTCGAAGTAGTCGCGTTTTTCAAAACCGAATGCATTGGCAATCAAAACGGAAGGAAATGTTTCGCAACTGGTATTCAGGTCTCTGACGCAGCCATTGTAATACCGGCGACTGTTTTGCAGGTTATCTTCAATGGTTCCGAGGGCTTTTTGCAATTCAATAAAGTTTTGATTGGCTTTCAGGTCGGGGTAGTTTTCCGCCAGCGCGAAAATGCCTTTGATGCCCTGCGATAAGGCGGCGTTTGTCTGCGACTGTTGGCTTACATCGCCCGGCGCGGCGCTCATAGCGGAGTTGCGCAGTTTGATCACGTTTTCCAGGGTGGCTTTTTCATGTCCGGCGTATCCTTTGACCGTTTCTACCAAATTGGGAATCAAATCAAAACGGCGTTTTAATTGCACGGAGATGCCGCTCCAGGCTTCCGCCGCCAGGTTGCGGAGTTTTACCAGGCGATTATACATGCCTGCCACGCCGATCAAAAGGAGCACGACGATTGCGACGAAAATCATGAATATGTTCATGGTTAGCTTTAGTTGAAGCGTTGAAAAAATCAAACAAGTAAACGAAAAGGTGCAGCCTATTCGAAATCAAAGGAAGTACATTGAGGATATAATACCAACCTTCGGGGGGTTAATTTACACGGGCTGCCGAATATTGAAGGCCGTGTATTACATTAGCGCTTCTTCCGGTCTTTTTGTTAACTCCTGACGTTAAACAAATGCCTGCGCCCACTCCCCCACCCGCTTCAGCCCGGCCTTATTGGAGCCGCTCCGGCGCCGATCTGTTCCGGGAATGGAACAGCTCCGCCACGGGCCTCACCGGTGCAGAAGCTGCGCTCCGCTTGCGCGCGCACGGCCACAACCGCCTGGAGACCTCCTCCGTAGTGCAACCGCTTCAGTTGTTCGCCCGGCAGTTCAAAAGCCCGTTGGTGCTGATCCTGGTGTTCGCTGCCGTGATTTCCATGGTCACCGGAGAGTGGGTCGACGCAATTATTGTCCTCGTCATCGTACTGGCCAGCGCGGTATTGGGTTTTGTACAGGAGTACAACGCCGGGAATGCGGTGGAGCGCCTGCGGCGGCGTATCCTGATAAAGTCAAAGGTGCTGCGCAATGGTGTTGTTTGTGATATACCAGCAGAAGAGGTGGTACCCGGGGATGTGCTGCTGCTGGCGGCGGGAAGTCTCATCCCCGCCGACGGCGTTTTGCTGGAAGCCGACGATTTTTTTGTGAATGAAGCGGTGCTGACCGGGGAGACCTTTCCCGTGGAGAAAAAACCGGGCCTTGCCGCGGGGCAAAGCACCCTGCCGGAGCGCCGCAACTGCGTTTTCCTGGGAAGCAACGTGCGCAGCGGCAGCGCGAAAATGCTGGTGGTGGGCACCGGCAAACAAACGGTGTACGGCCAGATCGCGGAACGGCTGAACCTGCGTCCCGAAGAAACGGATTTCGAACGCGGCATCCGGCGTTTTGGCGGTCTGCTTACCCAGGTGATGACAGTGTTGGTGCTGGTCGTATTCGCCGTAAATGTATTATTGGACAAGCCGCCCATCAATTCCCTGTTGTTTGCCGTAGCGCTGGCGGTCGGTATCGCCCCCGAACTGTTGCCGGCCATCATCAGCCTGACCCTTTCCAAGGGAGCCCTGCACATGGCCAAACGCGGCGTTATCGTACGGCGACTGGCAGCCCTGGAAGACTTCGGCAGTATGGATGTGCTGTGCACCGATAAAACCGGTACGCTTACCCAAGGCGTCGTCCAGCTCGATGGCGCCGTGGACGCACTGGGGCAGGCTTCCGAACGGGTGTTCCTGGCCGCCTATCTGAATGCCCACTTTCAAACCGGCCTGCCCAATCCGCTCGACGAGGCCATCCTCCAACACGCCCGACCGGACATCGCTACGTATGTCAAAACGGAAGAAATTCCTTACGACTTTGTGCGCAAACGCCTCAGTATAGCCGTGCGTGACACCGGCCGCCCCGAAGACCATTATCGCCTGATCACGAAAGGCGCTTTTACCTCGGTGCTGGCGGCCTGTACCCACGTAGCGGAACCACCGGGCACTTTGTCTCCCCTTGATGAGGGCCGGCGCACCGCACTGGAAAAATTATTTACACAGTACAGCGAACAGGGCTTTCGCGTGCTGGGATTAGCCGTTAAGGATGTGCCGCCCCGCGAGCAATACACCCTGGAGGATGAAAAAGACCTGATTTTTGGCGGATTTTTATTGTTTTTTGATCCGCCGAAACCCGATGCACAAGTCGCCATCGCCAACCTGAAACGGCTGGGGGTGAGCCTTAAAATTATCACCGGCGACAACCGCCAGGTAGCCCTCCATGTGGCGCAAGGCGTCGGACTGGCCGTAGACGGCGTGCTGACCGGCCCGGAAATGCAACAACTGCACGATGAGGCGCTTTGGCACGTGGCCGACCGCACCACGATATTTGCCGAAGTAGACCCGAATCAGAAAGAGCGCATTATTACCGCCCTGAAAAAAACCGGTCACGTGGTCGGGTATCTCGGCGACGGGATCAACGACGCGCCGGCCCTGCATGCGGCCGATGTAGGTATCTCTGTGGAAAATGCCGTGGACGTGGCCAAGGAAACAGCCGATTTTGTGTTGTTGGAAAAAACGCTCGATGTGTTGCAGCAGGGAATCGTTCAGGGGCGCATCACGTTTGCCAATACGATCAAATACGTCTTTACCACCACAAGCGCCAATTTCGGCAACATGATAAGCATGGCCGGGCTTTCCCTGATGGTGCCGTTTCTGCCGCTGCTGCCCAAACAAATCCTGCTCAATAATTTTTTGTCCGATTTTCCGGCCATCACGCTGGCCAACGACGCCATTGATCCGGAATTTGTGGAAAAACCCAGGCGGTGGAACGTCCGGTTCGTCCGGAATTTTATGCTGATTTTCGGCCTGATCAGTTCGGTGTTCGACTACCTCACCTTTGCTGTTTTGCTTTGGTGGCTGCGCATCTCGGAAACCGGCTTCCGTACAGCCTGGTTCATCGAATCGTTGTTGACGGAACTGGTCATTTTACTGATCGTGCGCACCCACCGGCCGTTGCTGCGCAGCCGTCCGGGCAAGTGGTTGTTGTGGAGTACGGTGCTGGTAGCGGCAACAACCCTGGCATTGCCGTATTTACCCTGGACGGCCGGACTGTTTGGGTTTGTGCCGCTTCCCCCTTATATACTCCTCCTGCTCGCCGGTATTACGCTGGCGTATGCCGTGACAAATGAGATTGCCAAGAAATATTTTTTCAGGCGTTACGATTAGTGAACTTGACGCAAACTACTCCTCCGGCTTCAGTTGTTTTAAAATCCCCATCAGGTCCAGCTCCTGCCACGTACGTTTAATCTTCCCTTTTTCCATGTCATAAATCAGAATGCCGGTCGAGGTGAAATGTTTACCCGTTTTCGGCACTCCGAAGGCATCGCCGATATGTACCGCGGAAACCTCATAACGAATAGCCACCTGTTTGTCGGTAGCAAACAAGTGGGTAATGGTAAAATGCGCATCTGCAAAAGCTTTTTGGTAAAATTTCACGAATTGCCGCATCCCTTCGATACCGACCGTCTGATCGGCGCGCAGCGGATTGCCGTCTTCCCAGTCGGGAGCGAACACCCGGTCCAGCAATTCTTCATTCCGGTTGTGGTTCCAGCCTTCTTCGAACCACAGCCGGACGGTTTCGGCATTTTTTTCTGCCATATTCAGTTTGCGCGAAGCGGCACACTGAAGAAATAAAAGGGCGATCAGGGGTAAGGAGCAGAGTACGTGGATGTTTTTCATACGCAAAACAGTTTTTTGACTCGCCCAAATATACACGGTTATTTGAAGGGTGCATAGGTTAATGCAGGTTTGGAGGTTTGGGGGTTTGGAGGTTTAGGGGTTTAGGGGTTTGGGGGTTTGGGGGTTTGGGGCTATGGGGGTTTGGGGGTTTAGGGTTTGGACGGGGCTGTTCAAAAACTGATGTCTAATATTTAAAATATTGGATTTAAAATATTGATAATTAGGTATTTATAAAAATAACATAGGGCCAATAGACACAGATTTTTGAACAGTCCCGTTTGGACCCTACAAACCCCCAAACCCCTAAACCTCCAAACCACTAAACCTCCAAACCTCTAAACCCCCAAACCTTCAATACGGCAATTCAATTAACGTCATTTCGCCGTCCCGGAGAAATTTCATCTGAAACCGCGTATCACCGCGTTTTTTCAACGACAGCAGCAGCCTGTTTCCGTCCAATAGTTCCCAGCGGCCTTCGTCGCGGACCAACCCGCTCTGGCCGGGCACCGCGAACAGGAGCGTACGGTCTGCCATAAACAAATAACTGCCCCAGCTTTCGTTCGAACACTGCCCGGGCAGAAAATCCAGGTGGATAAATTGCCAGATTTTTCCCCGACCAAATGCATCCGGATTGATGGCGCACAAGCGCCAGAAGCCGCCCGGGGTATTTTCGCTGACGATGCCGCCGCGTTGCCCCGGCGCCACACCTTCCGTGAGCAGGCCGGTTACGGTGGTCGTGTCGGCCGAAAGCGCCCAGTTCAGGACGCTGTCGCGCACTAATTCACCGCTTTCATACACGTAGCCCCGCAATTCGGTAAAGTCGTAGGCGTCTCTTTTTTGCCAGAGTCCCTCCCGGTAATCGTCCTCGTAAACGCCCGTCCAGACGTATCCATTCCGGTCCTGCTCCGTCCATGGGCCAGTTTTGAACGTATACCGGGAATAGCGCAGTTGAATACTTTCCTCATACGACTGCGGGTCGAAAGTCAGTATCGTGTCCATCACCTGATACTCCGGGTCGGCAACATACAAGCCCCGACACAACAAGCGGGAAGACTCAATGCTGTCGTACTGTTGGTACAGCCAGGTGGTGTCGTCAACCCGCAGGTATTCTTCGGATACAAAGTTGTTCGGGTAATATTTGCGCACGGAAATCAGGCTGTTGTTCAGCGGATCAGTGATCTGATCCACGGCATTGCTGTATTTCCAAAAAGTGGAGCCCCAAAAAGTAAAGGGCACGGTGTCCCGGACGACAACATCCTGGGCGAAAGACAGACGGGAAAGTCCTGTCAGGAAAAGGAAGGCGAAGATTCTGAACATAAGGATAATCGGTTTGCAGTTACGCACAGGCAAATGGCCTGCCGAAAAGTTTTAAAACGGGAAATGGAAAGAATGAAATTCTGATTTTAACCATTTCTAAAGCCCAATTAACGTCAAATTGCGAAGAAACTTTTTTTGAGCACGATCGGTTTCTCTTCTTGAAATAATATTCTTTCAAAATCTCTAATTTTGCCCCCGCACAAAACAAATAACGGTGGACGGTGGACGGTAGACGGTGGACGGTGTCGCAGTGCCGTCTACCGTCCACCGTCAACCGTCCACCGTCCACCGTCCACCGAAAGATATGGATTACGCTCCACGCGACATCGAACAGAAATGGCAATCCTGGTGGAAAGCCAACCGCACCTACCAGGTCAGCAACCACAGTAGCAAGCCGAAATTTTACATCCTGAACATGTTCCCCTACCCTTCCGGGGCGGGGTTGCACGTAGGGCATCCGCTGGGTTATATCGCCAGCGACATTGTGGCCCGCTACAAACGGCTGAAAGGTTTTAACGTGCTCAACCCAATGGGCTACGATTCTTTCGGCCTGCCGGCCGAACAATACGCCATTCAAACCGGCATCCACCCCGCCGTTTCCACCGATCAAAACATCCGGCGCTATCGCGAGCAGCTGGACAATATCGGATTCTCCTTCGACTGGAGCCGCGAAGTGCGCACCAGCGACCCGGCTTTTTACCGCTGGACGCAGTGGATATTCATGCGCCTGTTCGAACATTATTACGACCTGGATGCAGACAAGGCCCTGCCGGTAGAACACCTGGTGTCGGTGTTTGCCCACCAGGGCAGCAAGGGCGTCCGGGCGGTGTGCGACGAAGACACGCCCGTATTTACGGCGGCCGAATGGAAAGCCATGTCCGGAAAAGAACAACAACTCCTGCTCCTGAAATACCGGCTGACTTTTCCGGAAGAATCGTACGTCAACTGGTGCCAGGTGCTGGGTACCGTATTGTCGAACGACGAAGTGAAAGACGGCCTGAGCGAACGTGGCGGTTACCCGGTGGAACGCAAACTGATGAAACAGTGGAGCATGCGCATCACGGCCTACGCCGACCGTCTGTTGAGCGGCCTGGACGAGATCGACTGGTCGGACTCCATCAAAGAGCAACAACGCAACTGGATCGGCCGCTCGCAGGGGGCTTCCGTTAAATTTGCCGTCGACGGCCATCCCGACGCGGTCATCGAGGTATTCACCACCCGGGTGGACACCATTTACGGCGCCACCTTTATGGTGCTGGCGCCGGAACACGAATTGGTGTCGAAGTTGACCACCGATGCGCAACGCGCTGAAATTGAATCTTATAAAAAATGGGCGGCTTCCCGTTCTGAAATAGAACGAATGTCCGAGGCGAAAAAAGTAACCGGCGCCAATACCGGCGCCTTCGCCATCAACCCGTTCAACGACGCTAAAATTCCGATCTATATTGCCGATTATGTGCTGGCCGGTTACGGCACGGGCGCCGTCATGGCCGTGCCCAGCGGCGACCAGCGCGACTGGAATTTTGCCACACATTTCAAACTGCCTATCGTCCCTATTCTGGACGCTCAAAAAGATATTGATCAGGCCGCAGACGCCACGAAAGAAGGGCGTTACATCAATTCGGGCCTGATCAACGGCATGACCTACGAAACGGGCGTGCCGACGCTCATCCAATGGCTGGAAGCAAAAGGCCTGGGCCGCGGTAAGGTGCAGTACAAACTGCGCAACGCCGTGTTCAGCCGCCAGCGCTATTGGGGCGAACCGGTGCCGGCTTTTTGGAAGGATGACACGCCACATCTGATCGGGGAAAAAGACTTGCCGCTTGTGTTGCCGGCCGTCGACAAATACCTGCCTACCGAAACCGGCGAACCGCCGCTGGCCCGGGCGGAAGGCTGGAATTATACGCCGCCCGGATCCGAAGAAAGTTACGAGTACGAGTTGAGCACCATGCCCGGCTGGGCAGGCTCCTCCTGGTACTTCTACCGGTACATGGACCCACACAACGAAACGGCTTTTTGCAGTCCGGAGGCCGCGCAATACTGGAATTCCGTGGATTGGTACATCGGCGGCTCCGAACATGCCGTCGGGCATCTGTTGTACAGCCGGTTCTGGAACCATTTTTTATACGATCTGGGGCTGGCGCCCGAACGCGAGTTTGCCAAAAAACTGACCAACCAGGGCATGATCCAGGGACGTTCCAGCATCGTGTTCCGGGCAAGAGAACGTTTCTTCGAAGAATACCTGTGGATAAAAGTGCTGCAACCCTTCTTTACCGAACAAGGTCCGCTGGCCATCCCTGCCTCCAACCTGGAGGAATCGTATACCTACGATTTTGCCTTCGAAACGAATGATCTGGTGATAGAGGTGGTTTCCTGGAAAAACACGGAAAAGATCGAAGCCATCCGGCAAAGCGCCGAGGCCGACGGTAAACGGCTCCTGGTGCTGTTCAATGAAGAACTGGCCGACGTCATCAATAAACATGAAGTCACTGCCGCCAAAATCCGGCACGCCCTGAACAGCCGGGAACGTTTTTTCATGAACGATCAAACCCCCGTTTCGGAGCAACTCTTCGTATCGTACGACCTGACGGCAAAATACTCCCCGGACTGCTTTTCCAAACTGCATGTCGATATCAGTATGGTAGACGACGATGTGCTCGACCTGGACAAAGCCGTGTACTGGCCGCTGTTTGAAAAAGCCAATTTCAAACTGGATGCCGACGGTAAGTTCACCTGTAGTTGGGAGGTGGAAAAGATGTCAAAGTCCTTGTATAATGTCGTCAACCCCGACGATATGGTGGGGCAATACGGCGCCGACTGTTTCCGGATGTATGAAATGTTCCTCGGCCCGGTTGAAATGAGCAAGCCCTGGGATACGAAGGGGATTACCGGGGTGTACGGCTTCCTGCGCAAGTTTTGGGGGATGTTCGTAGGCGAAAACAATACCTGGCTGCCTACTGCCGGCGAACCTACCGCCGATGAGCTGCGGATACTGCATACCTGTATCAAAAAAGTGACCGACGATATTGAACGGTTCTCGATGAACACCTGCGTGAGCCACTTTATGATTCTGACCAACGAGCTGCGCGCCTTGAAATGTGCCAAACGTACAGTGCTGGAACCCGCGGTTGTGTTGCTCGCGCCTTTTGCACCGCACCTGGCCGAAGAACTTTGGCAACGCCTGGGGCACGAAACAACCGTATGCGACGCCGCCTGGCCGGTGCTGAACGAGGACTATTTGAAAACCGACACCGTTGTTTATCCGATCCAGATCAACGGCAAACTGCGCGCCACAATCGAATTGCCTTCCGGCGTAAGCGCTGCCGACGCCGAAGCGGCCGCTATGGCGTTGGATCAGGTGCAAAAATGGATGGAGGGTAAACCGGCCAGAAAGGTGGTGTTTGTGCCGGGCCGGATGATTAATGTGGTGGTGTGAGAGTGATTGGTATTGCGAGACATTTTTATGATTATAGATTGTTATGCCTATTTTCGTAAAAAATTGCCCATAAAAAGGCATTACACCCATGTCTGTACTCACACTTAATCATCAAGAAGCAGAAACAACACTCTCCGGTGACTTGCAAAAGAAGGTGCTGGCCTTTATTGAATTGCTTAAATTCAATATAGCGCAAATCTGTGAAAATCAGTGCGCGAGCCGAAGGCGAGTCTGTGTCATCCGTGCTCCCATCCTGCGCGAGCGGCCCTCGTAGGAGGATGGGAGCACGGATGACACAGACTCGCCTTCGGCTCGTGCACTGATTTTCACAGATTTGATTACGTGATGGCTAAGGACTAGCGGACGCCGAATGAATATGCATTGCAATATGTCCGGAATCTATTTTTATATTCCGCAAAATCCCGCTTAACGGCGTGGAAAACCCGCAAAAATAAAGTCCCCGGAGCGCTTTGTCTTCGTACCACAATTGGCTGGGATACCCCCAATCACTGAGCAGCGCCCGGCCGTTTTCAACAAAATCCTCCACCTGTGCGCGGTAGCCGGTGCAGGCGATCACGGCATCGAAAGGTTCGGTCCGGCCGTCTTTAAAGGTCACCGAGTTTTCATTAAAACACTGAATATCAGGCAGTATTTTAACTTTCCCCTGTTTGATGAGATCGATAGTCCCGAGGTCGATGACCGGCACTTTGCCAAAACGGCGCAACTGTTCGGAGGGGGCGTAGGGCGATTTGGGTATACCGTAAGGCGTGAGGTCGCCCACGGTCATTTTTTGAACCTGCCGGGCGATAAAATCGTATGCCCAGTTGGGTAGTTTACCCAACAGAATCGCCGTGTTTTGAGCGGGCCGTCCGGCAATATCCCGGCGAATGAAATTGACGGGCCCCCGAACGGAAATAGCCGGAAAAGCGCCCTTTTCGTGCAGATCGATGGCCAGTTCGGCGCCCGTATTGCCTATGCCGATCAGAAGCACCTTTTTGCCGGCAAACGGCGCGGCACTGCGATACTGATGACTGTGCAGGAATTCGCCTTTGAATTGCTCCTGCCCCGGCCAAACCGGCAGATACGGCGTCCGGTTGTAACCGGTGGCCACGACTACATTTTTAGACTGAAAAATATGGGTGGCCGTTTCCGTGCGCCAGCCGTTTTCTGCCCTGCTGATCTTAGAAACCTGCTGGCCGAAAAGCGGTGAAATATTCATTTTCCGAACATAATCTTCCCAATAGGCGATCAGGTCGAGGCGCGGAACATACGTGGGATAACCTTCCGGCATTTCCATGCCCGGCAAGTCGGAATGTTCTTTCACCGTGTGTAGGCAAAGGCGCTCGTAGTGGTTATGCCACGACGAGGCAATTTTTTCACCTTTTTCCAGTAACAGGTAAGGAAGCCCCATTTGGGCGAGTCGCCCGGCTACGGCCAGTCCGGCCGGCCCGGCGCCTACGATGAGGGTATCGGTTTGCTGTTGTGTAAGCATTTAAAGTAAATTGGAAGTATTTACAATCCCCAATGCCGCCGTAGCCACAGGTCCAGGTCGCTCCTGACGGGTTCTCCGTATTCGTTTTCAATGTATTGTATCGCGGCGTTGCGCGACTGTTCTTTGGGCACATCCGGTGCAAAATTGCCGATGATAACGTCAATTTCGGCCCGCAGGGTAGATTCGTCGCAAAATACAAGATTAAACGTATTGATAAGGGTGGAAGTGCCGGCCAGGCTGTTGTAATAATATAACGTGTACGCCGAGGTTTCCGTCGGATCGATGGGGTGCCCATCCACGTTAAAAAGGTTTTTTTTGTCAAAAAACAGCAGTTTACCCGAGGAGCCGAGGCGTTTATTAACCGGTTCCGGCTCCCTGCTCCATCGGTATTGCATGTAGAAAAAACTGTCGTTATTCATAGCAAACGTTTCGTCGGTGATTTCGAGCGTCAGCGTATCGCCGATAGCGAGCAGCCGTCGGCCTTCCAGAAACTGCCGGAAGGCCAGGTAGTTCAGAATCTTGCCCGGGCGCGTGCTCACACGGGCTTGCAGGGGTTCGAGCCGGTAGCCCGAAGGCGCATTTTTGTCCGGTTTGGCTATAAAACTCTGTTTCCGGTGATCTATTAATGCCAGGCGGCCGGCTTCGCTCTCAAAAATTAACGAATCGGTTTTTCTGAAAATATCGCGGCGTAGAAGGTCTTTGCCGCTTGTCTGATTGACCACACGGCCTTTCACGGAGATCGCCTGGTACTCGCGGGACTTCGGAAGGCTGTCGGTCGCAATACCGGCCTCCGCAGCACCGGAGAGACCGGCAATTAAAAACAGGATTGACAGTAAGTGTTTCATGGTCGTAAAATTAGTGTTTTTTAATTGATGTTTTTCCGGATATGAGGTAAACTTGCGCTGCTGTGCTTCGGATTTAAATCGCTTAGCAACGATTGGCGGGTGTGGTAATAGGGCACTTATTCCAATACCAATGAACTAAAACGCAAAATTTAACACAAAAACAAATCAACATGAAAACCAGGCTTCCAATTGCCGCCCTCTGCGTTTGTCTGTCCGGCCTCCCAGCCGGCGCGCAACAAACCCCGGAACTGATCGTGCAACAGCCCAGATCGAATCAAAATGCCGAAATCCTTGCCTTTTCATCCGATGGCAACTGGCTGGCCACCACCTGCGATCAGAAAACCCTGATATGGGATGTAGGATCAAAATTGCAGGTGAAATCCATCCCCAAGGCAAGCACCGGCCTGCCCGACTCCCTTTTATCCTGGGTGACCGAATCAAATGAAGAGTACCAGGCCATCACCTTTGTCCCCAACAGCGACCTCATCGCCGGTTTAAGGCATTCCTTCGGAACTTTCCAAAAACACAACAGTAAGTACCGAATCAAAGACCATTTTATTAAATACAGTTTTACGGTATGGAACTGGAAAAAAGGAGAAATGACGCTCAATATTCCGCTCCAGTTTAAAAAAGATTATGCCCAGCACCACCCTTACCTGGATAAACATGTAGATGACTGCCAGATCGCCTGTACCCCCGACGGTTCGGCGGTCATTTTGGGCGTAAACTGTGACGACCGTCAAATCCTGCTCGCCTGGTCGGTCGCCTCGGGCAAACTGCTGCTGGAAAAAACATTGGACCAGACCCTGTATCCCGAATCGATAAAAATGGGCCGGCTTCAAGCACACGCCGACAACAAATCTATCCTGATCGGGTGGCAAAACGAAAGGGAACCGAATAAGGATCGAATCGAGATATGGAACCTGTACACCGGTCAATTGGAGTCAACACTTGCGCAAGGGCCCGGCAGGCTGCTCGATTTCGGAATCGATGCCGAAAACAAATACCTGTTCGGGGTTTATCCCGATAATACTCAACTAAAGATTGCACGCTGGGATTGGGCAACACGCAAACTTGCCCCCCTAAAAGGCCAGGACAAATACTATAAAGTCATTGCCGGAAAGTTTGACGAAGCCGCCGGATTTTTATTTCGCGCCGCCAGCCTGCTATACATCCCTTATAAAGGTATATTCGACCTGTCAAAACCCGGCGATGCACCCGCATATCCCGAGCCCGGGAATTTTGAGGCCAGAGCGGGCGTACCGGTTCCGGGCCCCGGTATCGTATTTTTCAAAGACCTCCTGTTTTACGATTGGGGCGCCCAAACGAAAGACTACCTGCCCAACTATGAACGGCATGGGTACCAGACGATCGATTACGTCCATTTCGGCAAAGACGGCGTCATCGGCTGGCGCGAAACCGGCTACCATAGAAATACAAAAGTGTGGGAACTCTCGCGGCTCAATGGCCGGCGGGCATTTTACGGCAATAAATACGGCCTGACCAATACCGGTGTATATGAATCGGGGGATGGGAAAAAGGCCATGCAGTTTTACAACCTGAAAACGGGAAAAAAAACCGAAACCGCCGTACTTGACGAAGGCGCCACATTTAGTGCCGACCACAAATGGGCCGTCAGCAACAAAACCGTTTACCTGTGGGATGAAAAAAGCCAGGATTATAAGCCCCAAAAATCTTTTGAAAACAACAACGACCTGTATTATTTCGACCCCGCGGGAACCTATTTGTACTCCGTTGCCGGGGGCACGGAACAAGATTGCCGCACCTGCAAAGTGATCACCCAGTGGCAGCTTCCCCAAGTGAAAAAAGTCAAACAGTTTGTCGCGCCGGACGACGTGGACTGGGATGCAATGGCCGTGATTTCGCTCGAAGCCAGTGCCGACGGCGCCTGGCTGCTCGCCTTGCGCCCGGGGTATATCGCACAGGTGTTCTCCACCGCTACGGGAAAACTGGCTTACCGGCCGCCCTTCGCGGTCAATTGCGCGGCTTTCACCCCCGACGGCAAACAATTGCTGTTGGCCAACCTCAACAAGGTAAGCATCTGTCATATGGCGGATTTTATGGTGAAAAGCGCCTTTTTTGTCGGCGAAAGTGCCATCAGGTGTTTCGATTTTAACCCGGAGGGCACCCGCTTGCTTTTTGTAAAAGCCGAAAAAAATGCCTCCTTTCATTTCCTGAACTGGCCGCAAAAACAAACCATTGCAGAGGCCTATTTGTATGATTCCGGTCATTCGCACAACGCCTCACGAGAGTATCTCATCCATACGCCGGCCCAGTATTTTTGCAATTCCAAAAATTTCGACTCATACTTCGGTTTTCAATACGGCGGGCAGTTCTACCGCTTCGAGCATTTCGACCTGCTGAAAAACAGGCCGGACCTCGTCCTAAAAACCCTGGGGTATGCCGAACCGGCTTATCTGGGTTTGTTGGAAAAAGCCTGCCAAAAACGCTGGGAAAAACACAAAATCAATAAGGCTGCCGCCGAGGCGGGCACAGCAGTACCCAAAGTAGTGCTGACGAATAAAAATACATTGCCTGGCCGCACCACCGAACGCAAACTCCGCCTCCAGGTGGAAGCATCCGATCCGGCATATCCGCTGAGCCGTTTGCAGGTTATGGTGAACGAGGTGCCCATTTTCGGGCCGCAAGGCAAAGACATCAGCCCGGCACAGTCCCGAAAATATACCGGCAGCCTCGAACTCGACCTGGTCAGTTTGAAAAATCTCGTGGAAGTGCAGGTCTGGAACAACCAGGGCATCGCTTCCCTGCGAGCCGGCCACCGCGTGCAATTCGACGGCGAAATACCCAAGCCCGACCTGTACATCGTTACGATCGGCGTTTCCCGCTACCGCGACAGCACCATGAACCTGCAATACGCTGCCAAAGACGCCTCGGACGTAAACAACCTCTTCAAAAGCCGCTTCGGCGCCTTCCGGCGTATCATCCCGATCCAATACCTCGACGAGGCGGTAACCAAAGAAAAAATGCAGGAATTAAAGGCCCAACTGAGCCAATCGCGGCCCGAAGACCGGGTGATCGTTTTCGCTGCCGGCCATGGGCTGCTCGACGAAAAATTCGATTTTTACTATGCTTCCCACGATATAGATTTTTCCAATCCTGCCCGGCGGGGTATTTCTTTTGAAACGCTGGAATCGCTGGTCAGTGATATCCCGGCCCGGCAAAAAATCCTGCTGCTCGATGCCTGCCACTCCGGCGAACTGGACGCCACGACAGTGCGCAGGGAAACGAAACCGGTGGAAGCCGGTAGTGGTGAAAAGGTCGTTTTCCGCTCCGTTAGCGGTAAATTGAAAAAAAAGGACGGCAGCGCCAGCCCTTTCGACCTGATGAAAGACCTGTTCACCGATCTTCGCAGGCAGTCGGGGGCTATTATTATTTCGGCGGCCAGCGGCGAGGAAGTGGCCATGGAGGGCGGCGGAATAACGAACGGCCTGTTCACCTATGCCTTGCTCAAGGGACTGAGCCCGGGTTTGCCGGCCGACAAAGACGAAAATGAAGCGGTTACGGCCGCAGAATTGCAACAATACATTCTGGAAACCGTGCCGCAGCTGACAGAAGGTGCGCAACAGCCTACCTCCCGGGTAGAATACCTGTACAATGACTTCGAAATATGGCAGGTAAAAGGCGCCGGGAAAAACCCCATCTCCCTGGGCGACTACGAGAAAAAAACGCCGGAAGAAATCAAAAATGCCGTCTTGCGCGGCGCCGACATCAACGGCAAAGACGATGACGGCGCCACCCTGCTGATGCTGGCCGCATACGAGTACGACGACCCCGAATTGCTGCGGTGGCTGGTGTCGAAAGGAGCAGATCCGCGGCAGAAGGGCACTATATACGAATACGAGAAAGGGGAAAAAACAGGCACGTACTACGGAAACCTGATTGGCATTGCCGTGGCACAGAATAAACCCGCACTGCTGAAATTTTTTATTGAAACTTGTAAAATACCCGTCGACGACCGGGAATTTAACGAAAAAACACGCACCGATAGCGGCTGGACGGGCCTGCAATGGGCCGCCAACCGGGGCAATACCGAACTCGCAAAATATTTGCTGGACCATGGAGCAAAACCCGACGGCGTAGCCGGCGCCGACGACAGTACACCGCTGATGCTGGCAGCCGGAAAGGGCCACCTGGAAGTCGCCAAACTGCTCGTGCAACGCGGCGCCGTGTGGCAGACCAAAAGTATCGCAGGCCACAGCCTGATGCACCTGGCCGCCCGCAACGGTCACCTTGAAATTTTGCGGTGGCTGGTATCGCTGGGCGCCAACGTAAACGACCAGGACAATATGGGCTGGACGCCGGCCATGTTCGCCGGCATAAAAAAACAATTCTATTGTTTTGACTACCTGCTCAGCCAAAAAGCCGACATGACTATCGCCAGTAAAAAACGCCTGACCATTCGCAGTATGGCCAACCCCAACAAAGTATTCGCCATTCCTGAAATCATCGACTACCAGGGTAGTGAACGCGGCATGTTTGTGGCCATAAAAAGCCGCGACTCCCTGGAAATTGCCCGGCGAATACCACTATTGAAAGACCTGAATGCACCCGATGCCAACGGCGGCACCCTGCTCATGCACCTGGCTAAAGAAACCGATTTTTTACCCCTGATCCAACTCCTGATTAACCGGGGCGCTGACCTGCGCCCCCACGGCTTTGTCTGGACCGATTCCGTGAACGGCGGTTTCTACGGCAACCTACAGGGGATAGCCGCCGGAAAAGGAAACCTCGACATGTTGAAATATTTTATTGAAACCTGCCGGCTGGAAGTTGACGGCAAAGAATTTGACCAGACTTCCAAGGCATTTACCGGTTGGACGGCCTTGCAATGGGCCTGCACGAATCTGAATGGAACATGGGAATACAACTCCGGTTGGGACAAGCCCTATTTCGAACCCGACCCGACCATTTTGGATTATTTACTGGCCAAGGGCGCGGATATTAATATTGGCAAAAACGAAGGCGGCGCGCCCTTGCTCATGGCATTGGCCAAAGCCCCTCTGCCGGAATCCTTGGTTCGGGATTGGATAGAAGTGAAAAAAGCCGACATCCGGGTAACCGACAACTGGGGGCGCAACGCCCTGCATTATTTTGCCATGTATGGTATTTTCACCAAAAAAGATGATTATTATAAAGAAGAGCGCGATAAATATTACCGCCTGCTGGATGTGAATAAACAGGACAATGACGGCTACACACCGCTCATGCTGGCAGCGTTCAACCGGAGTGGCGCCGTGGAGTATCTGCTAAAACAGCCCAACTTAAAGTTGAACCAGACCAACAAGGAAGGTAATACGGCACTTATGCTGAGTATTTTGTCTGCCATTCAAAAAAGCGAACAGGAGGAGGACAACTGGCGCCCATACGATGCCCTGGATTTGCTGAAAGCCGGCGCAGATTGCGGCATCAAGAACAAACAGCAACAAAAAGCCCTCGACCTGGCCGAGGAAATCGGAGGCCAGGAACTGATCGAACAGTTGAAAAAAAAAGCCGGCTGCCGGTGATCGGGAGGATTTTACCCTAATGAGATTGTATCATAAGTCGCTTTTAAAAAAACATCGCTGATCGCGCAGCAGCAATGTATTCAGCATAGCTTATTTACCGCGTATTTAACTTCCTGAACATGAAAACCAATATAACACTGTTGTTGCAGCTCGTCTTCCTGTGCCTGGCCGTCACGCTACCCGCACAAGCGGTACAGATATGGAAATTGAAATCGCCCGGCAAAGGGTCCGTTTCCTATGACCCGGCCGGTATGTCGTCCGACGGCAATTTCCTGGCTTTCACTGCCGTCACATACGAAGGGCCGAATTATATGGTGTTGGATGTCAGGGATAAGGCGAAGCCACTCGACCTATCGAAAATCGCGCCCGAACGCGCCAATGCCCTGGTATTTCACCCACAAAAACCGCTGTTGGCAGTGGTGCCGGAAAAAGGATCCGAGCCGATCCGGATCATCGACCTGGAACAGAAAAAAGTGGAGGTTTATTTGCCAAAAATAAAGCGCCGGGCATTCGGTGGTTCCGACCTGTATTTTCATCCCGATGGCAACCGGCTCTGGGTTTTGTCGGACGCAACGCTTACCCTTTACGACATAAAAACCCAGGCGTCTGAAATAACGGTGAGGTTGGCCCAATCGGCGCCCAACGCTTATATGACGTCGTTTGCGCAACACCCCGAAGCCCGTTTGGGCGTGGTCATCGTACACGAAAACAGGAAAGACCAAAACCACTACCGATTGTTGTTGCTCGATTTTGAAAGCCGGAAGGTGATGGAATTGGACGAGCAGACGTTTCCCGAAGACCAGGGCGTTTGGACGAAATCTGCTTTTTTAGACCATGGCGGATTGTACTATTCTATTTACAATCAAACGACCAAACATGTAAAGGTTTATACCTGGGAGCCCGGCAATTTTATCCAAAAAAAGGTGACTACACTGCCCAATTGCAGATTCCCGGCTATCAGCAGCGATGGCAATTATCTGGCCGCCATGCTGCAGAAAACAGAATACAGCGCCGCACTGTGCGTCCAAAATCTGCACACCGGCCG
>CAUJEY010000329.1 GCA_963169325.1 Bacteroidota bacterium
ATTCATCATTCATCATTCATCATTCATCATTCATCATTCATCATTCATCATTCATCATTCATCATTCATCATTCATCATTCATCATTCATCATTCATCATTCATCATTCCCACCGTTTGTCCGTCAGCGCCAACAAAAAGGCTTCCAGGTCTTGTTTGTTTTGTTCGGTGAGGCCCAGCGGTTTGGCGAGCAAAGTGTCGCGGTTGAGGCTGTGCGTCACGAATTTATCCGGCTGATCGTAATAATCGATGACCTCGCGCAGGGTGCGGAAGGAGCCGTCGTGCATATAAGGGCCGGTGACGGCAATGTTGCGCAGGCCGGGTACTTTAAATTTACCCAAGTCGCTGGAGTCTTTAGTGATGGCAAAACGCCCGGGGTCGTTCAGCGTTTTTCCGTCGAACAGACCGATGTTGCGGAACTCGTCGCCGGTGAAATCGGGGCTGAAATGGCAGTCGAAACATTTGCCTGTGGTCATAAAAATCTGCCGACCGCGCACGGCGGCGGCGCTCATGGCCGTGTCATTGCCTCGCATCCAGCGGTCGAACGGCGTGTTGCCGGTTTCCAAGGTGCGGATAAAGGAAGCAAGGGCATCGGCCAGCGTGAGCGAATCGGGCTGGCGGCCATATATCGCCTGGAAAAAACCTTTGTAACGGGCGCTGCCGCGCAGGCGTTCCAGCGCGATGGGCAGGGGAAGATTCATTTCCACCGGATTTTCAATGGGTTGCACCACCTGCTGTTCGAGCGTGCCGGCCCGGCCGTCCCAAAAAAATGCCGAGCGGGCGCTCATATTGGTAACCGCCGGCGTATTGCGCGAGCCTTTCTGGCCACCTACGCCGAGACTGACTGCCGAGGTATCGGAAAAAGCGAATGCCGGAATATGGCAGGAAGCGCAGCTGATGCTTTGATCGGAGGAAAGAATAGGGTCTTCAAACAACAGGCGACCCAGGTCTTCGCTGGTTTGCGGGGCCATTTCCGCAGGCTGGAAAGCCGTGGCAGCCACCACAATAAGAATGGAAATCAGGAATATAAATTGATGCAGGCGTGTCATAGCGCCGCAAAGATACGGACCGGCGATGGATACGGCCAGCTGACTTTCGTCATTTGCCGCAGTTATTCGAACTCCAATAGCACATGGCCTTTTTCAACGGCCTGTCCCTGGTGCGTATTTACCACTTTTACCACACCCTCACCGGCGGCTTTAATGACATTTTCCATTTTCATGGCTTCCAGAATGAGCAGTGGATCGCCTTTTTGAACGGTTTGGCCCGGTGCTGCCAATATGCTGATCACGAGTCCGGGCATCGGCGCTTTTACAATATTCAGTTTATGGCTACCGCCGACGGTAAGGCCCAGCTGATGGACCAACCGGTCGTAGTAATCCGCAATATCTACGGTGTATTTGGCGCCGTCGATACGCAGCGTGTAGGTGCGGTTGGTGTAGTCAGCCTCCAACAACTCGATATGGTAGGCCACCCCTTCGTGCAACAGGTGATATGCCTGGTCGTTGTTCGGGATCATGTCGAGATTCCGGGCATCGTCCGGCTGGACGTCAAACTTATATTGTCCGTTTACGGAGATTTTAAACGGTTCCTTTTTCACGGTATATTTTTTTAAGTGAAACGACAAAACAGGTCAGGCTAAGGCCCAAATGTCCACAGACAATGGTTTTTAGCATTCATTGATTTATTTAAAAACACGGCAGGTCAGCACAGTGATATCATCGGGAAATGGCTGGTGTTCGCGATATGCCTCCACCGTAGCGAGCAGTTGGGTGTTCAGCTCTTTGGCGCCGAGGTGGGCGTTTTTTCGAAGAAAATCGACCAACTTGATTTCACTGAATTCCTCCCCTTCGTCGTTCTGCACGTCGGTGAGGCCGTCGGTGTAGGTAAATATGGTGGCTTCATCGGTCAGGCAGACGCCGCCGATTTCGAGGAAAGGAAGTTCCGGAAGCCAGCCGAGCACGGTGCAACCGTTTTTAAGCGGTACGACATCGCCGTTGATCAACAGGAGCGGCGGCGTGTGGCCGGCATTGATATAGTGCAGCGCGCGACTATGAATTTCATAACGGGCCAGAAAAAGTGTGATAAACCGGTCGCCCTGCGTAACGCGATGTACGGCGGCGTTCATTTCCTGCACGATTTCTTCCAGCGTCTGGCAACGCGTGACGAGTGCGCGCAGGTTGGCCTGAAAATTAGCCATCAGCAGCGCCGCGGCCACGCCTTTCCCGGTGATATCGGCAATACAAAAAACAATCGAGCCATTAGGGAACTCCACTACGTCGAAATAATCGCCGCCCACGGCAAAGTGGGGCTTATAAATGCTGGATAATTGATAGTTTTTACCCGATGGCAGGCGCGTCGGCACCAGGGTACGCTGGATTTCGGCGGCCAGTTCCACCTCGCGGTTGAGCACTTCCTGGCGCATCTGCGTTTTAAACAGGCGTTTGTTCTCGATGGCCACGGCAATCACATTCGTGATGGTGGTGATAAACTGTACTTTGTTATAAACGTCGTCGTCGTCGTCAAATCCGCCGATAAAAGCATAGGCAATGGGCACCTCCTTGTGCATGACCGGAACCACAAGATCGAACTCCCGAATGAGCGCATGTTCGGAATTTTCCAGTCCACGCGTCGAACGGTATTTGGATAATTCCTGATTGACGTCGTTTTCCAGCAGCTTCTCGTCCACCCCAAGTGCGGTTTTGCACTCCCATATATCCGCTTCCTTGAAAAAAAGCGCCATCTTACGTATTCCAATTTCCCAGCGGAGAAAGGAATTGTACATATTGAAAAGCCCTTCTGCCGACACATTTTCGTTAATAGCCTGCGTGATCGCCAACAGACTGTTGATCTGTAGCTGCTTCAGGTTGATCTCGCGTTCCAGTTTTTCGATGCGTGTCAACGTTCTTTTTATTTCCTGTAATTCCGGCATGGAAAAATTTTCCGGTTAGGCGGTTAGCGCCGTTTTTGACGTTTTGTTATAATTTGGTGCGAAAAGGTACGCACATTTCGGGAATGCATAGCGCTCTGAAAAAATTTCAGACACCCGAATGTCAGGGTATTTACTTTTTCCCGCATCCTTTTCCGCAAAACGCGGAAAACTTGTGAACTTTGCGCGCTCAACACGACCTGTTCGCAGGTTTCTATTTTGCACTAACCCTCCTGTTATGGAAGAAGTCAGTAAAACAATGGCCGAAGCAAAGGCCCAAATGGACAAAGCATTGGAGCACCTCGACCACGAGTTGGCTAAACTCCGTACCGGTAAAGCATCCGTGTCTATTGTTCAGGATCTTATGGTAGATTATTATGGAGCGCCAACGCCGCTGGCCCAGATAGCCAATGTGCAGGTTTCCGACGCGCGCACCATCATTATTCAGCCCTGGGAAAGAAATATGCTCGGGCCGATCGAACGGGTGATCATCAATAGCAATATCGGCATCACGCCGTCCAACGACGGCGAAGTGATCCGCCTGTCGGTGCCCCCGCTCACGGAAGAGCGTCGCAAGGAATTGGTCAAAAAAGCCAAACATGCCGGCGAAGAAAGCCGGATAGGCGTACGAAACGCCCGCCACAAGTCGCTCGATGCCATCAAAAAAGCCGTGAAAGACGGCCTGCCCGAAGATATGGGCAAACGTAAAGAAACCGAATTGCAGGATTTGGTCAATAAATACGTGGAGCAGGTGGATAAAGTCATTGCCGCCAAAGAGAAGGAAATAATGACTGTTTAAAGGTCGGAAACTATAAAAGATGAACTTAGAAAAATTTCTCGTGATCGCCGGCGTGCCGGGCGTACACAAATTGGTGTCTACGCGCAACAACGGCTTAGTCATCGAAGACCGCCAGGAGGGACGTACCCGTTTTGTGCCGGTGCGCCAAAACCAGATTACTCCCCTGGGCACGGTAGCCATTTACGCCGATACGGATGAAGGTACCGTACCCATTGCTGATGTCTTTCAAAAAATGCTGGACCAGCTGACATCCACGCCACCGGCGCCGGTCACCGCAAACAGTACCGAATTACGCAACTATTTCACCCAAATACTGCCCGAACACGACCGCGACCGGGTGCACATCAACGACATCAAGAAGTGCATCAAATGGTTCAATTTTATGATGGAAAAAGGCATTTTTGAAGAAGTAAAGCGTGAAAGTATAACCGAAGAAACAGTAAATACTGAAGAAGTAGCAAATCCCGAAGAAGTAGTAAGTCCCGAAGAAGTAACAAATCCCGAAGAAATCCCGGAAAACAATGACCCGGAAAAAATCGAAACGGCCTGATTCCAACATTAAAATCCAAAAACATCGGGGTTGTGTCAAAAGTCTTTTGACGCAACCCTGATGTTTTCCTTTTCTATGTACAAAGAAAAAAAAGTTGTCGTCGTATTACCGGCTTATAATGCCGCCAAGACCCTGGAAAAGACATACCGGGAAATTCCATTCAATCTGGTGGACGATGTGATTCTGTGCGACGACCACAGTCGCGATAACACTGCCGAACTGGCCCGCCAACTGGGTATCCGGCACGTGCTCGTACACGAGAAAAACCAGGGCTACGGCGGGAACCAGAAAACGCTTTACAACAAAGCCCTTGAAATCGGCGGCGATATCATTATCATGCTGCACCCCGATTATCAGTACACGCCCAAACTTATTCCCTCGATGGTAAACATCATCGGCGAAGAGTTGTACCCGGTGGTGCTGGGCTCGCGGATACTCGGCATGGGCGCCCGCAAGGGAGGCATGCCTATGTATAAGTATATCGCCAACCGGTTTCTGACTTTTACGCAGAATACGCTGATCAACTACAAATTGTCGGAATACCACACCGGATACCGGTCTTTCAGCCGTCAGGTACTCGAAACCATCAATTTTAACCAAAATTCCGACGATTTTGTCTTCGACAACGAGATGCTTTCCCAAATCGTGTATGCCGGATTCGACATCGGAGAAGTGACCTGCCCGACCAAATATTTCGAGGAAGCTTCCAGTATCAATTTCCGCCGGAGTATGAAATACGGCCTGGGTGTACTCCGGGTTTCATTCAACCACTTTTTGCAGCGCTTGGGGCTGGTCAATTTGCAGATGTACCGCACACAATCAAAATAGCGTCACCAGCCTCATTTCAATACATCCCACGCAAATCGCGCGATAATACCCGCAACCACGACCAGAAAAACCTTGCGGATAAAAGCATTTCCGCGAAGCATAGCCATCCGGCTGCCGGTATACGACCCCGCAACATTACATACCATCATAGGCAAGGCCAGGTGGAACAACACGTATTTGTGCGTGAGAAAAAAAATCAGCGACGAAACATCGGCGATCACGTTGACTACTTTAGAAATAGCCGACGAAGAGAGAAAATCGTATCCGATCAGGCCTACGAAGCCAAACACCAGCAAACTCCCCGTGCCGGGACCTACAAGTCCGTTATAAAAACCAAGCACGGCTCCAATGCCGGCGGCCCACAGCGGTTTTCGGTTTTCAGCAATATGAAATCGCTCGCTTTGGCCCAGGTCTTTTTTCCGGTAGGTGTAAAAAGCGATGGCAATAATCAGAACCAGAATGATCGGCTTTAGAAGATCGGAAGGCAACATACTTTGTAAAGTGGCGCCGAAATAGGAGCAAATAGCCGCGGCGACGCCGGCAAATAATACAATCCGCCAGGGAATACGCACCGCGCGCGCATAATTCCACGCAGCCACCGACGTGCCGACCGCCGAAGCCAGGCGATTGGTCCCGATAATGTTGGGTACACTCAGTTGCGGGTACAACACAAAAAAGGCAGGCACCTGCACCAGTCCGCCCCCGCCGACCACACTGTCGATAAATCCGGCCAAAAAGGCAAAAGTGCACAGTAAGATGAGTTCCATGATAAAAATTAATGCGTTTGGGGGCTGTTCAAAACCCTCGCCCCGGTTCACAGCCAAATATTCGCAAACATGGTCATAAACCGCCGCCTATGAAATAGTACGACCTCAACAAATCCACCAATTATCGTGAAAAACCTCGGTCACCTGCCAGTTTCGAGTCTCCGAATGTTCTTTCAGCAGGTTTTGTCAAAGGATAAAAATCAGCTTGGATGAGTGGAGGCAGATGCTCTTTGTCGCAGGGTTAGTACATTCTAAATTAAGTTGGTTAAGATTTTGCCCTGCATGGCGACCATTTCTTTGATGAAGGCGTAAGTGCTTGCCCAAATATTTTTCTGCGAACCGCTTACCTTTGGTGCATGAGATGCAATAAAACATCAATACAATGCGCATGATGGAATGGCTGGCCCCTTCAAACCCTTGCCGTCAGTTTGACGGCAATGAACGTTTGTTTCAGGCCTTGAAAAGATTGGACAATACGGCGATCCTTTGCGTACAAACCAGGGCCATGCCCTCGGCACGCAAATTTGCGCAGCAATACGGCTTGCCGCCAGACAGCGCGGACGAGGTGCTGAACCAGAGTACGCTTATTTTTTTGCGAAAAATAGCGGACGGCAGTTACCAGTTTCAAGGCCACGCCCCCTCCACCTATCTTGTGGAAATCATGCGGCGGGTGGCCCTGACGATGACCCGAAAGCAGCAAAAAACGCACGAATCACTTGAAAACCACCACGATCTGCACGACCCGGATGTGGAGGCCGCCCACCGGCAGCGCGAATCCGCCGACCTGGTACGGCAGTTTTTGGCGCAAATAGGCGAGCCTTGCAAAACGGTCATTCAGCTGCATCACATTGATGGTTACAGCGATGAAGAGGTGGTTCGGCAAGGATGGACCCGATATTCCACAACCGACTCCTTGAAAATAAAACGCAGCGATTGCATGAAAAAATTGATACAAATTGCACAGAAATGGAGGACTACAGACAATATCTGAGCGATAACGCCGACGAGGCCGAACGCCGCGCCGCGGCACAGGTGATGGAAGGGCTGGCAGAACTTCGCCGGGAAGTCAGGGTGGGCGAAGTGGCCGCCGAACGGGCCGCTTTGTACCGACGCCTCTTCTGGCGGCGCATCTTTATTTCAATAGTCGCGTTGGCATTGGTTGCCGGCGCGGCATACTTGTTTTTTTGGAACAAAGAAACGCCCGTCGCGCCGCCCCCGGCGCTGCAACAACAGGAGCAGTATCCGGCCCCGCCTGCCAAAAATCAGACGCCGCCTGTTGAAAAAACGGACGACAGGAAAGCAAACGAACCCATTGCCGGGTTGCGCCCCGGCGAGCGCCTGTCAAACCCGCGCTACCCCGCTCCGGAAGGGACGATGATACGCGGCGACGAAACGGCCGACAAAGCCCGTAAAGCTTTGCTCGATCAATTATGGTACACCGATTATCCGCTGACGGGAGTGAGAACCGGCCAATCCTTTACAAAAGCCGACGAAAGTTTGAAAAAGCGGGATTTTAACGTCGCATACCTTGAATTGGAGCGTTTAGAAGGGCAAATGGCCAAAAATGACACCCTGCTTTACCTGAAAGGTTATTGTCTGATGGAAATGGGGGAAGGCAACGAGGCTCTCACTTATTTCGACCGGCTTCAAGGCCGTCATGCCGACTGGGAACCACAACTGCAATGGTATCGGGGCCTGGCGATGCTGCTGGCCGACGAGCGGGAAAAGGCTTTGGCGCTGTTCAAACAATTGGAAGCCCGGTCCAAACACCCGTATCGCCGGCAGGCGGAGAAGGCGACGGGGTTGTTGTCGAAATAATCTCTATTTTTTAATCCACCTTTGGCAAAACTAAATTGACTGCATCATGCAAAAAACGTTGCTTTTGATTCTTTGCCTCGCCCCTTGTTGGCTGACTGCCCAAACGGTGGATTCTGTTGTTTTTCGGCAGGTGGATAGCCTGATAAAGGTTTCCGGTGCGCTTACCGATGAACAGAAATTTGACAAAGCCTTCGAAGTAGGTGCGGCGGCTGAACAACTCGCCCTCGAAAAACTGGGAAAGGAGTCGGCGGCGTATGCTAAATGCTGTTCAAACCGGGGAAGGGTAAATCTTAACAAAGGGAATTATTCGGAATCCGAAAAATGGTATTTCCAGGCCAGGGCCATCCAGGAAAAAACAATAGGAAAGCAACACTATGATTATGCTGTACTCTTGAACAATCTTGCTCTTCTTTACTACTATTTGCAAGATCACGAAAAAGCCGAACAGTTCTTCCTTGAAGCCCTTTCTGTCTATGAAAAAGTACTGGGGAAAGAACATCTTAATTTTGCTGCATGCCTGGATGGCCTCGGACTAATTTACTACGAAATGGGCGATTATGAAAAAGCCGAACCGATATACCTCGAATCCAAAGCCATTTACGAGAAAAAACTCGGAATTGAACATCCCCAATATGCAAGTTGTCTGAACAACCTTGCAATCCTGTACATTGATATGGGCAATTCCAAAAAAGCCGAAACACTCTACCTTGAAGCCCAATCAATCATCGAAAAAGCACAGGGAAAAGAAAACCCTGAGTACGCAGTATCCCTGAACAACCTCGCACTTCGTTATCATGATGACGGCGATTACGAAAAAGCCGAACTGCTCTACCTCGAAGCCATAGCAATCTACGAAAAAATTCAGGGAAAAGAGAGTCCGTGGTACGCCATAAGCCTGTTTAATCTCGGTACGCATTATTTTGATAAAGGCGATTACGAAAAAGCTGAACCGCTCCACGTCGAAGCCAAAGCCCTTTTAGAAAAAACACTGGGAAAAGAGCATCCAATTTACGCAGAAGCACTTGACGACCTCGCAACTCTTTATCTCGGTATAGACAATTACGAAAAAGCGGAGCAACTCTACGTTGAGTCCACGGCAATCCGGGAAAAAGTATTAGGTAAAGGGCACCCCGATTATGTTTCAGGACTGCGAAACCTTGCACCGCTTTACATGGCTATGGGCAACTACGAAAAAGCCGAACCGCTTTATGTAGAATGCGCTCAGAGGAGCCAATCCTTGCTACAAAAAGCAGTACGCCACCTCTCAGAACGAGAACTGCGAACTTACCTGGATGAATTTTCCAAAAGCCAGGACCAAGCCCTGTCTTTTGTCCAACTATCCGCCAACAAAATAGTAGCGGCAGCCTGTTTTGACAATGCCCTGTTTTACAAGGGCTTCCTACTCCAGGCCACTGGGCAGATCAAACGAATGTCCTTTCTTAACCCGGTGGCCGCCGAAAGTTTCAGCCTGCTCAAATCATACGAACGCCGCCTCGCCGCTCAATACGCGCAGCCCATCGCCGAACGTGACAGCGCAACCGTCGCCGAGATGGAGTCCAAAGCCAACGACCTCGAAAAAGAACTCGCCCGAACGGTGGCTGGTTTCGGCCAAGCCTTGCGGCAGGTCAAATGGCAGCAGGTGCAGGCAGCATTGAAGCCGAATGAAGCGGCGATTGAGTTTGTACATTATCGTTTTTATCAAAAAAAGCAAACCGACAGCACCCTGTACGCCGCGCTCGTCCTCCTGCCCGGCACCAATGCACCCCAATTCATCCCGCTTTTTGAAGAAAAACAACTCGCCGCCTTCCTGAAAACCGGGAGCAAGCCCCAACCCGCTTTTTACAACGAACTCTACGCCGCAGGCAAAGCGGGCGATCAACTCTACGATTTGATCTGGAAACCCGTCGTTGCCGCCTTGCCGGAAGGTACCACGGTCTACTGCTCACCCTCCGGCCTGCTGCACCGCCTCAACCTCGGAGCCATTCCAACGCCCGACGGAAAAACATGGACCGAAAAACACCGCCTGAGCACATTGGGCAGCACCCGCCAGTTGGTCGTGCCATCTGCTCTGGCGGCGAATCAAAACGCTACCGCCCAACTCTACGGCGGCATCCAATACGACGTGACGCCTGTTGTGGCCGCCAATACCGACGTAAAACCCGGCGACGACATAGCCGCCCGGCGCGGCCCCGATTTTGCCCAAAACGATTCCACCCTGCGCGGCGACACCTGGAACTACCTGCGTTGGACAGAAGTGGAAATCACTTCCGCCGCCGAAACAATGCAACGCAAAGGCATTGCGCCGACTTTGAAAAAAGGCACAGAAGCCTCCGAGGAATCGTTCAAATCTATGGGCGCAGACACTCCTTCCCCACGTATCCTGCACGTGGCCACGCACGGCTTTTTTTTCCCCGACCCTACTAAAGGCGAGCAGGCGAGCAATGAAAAAACGTTCAAAGTATCAGAGCATCCCATGATCCGTTCCGGCCTCGTACTGGCTGGCGGCAACCACGCCTGGAAAACGGGCAAACCCGCCCGGCCCGATCTGGAAGACGGCATCCTCACGGCCTACGAAATCAGCCAGATGAATCTCTCCAGCACCGAATTGGCGGTGCTGTCGGCCTGCGGAACGGGTCTCGGCGACCTCGTGGGCAACGAAGGCGTGTACGGCTTGCAACGTGCCTTCAAAATAGCCGGCGTCCGGTATCTCATCATGTCGCTGTGGCAGGTGCCCGATTTTCAGACCCAGGTGTTTATGAGCGCCTTTTACAAACACTGGCTGACGGACGAGAAGTCTGTACCGGAGGCATTTCGCGCCACGCAGTCAGAGCTGAAGGCCAAATATGGCGAGGCGTTTAAATGGGCGGGATTTGTGTTGGTGGAGTAAGGTATTTTAAACTAATAAAACCTTTTTTAATCCACCTTCGGCAAAACAAAATTGACTGCACCATGCAAAAAACGTTGCTTTTGATTCTTTGCCTCGCCCCTTTTTGGCTGACTGCCCAAACTATTGATTCTGTTGCCATCCGGCAGGTAGATAGCCTCATCCAGGTTTCCCGTGCGCTTACCGGTAAGCGGGACTTTGACAAAGCCCTCGAGGTGAATGCAACTGCGGAAAAAATTGCCCTCGAAAAACTGGGAAAGGAATCAGCAACGTATGGCAATTGCGCTTTCAATCGGGGCAGGATAAATGCACTTAAAAGAGACTACCCGGAGGCCGAAAAGTGGTACATGAAAGCCATCGCCATCCGGGAAAAAGTACTGGGAAAACAACACGCCGATTATGCCGGAGGCCTGAATAACTTGGCCATTCTGTATAAATCCATGGGCAAATATGAAAAAGCCGAGCTACTCTACCTCGAGGCCATGGAAACCCGGGAAAAAGCATTGGGTAAAGAGCACCCTAATTATGCCGCCAGCCTGTACAATCTGGCGCTCCTTTACCAGGATATGGGCAAGTACGAAAAAGCCGAACCACTTTTCCTCGAAGCGAAAGACATCTTTGGAAAGGTGCGCGGGAAAGAGCATCCCGATTATGCAGCCTGTCTGAACGGCCTGGCACTCCTTTACATGGCTATGGGCAACTACGAAAAAGCCGAACCACTTTACCTCGAAGCCAAAGCCATCCGGGAGAAAGTACAAGGTAAGGACCATTCGGATTATGCTGAAATTCTGAACAACCTTGCAAGCCTGTACAGAACCATGGGCAACTACGAAAAAGCGGAACCGTTACACCTCGAAGCGAAAGCCATAAAGGAGAAAATACTGGGAAAGGAGCACCCCAGCTATGCCCTGAGCCTGAACAACCTCGCGATTCTTTACAGGGCAATGGGCAGCTATGATAAAGCCGAATCGCTTTACCTCGAAGCCATATCAATCAAGGAAAAAACACAAGGCAAGGAGCACCCTGGCTATGCCCTAAGTTTAAATAACCTCGCAATCCTTTACTGGACTATGGGCAACTATGAAAAAGCCGAGCCACTCTACCTCGAAGCCCTTGCCATCCGGGAAAAAAAACTGGGGGCAGCGCATCCTGAATATGCCTCAAGCCTGAACAACCTGGCACTTCTTTACCTTGATATGGGTAGTTTCGAAAAGGTTGAGCCGCTATACCTTCAAGCCAAAGCTATCCGGGAAAAAGCACTGGGGGTAGCGCATCCTGACTATGCCGAAAGCCTGAACAACCTGGCACTTTTTTACAACGCTACAGGCAACTACGAAAAAGCCGAGTCGCTATATGAAGAATGTTCGCAGACGAATCAATTACTGTTGGAGAAAGCGATACGCCATCTCTCTGAGCGCGAACTGGGCAACTACCTGAACAAATTTTCCGAAAGCCAGGATCAAGCGCTCTCTTTTGTTCAACTGTCCGCCAGCAAAAAAGGGACAGCAACCTGTTTTGACAATGCCCTGTTTTACAAAGGATTCCTGCTTCAAACCGCCGGGCAGATCAAACGAATGGCTCTTTCCGACCCGGCTTCTGCCGAAAACTTTAACCTGCTCAGATCCTACGAACGCCGCCTCGCCGCCCAGTACGCCCAGCCCATCGCTGACCGCGACAGCATAACCGTCGCCGACCTGGAGGCCAAAGCCAACGACCTCGAAAAAGACCTCGCGCGGACGGTGGCTGGCTTCGGCCAAGCCTTGCGGCAGGTCAAATGGCAAGCGGTACAGGCGGCATTAAGGCCCGGTGAAGCAGCGGTCGAGTTTATCAACTATCGTTATTATCAAAAAAAGCAAATCGACAGTACACTATACGCAGCACTCCTCCTCTTGCCAGGTACAGACGTTCCAAAATTCATCCCCCTTTTTGAAGAAAAACAACTCAATGCCCTCCTCAAAACGGAAGGCCGACCACAGCCCGCTTTTTACAACGAGCTCTACGCCGCAGACAAAACGGGTAGCCAACTCTACGATTTGATCTGGAAACCCGTCGTTGCCGCCTTGCCGGAAGGGGCTACGGTATATGCTTCGCCGTCCGGCCTGTTGCACCGCCTCAACCTCGGCGCCATTCCAACACCCGACGGAAAAACACTCGCCGAAAAACACCGCCTGACTACCCTGGGCAGCACCAGGCAGTTGGTCGTTCCACCCGTGTCTGCCATCAACCAAAACGCTACCGCCCAACTCTACGGCGGCATTCAATACGATGCGACGCCTGATATAGCTGCCAATAACGACGCAAAACCCGACGACCTGGCCGCCCGGCGCGGCTCCAATTGGGGCGGAGAGAATGACTCCACCCTGCGCGGCGACAACTGGAACTACCTCCGCTGGACGGAAGTGGAAATCAGCGCCGCCGCCGAGACGATGAAAAACAAAGGCTTTGACGTTGACGTCAAAAAAGGTGCGGAAGCCACCGAAGAATCGTTCAAAGCCATTGGCGAAGACGGCCCTTCCCCCCGTATCCTGCACGTGGCCACGCACGGCTTTTTTTTCCCGGACCCTACTAAAGGCGAGCAGGCGAGCAATGAGAAAACATTCAAAGTATCAGATAATCCCATGATCCGCTCCGGCCTCGTGCTGGCTAGCGGCAACCACGCCTGGAAAACAGGCAAACCCCTGCGCCCAGACTTGGAAGACGGCATCCTCACGGCCTACGAGATCAGCCAGATGAACCTCTCCAACACCGAATTGGCGGTGCTGTCGGCCTGTGAAACGGGCCTCGGCGACCTCGTGGGCAACGAAGGCGTGTACGGCCTGCAACGCGCCTTCAAAATAGCAGGCGTCCGGTATCTCATCATGTCGCTGTGGCAGGTGCCCGATTTTCAGACCCAGGTGTTTATGAGCGCCTTTTACAAACACTGGCTGACCGACGAGAAGTCCGTACCGGAGGCATTTCGCGCCACGCAGTCAGAGCTGAAGGCCAAATACGGCGAGGCGTTTAAGTGGGCGGGATTTGTGCTGGTGGAGTAAGGATGCATTTTATGTCGTTGCCGGCGCCCGACACGCAGAAATCGGGCGCTCAGCACACCGCGAGGCTTATTTTTCAGTATTGTTTCGTTTTATTGAGAAACGGTGGGACCACAACTATTGGTTGCATGATTTAAGATTACACCCGCAGGCCCCACTCATCGTTCCAGTACAAATCGCGCCGCAGGCTGCATACCACCGGCCGCAGACTGTGCCGTGAGGTAGTACAACCCGTTGGCCAGTCCTTCGGGCAGGAGCAGGCTGATCCGGTTATTTTCGGCCACAAAGCGGCCCTCCAGCACCAACTGGCCCAGCGCGTTCAGCACCGAAATCTGCACCGGCTGACCGGAATCCGGCTCCGCCGTTTGCAAGTCGATGAGCAGCAGTCCGCTCGTAGGGTTGGGCCGCAACAGCAAGGCCGGGCCTGCCGTTGTCGCGCCGCGGTTTTGTGCAGCGCCGGCTGGTTCCTGTGCCGAGGCTACGTACGGCTGCACCGGGCAGGCAAACGTGTTCAGGTGCGCGTCGTACGTGCTGCCGTCTTCCAGTTTTACCGAAACAAGGATGAACAAGGGCTGTGCCTGCTTGGGCAAAGTGTACTCGAAAACGTCGCTTTTGCCATTATTCAGCGCGCCCGAAGTTGATTTGAAGCGGACAGAATGGAACGGCGCCGCGTTCGGATTGCGCACCAGGTAGGTGTTTCCGCTGACAGCGGTATAGGTGGAGCCTTCGACGGGCGCCTTGGCAGTGATGCCGTCGGGCAGCTGGAAACAGGCGTACCGCAGCGGGCTGGCGCAGGTATTGGTCAGCCGGAAGCGGTAGCGCGGCCGGCCCAGCGAGTCGAGCCGGATGCTGAGGATTTCGTACTTGATACAACTGCCCACAGGAGTTTTTACGTCGCAGGCCGTTTCGTCCACGGCAGCCTTTTGTACCGTCACCGTGAAGCAACAGGTGTCGCGGATGCCGCATTGGTTGGCCGCCTCGTGACATACCAGGGTGTTACCCAGGGGGAACTGGCCGCCCGGGGGCGGGCCTTGCAGGCGCGTCAACGCGATGCCGGGGTCGGGGCAATCGGTGGCGGCGGCGGGTAGCGGGTAGGCCACGGGCGCCGAACTGGCGTTGGCCGGGACGGTTACCGTCAGGGCGGGCGGACAGGCCAAATCGAGGTTCGTGATTAAGCGCTGGAGGATGTAGGTGACGACCGAGTCGCAGCTATTGCCCGTTGTCAGTGTCTGCGTTATGGTGTCGGGCTGGAAGTAGGGGATACCGGCGAGGATAACAGTATCGCCCGGGTAAAACTGGATGGTCACGGTTGTCGGAACAACCGGAGGCAAAACAGTCACTGAAACGGTGTCCCGCAGGATGCGCCCACAGGCATCCGTTGCTTCCACGCGAATAATTCCGGTCGAGTTGGCCGCTACTGTTTGTGTAGTCGGGCCATTCGACCATTTGTAGGCAACAAACCCGGTTCCGGCATTCAACAGGACGCTTTGCCCGGCACAAAGGATGCGGTCGGGGCCGAGGTCGGGTTTTTGGGGTGCGGGCGGGTACTGGAAAGCGAGGCTGTCGAAGTTATTCGTGTAGTCGCACTCGGCAATGCCGTTATACGGAAAGCCGGCCAGATTCACCGGGGCCGTTTGCCCGCTTTTGATGCCCGCCAGGGTGTACACTTTGTTGTAATTTCCCCAGAAACTGAGGTTTGGCAGCGTGCCGGTTTGGCAGGAATCGGGTGCGAGATTAAGGGTTGGAAGGAGAAACAGGTCGAGCTGGGTGGCCGCGCCGGTCATGGGGTTGCTGTCGTACACGCCTACCTGCAATGTGCCGGTGAAGGGCTGCTTGCCGGTGTTGCAGAGGCGATAGGCGACAAATGCTGCCGAGTCGCAGCCCACGGACTCGATCCGGAAGCTGATGTCAGGTTTATCGGAGCAAGGCGGGTCGGGGCAAAAGGGGCAGGCGCTGTGGACGGCTATCGAACCCGGTGCGTTGGTCAGTGTAACCGCTTGTGCAGTTGCCGGGCTGGTTGTCGCGGTCTGCTGGGCGGCGAAGAGCACCGGATTTGTCATTGCGGTATCCGACACAGCTAAAAGCTCGAGCCCGCAGTCGAACTCCAGGCCGAGGTTCAGGTCCGTTTTCAACACCGTGGTGAATTGCCCAGCGGTATTGCCCTTTGCCGAAAAATCCGTGATGTACAGATATGACCCGACGCGCTCGATCTGGTTTTTTTGCAAATCTTCGTATCCGGCGGAAAAATAGTCCGGCGTGTTGAGTGCTTTGGCAAACAAGAGGTCGCCTTCCTTGTCGGTCTTCAAAAAATGTCTTTTGTTGTTGCCGCAGAAGATGACGTACCCGTCGGGCACGGCCACTACCTCTCTTGGCACCTCGGTGAGCAAGTATTTTTTAGCCCAGAGCAGGTCGCCGTCGAGGGTTGTCTTATGCAGGTAAACGGGCACCACCTTGCCAGAGCCTGTTGGAGTGTTGCTTGTCTCGATGCCGTGGGAAAGGACGATCAGGCTGTTGTCGTCTACGATCAGGTCAATACCCCTGAAATAGGACGTTTGTGACCAGGGAGTGAGGCCAAGGCGGGTCCACAACACATTGCCCGTGTTGGCATCCAACTTGGTCAGGGTTATGCGCCGCACACGCTGGTTGGTCGGAAGCAGGCTATCGGTATAGCCGGTGGCGTACAGCGCGTCGTCGTGCTGCACCATGCCCGCAAAAACCTGTATGTCCTGTTGTGCGTACCGCTTGGCAAACGCGGGCACGATTTGTCCGGTCGTTCTGTTCAGTTCGAGGATTTCAACAGACTTGTACCCCAAGGCGTTGTAGTCGGGCGAATGGTAGATCAGGTAGTTGCCCCCCGGCTTTTTTTCCAAAATACCACCTTCGATGGGATTGTTGACGCCAAATCGCTGTTCCCAAAGAATTTGGTTGGTCGCCGGGTTATAGCGAAAAGCCACTGTTTCGACGCCGGTCGAGCTGTTCCTGTGGGCGCTGCCGACGATCATGCCCTCGCTGTCCACGATGATTTCGGTGACAAATATCCGGTCCTGTATGGTGCCGGTGATATTGTGCAACCACAGCATGTTGCCCGTGGGTGTCATTTTGCCGATGGCGTACCCGTCCGCCTTGCCGCCGGCTACATAGATATTCCCGTCGGGCGCCGCGCGCAGGGCGGCTATGTTGTCCTGTTTGATAATTTCGCCATAAACTTTGAGGAAGGTATTCGGCTGGCAGGAGTCTGCCGGGCACAACGTCGGATCTATGGCAAAACTATCCAGGTTGTTTTCCCAGTGACAATCCGGAAAATCTGCGTTTGCTGCCAGCAGGCCCAGGTCGATGGGCGTGGTCGTGCTGGCAGGCACGCCCGCGAAGGCATAAATTTTCGGATACTGCGTGGCCACGGCGGGCAGCGATTCAGTGGTTTCGATGCAGCCGCCCGGGCCGGGAGGCTGGTTCACTGTTATGCTCCAAAGCACCGTGGCAGCTTCCGTGAGCGGGTTTTTGTCATAAAAAACTACCCCGACGGGTGTGGGCGCAGCGACATCGCCGGTGTTGCAGGTTTTGGTTTTGAACTCGTATATGTTGCCGGCGGCACATTGGATTTCGGTAACGCCGAACGATATGTCGGGCTTGTCCGCGCAAGAGCAATCTGGGCATAACTTGCGCAGCGGCAACGAGTCCGCCTGAAAAACGGCGTTTGCCGGCAACGCTGCCGAAGCCGGTGTGTTGGTGCCGATGCCAAACTGCGCGGGCTCCGTGGTCGCCGATAGTGTGCTGCTGCTCACCTGCACGGATTGCAGCAGGTCGCAGTCGTCGTCCAGCCCAAAATTCAAGTCGGTGCGCAGGAGCACCAGGTCGCTCTCGGTATTCTCCCAGGTATGGTCGAGCATGAGCAGTTGCAGGGGCAGGCGCAACAGCAGCCCCTGGCGGCTGACAAACCCAACGCTGTTGGGCGAGGTCGGCGCAGCATCCAGCACGGCTGCGCGCAGGACGTTGCCCTGTAAATCGGTCTTGAGCATACCAAACCTGTTGGTACCCACCATGCGGCCAAAAACGATGTAAGCATTGGGCAGTGCCAGCACCTCTTCGGGCACCATCTCCATGTCGTATCGTTTTAACCAGACCAGCGAGCCGTCGGGGTTGTGTTTTTGCAGGTAAACAAAAATATTCTCGGTGGGCGTGAGCGGGTTGAGGTGGCCGCTGCCCGCGATGATAGCAATGTCGCCGTCGAACGCCACGTCGGCCGGCGGCATCCAGCGGGCTGCGCCGGAACTGGTGTCGGGTATCGACAAATAGGCCCATTCGGGGAAAAACGTGTTGGGGGATACCCTGGCAAAGAAAGGCAGCGCCTTATCATTAGTCTTCGTGACCCAACTGCCCACCGTGTACAACTTGCCGTTGTTCAGCACGGTGCTGCTAATCACAATATTATTGTCCTGGCTTTGGTAGCCGACACTGCTGCCTTTGGTGTTGCCGTCGGCCCGGTTGAGGGTAAAAAATTGCGTTTGCGCACTCACTCCGCCGCTGCCGACCGTCTGATAATTGGCTTGCAGCACGAAATCGCCGCCGGGGCTTTTTTCCACGATGGCTACTCCCGTGGGCTTGTCGCTCTGATAGCGTTTGTACCACAGCACCGCACCCGCGACCGGGTCGTAGCGCATGGCGATGGCGCGGCGGTTGGAGGGCGAAGCCCCCTCGGTGCCGCATACCACGATCATACCGTCGGAGTCTTCGATGATTTGTGCCCATTCGATGGGTTCGTTGGGGTTTATCGGCGGGAAATTGCGCACCCAGATTTGCTCGCCCTGTGTGGTGATCTTGGCAATCATCGGGTTGTTGCCCTGCTTGCCGGCCACGTACACATTGCCGTCGGCAGAAGCGCACATGCTGAACGCCAGTTCGCGGCGCTGCGGGGCGCCCAGTTTTTTTACGAATGTGACCGGTGTTTGGCAGTCGCCGCAGAGGTTTTGGGGTACGCTGATACTGTCGAGGTTGTTGAGGTAGTTGCATTCCGCTTGGTTGGGCGGGTAGGGAAAACCGCTGATCGGGATGGGCGTCGTCACGGTATAGTTGGCGCCGATGAGAGCGTACAGGCGGGTAAAGGTATCCAGCTCGAAGGGCATCAGCAAATCCACGTCAGAACCGAAACTCCCCCAGCTGATACATTCGCCGGGCAGGATAGGCAGGCCGCCGCCGATTGAGCCGGTTATAAATTTAGCCGGGCTGGTGAGCGGATTTTGGTCGTACAAAAAGAAGGTGGAGGGCCCGTCGTAGGGCTGCCCCCCTACATTGCACACGGTAAAGTGCAGGCGCGAGTTGCCGTCCGTGCAGGTGATCGAGTCGAGCTTGACGCTCAGGTCGGGCAAGGTGGGGCAGGTACCCGTGGCGCCGCATTTTTTTTCAAAAGCCAGATCGGGTGTGGTTTGCGAAATGGTAGCCGCCGTCAGAGAGGCCGTGCCGGCGGTCACGGTTGGTACGAAAGATTGGGATACTGCGGAATCCCAGTCGGAAAAGGTAACGGGCGTCTTTCGGACAAAATCGCAGGAATCGACCAGCAAACTATTCAGATCGGCCTTCACCAGGATGCCCTGCGTTTGTCCTAAATTGTTTTCGGTGAGGGCTGTAAAGAACAGCGCATTGCCGAGGCGCAGGATTTTGGAACGGGCAGGGATCTCCGGGAACTCGTCGTTCAGGCCGAAGTCAATGATTACCGCCGTGGCTGCGTTGCCCTCTTTGTCTGTTTTGAGCAAAAACAAGCGGCTCGTGTCCGCCCGGACATCGTGCCCATAGAGCAGGTAGCCGTCGGGCAAGTTGATGATTTCTTCGGCGAACTCGTGCGCAAAAGCGGGCAGTTTGTACTGCCGCACCCAGAGCAAATTGCCGTCCAGGTCGTTTTTTTGGAGATAAACTTCCGATTTGACCAAATCCGGCGATGAATGGTCGCCACTGAATGTGGACACGATCGTTTCGTTGTCTATGATCAGGTCGCGGCCATGGAATTGCCCGGACGAACTGGTCAGTAACGGCCCGGTCCTGGTCCAGACCGGCTCGAGGGTAGCGGTGTCTATTTTGCAGACCGCATTGCGCATCCGGGCCGGCGGGTAGAATTCCGTGCCGGTAAACCGCCCACAGGTATACATCGCGCCGTTGTGGTACAAGGCCTGGACGATATTGTCTGCCGGACCGATGCCAAAGCGTTTGGCCTTTCCGGTCACGATTTGCCCGGTCGTTCGGCTGAGTTGCAGCAATTCGGCATCGTCGCCGGCAGTGTTGTGGGGGTTGCCGTACAACACATAATCGCCTTCGGGGCCCAGTTGGGTGATTCCGTACAAGTAATTGAGACTACCGCTGCGCACGACGTGCGCCCACAGTGTTTGGCGCGTAGCCGGGTTGTACCGGAACACGAACCCGCGCCCAAGGTTGTCGCCCTCGAAGTTGCCACAGCCTACGAGGCTGCCGTCGAGGTCCTCGAACAGGTCGGTGAGGTGCTCTCCATCGAGGGCTAAGCCTTCGAAGCCGATGCTGTGCTTCTCAAGGATTTTACCCTCGGGGTTGAGTTTGACGAGCAGGACACGCTCGTCTTTTTGGCCGCCGAGCCAGAGGTTGCCGCCGGCGGCGGGCGCGATTACACTGCCGCGCCCGGCATCGAAAGTGCTGAAAAAGGTACTGGACTGTTGTGCGGACAGGGCAGCCGAAAGCACGGCTGCCAGGGCGAACAGGAAGACGGATCGCATGGAGTGCGGTTTTTGAAAGTTAAGGAATGTGCTAAGCGATTAAAAATGACAGGAACAGTTTTACTGAACACAAATTATGTGCCTCGTTCGGTGCTTTTTTCACCTAAATCGCTTTTTGTAAAACCGATGACAACGCGAACATTGTTTTTTGGCAAACAAGTCTATTTGGAGGAGCTCCAGTTGACTTTTGAATAGATGTTTTGCTGTCACAGCTTGATCGGGTAGTCAATGCAGCAAAAAAAATTTAAAAAATCCGTCCTATCCACTTACCTCTTTCCTTCAGGCTGCAATACAGGATTGAACGGTCGTTGTTCGGTCCCGTTCCTTCCTTGGGGGGCTTTGCCAGCAACAGACTGATAACCTAAATAGGATCTCCGAATAAATACTTGAATTTTAAAACCGCGTAAACTATGCCAAGCAAATTTTTTTCCGCAACCCTGTTGTCCTTTGCAACCGCTTCCCTCTTCGCACAAGCCCCGGGCCACATGCAATCCGTTCAGGCAGGGCACGCTGACATCGCCAACTTAACCGGCAGCTTGACCCAAAATGCGCTCTTCACTCTTTTGGGCGCCATTGCATTGGTGGGCATGATTTGGATCGGTTATATTATAAAAGCCTGCGCCTGCTTGAACCAACCACAAGTAAAGGCCCGCAAGTCCGTCATCAATCTGCTGCTATTGGCGGCCGTACTGAGTTCTTTTTGCAGCAGTTGCTCCATAGAGCAACGGGCGATGGCAGCGCGGTATCGCGCTTCGGAGGCGGCAGAAAATGGCACTTGCCTGATGCATCATCATTACAACAATCAGGCAGATGCCGCTTTTCACAACCGCTATCCCTACAGTGGCTATTCCAATGGGCAGGGTCCTGCCTTTTGCAAACATTGCGGTCAAAGGATTTTTAATAGCAAACATTGAGCATCGGACCATCTCATTTTCCTATTTCAATCAAACTAATTTCATCGTATGAAAAATTTATTTTTTATCGCCGCCCTGCTCTTCCTCGCCGGCAGCAGTTTGCAAGCCCAATCTGTCAACGACGAACTTGAGCTGCAAGCCTTCACCCGTCGTTTCATGGCCGCCTACAACGCACAAGACCACGCCGCCATCGGGAAAATGTACACCGATGATGCCATGCGTATTGACCAAGCGGGCAAGCAAATAGAAGGGGCGGAAAAAATCGCCTCTTTTTTTGCGGAGCAATTCCGGAACAACAACGCCACCTTGCTGCTCAAGCATACGGGCATCAGCTGGTCGGATGCCGAGCACGCCTGGGTAGCCAAAGGTAACTACGAGGTGTATGGCAAAACCATTGTGTATGACATAGCCATTGACATCACTGGCAGCTATGCCAATGCGATGCAAAAAAAGAATGGTGAGTGGAAAATAGCCAAATCATGGCTCACCCCACCTGATATGTCGAAAATCAAGGACGAAATACAAGCATTGAATACGGCTTGGGCCAATGCCGCCAATGCCAAGGATGCCGCTACTATCTTAGATTTATATGCCGACGATGCCATTAGTATGCCCGATGATGCACCGGCACTCGTGGGCAAATCTGCCATCCAAAAGGACATGGAAGCTGATTTTGCGAGCAGCAGAATCCGCAAAACCGTCACGTATGAAACAGTGGAGGTGTTCGGCGACGAAAAGAGGGTGACGGAAACCGGAACCGTGATTGCTAAAGACGCCACCGGGAAAGTAGCCTACACGGAGAAATACATGACGCTTTGGGAAAAGCGCAACGGCAGGTGGCAGGTCATCCGGGATATTTACAACCATGATTCGAAGGTGAGATAATGGGTTGAATGTCGACCTGGCTTGCAGTCACGCCGACAATTCACCTGCAAAAGACTCAAAATCAACTCAAATTAAAGAAACTATCATGTCAACTCAAGAAGTATTAAAGCCCACCAACAGCACCGGGCGGATTGCCGCCATGCACATCACCCGCGGCATCGCCCTCTGCCTTGCCCTCGCCTTTTGCTACGCTCTTTCCGCCCAAACTACCGCCACCTGGCAAGGTGGAAAACCGGGCCGCACCACCGATTGGAGCTGCCCCGCCAACTGGAGCGGAGGCCATGTGCCCGACGAGTTCACACAGGTCATCATCCCGTCAGGCAAGCAGTTTTACCCTGTTATCAAATGCGCTGCGACGCCCATCGACGCCCTGCTGATCGAAAGCGGCAGTACGCTCGCCATACATGCGGGTGCAAGCCTCGTCATCCTCGGCGAAACCGGCCGCTTCGAAGGCTTTACCGTCCTGGGTCAAATCAGGAACGACGGCACACTCGATATCGGGGAGGCCGTCAATATAAGCACAGCATTCCTGAAGCAGGTGCAGGGCAATGGCATCGTCATCAGCCCAACAGTAGGCATGGATACGCTGGCGAGGCGGCGTTGAAGGGTCAATGGACAGGTCCGTATGGCATATTGTGTATGACATCGCCAACGCTATCACCGGCAGCCATGCCAATGCAAAAAAAGATGGTGAGTGGAAAATAGCCAATTAATGGATCAACCCGCCCAATATGAAGGCAACTCCGAAATACAGGGTGGCGAGCTGTCAATCCAAAAACACCTCTGTCACATCTACCGCCAAATTGGGGATGATGGGCGTAGTGACGATATCGCCCTCCACTTTGGGTTGGAGGCCGATGTAAATCCCCTGTTCGTTGAGTTTCCAGACTTGAATGGTTTTTTCGATGGGTGAAACGATCCAATATTCGAGCACCCCGGCCTCTTGGTAAAGTTCAAACTTGTCTTTCATCTCCGTGCGGCTGTTTCCCGGCGAAAGGATTTCGATGATGAGGTCGGGCGCGCCGTTGCACCCCCGGTCATCCAATTTGGAAAGATCGCAGATGACGCAGAGATCGGGTTGGACCACCGTTTTTACTTCTTTGTCATTGCGCATTCTGGTGAGGCGGACATCAAAAGGGGCATCGTATAATTCGCATGGACTTTTTAACAAGGCCGTCATTATGACATATTGTAGTCTTCGACTAATTACCTGATGCCTGCGATTAGGCGCAGCCATCTGCCGGACTTTACCGCGCAGCAATTCTACCCGCTCACTAAACTGCCAAAGCAGATAGTCGGCGTAGGTGTAGGTGCCATTAGGATCAAGTTGATCGAGCGAAGTAATGACCATATGCAACGAAATCGATGTTTCAGGCGCAAAGATACAGGATTTCAGGGAACTTCAGGTGCAAGTTCTTCAAACTACACATCATACTAGAATCTAACATTCAATGAAAAAATTCATTTTTTTGTTTGTCGTGGCACTGTTTGCCACCACCGCTTTTGCGCAATTCCGGTATCCCGCTACCAAAACGGTGGATGCTAAAGACACCTACTGGGGCGTCACCTATACCGACCCCTACCGCTGGCTCGAAGACATGAAAGACCCCGAAGTCAATACGTGGTTCAAAGCCCAGGCTGATTTGACAAATGCCACGATGAATACCATAGCCGGCAGGGATGAATTGATCGCCGAATGGCGAAAATTGGACAAACTGCAACCGCCGCAAATCTATTTCCCGATAAAAGAAGGGGGCCGCATATTTTACCAAAAAAGAATGCCCGGCGAAAAGGTGAGTAAGGTTTATTTCCGTGAAAACATGGACGCTCCGGAGCAATTGCTTTTCGACCCCCTTGGTTATCTGGAAGGCAAAACCCTCTCCGTTCAGCAAATTGCACCCAGTTACGACGGCAAAAAACTGCTCATCGGCTACGCTGAAAACGGCGCGGAAGTGCAGACCATACAAGTGCTGAACGTGGATACCAAGCAGTTTTTGCCCGACGTAATACCCGCGACAGCCGGTATTGGCGGTTGGACGTTCGACAACAAGGCATTTACGTATATGTGGATAAAATCGGCGGATAATACCGACCCAAGCGCCCGTTTAAATCCTAAAACCAAGTTGCATACCTTGGGCGCCGACCCCAAAGCCGATCTCGATTTTTTCAGCAATGAAGCCTATCCCGAATTGAAAATAGAAGAAAAAGTATATCCTTATACGTTTTTATTAAAGGATTCCAGGAAGTACATCTTTGCCGGCGAAGGAACGGTTCAAAACGAATTGAAAATGTATTATGCGCCCATTTCACAATTCAATTCGGGAAAAATACAATGGAAAACACTGTGTACCCCTGCCGATAAATTGGTGCGCAGCAGCGATATTGTCGGCGACAAGATGTTCGCTATCACACATAGTGGCGCTAAAAAATATAAACTCGTTTCTGTAGATTTGAAAAACCCCGATTGGTCGAAAGCGAAAGTGATTGCGCCCGAAAAATCAATGGTGCTGGAGCGTTTTACCCGTTGCAAAGATTACCTGCTACTCAGTTACAACGATGGCATAAATACCCATTTTTACAAGTACAATTTGACCACGGGAGCAATGACTGAAGTCAAATTGCCCTTTACAGGTTCGGCATATGCCTTCTGCATGGATACCAAAACCAATGAGTTTTACGTGGGTATTACTTCCTGGAATAAGCCCTTCACCGTGTTTGTTTACAAGGCTGAAACAGACAAGTTTTCGCCCAGCCCACTCTTTCCGGCGCCGGTTTATCCCGACGAATACAAAGACCTCGTGGTGGAAGAAGTGGAAGTAAAAGGACATGACGGCGTAATGGTACCACTTTCCATTATCTATAAAAAAGGCATTAAAAAAGACGGCTCCAATGTCTGTTTGATGGAAAGCTATGGCGCTTATGGCTACGGTATGTCGCCTTATTTTAGTGCGGAATTGAATTCATTGGCAGTAAAAGGTGTAGTTATTGCCATACCGCATGTGCGTGGCGGCGGCGAAAAAGGCGAAGATTGGTACAAAGCCGGTTATAAAACTACCAAGCCCAATACCTGGAAGGACTTTATCAGTTGTGCCGAATACCTCATTAAAAATGGCTACACCCAATCTTCGAAATTGGGCGGCACCGGCACCAGCGCAGGCGGCATTTTAATCACCCGAGCCATTACCGAGCGTCCCGATTTATTTGCTGCCGCCGTAAACAACGTGGGTTGTTCCAATGCCATGCGTTTGGAGTTTTCATCGAATGGCCCCGTCAATATTCCTGAATTCGGCACGGTCACAGACAGCGTGGAGTGCAAAGCCTTGTATGAAATGGACGGCATGCAACACGTGAAGAAGGGCGTAAAATACCCTGCGGTCATGAGCGTGGGCGGCTGGACCGACCCACGGGTGGTGGTATGGCAGCCGGGCAAATTTGTCGCGGCCGCACAGCAAGCCTCTACCTCCGGCAAACCCGTATTGATGAAAGTAAACTACGACAACGGGCATTTCACGGAAGACCGGGAAGTCACTTTCGCCAATTTCGCCGATCAGTATGCCTTTGTGATGTGGCAATGCGGGCATCCGGATTTTCAGGTAAAAAAAGAAATACGCGCTGAAAAGAATTAAACCCATGGCAACATGAGTTACCCCTTCATTTCATCAACAATTAAACCGGCATTCAGCCATGAAAAAACGCTTTGCCTTTGCCATCCTTTTTTGTGGGTTGCAAGTTACCCTTTTCGCACAACAAAAACCTGCGCCAGCCTTGTCTCCCCACAAACAAGCCGTTTTGAAATCCGTCGAAGCCCATGAAAAAGACCTCGTCCGCCTCAGCGACCAGGTTTGGGGTTTCGCCGAAACAGCGCTCCGGGAACACCAATCCGCCAAGGTGCTTGCCGACTACGCCGAGACGCAGGGTTTCCGGGTGGAGCGGGGCGTGGCTGGAATGCCCACCGCTTTTATTGCCAGCTACGGCAGCGGCAAGCCCATCATCGGCATTCTCGGCGAATACGACGCCTTACCG
Source organism: Bacteroidota bacterium (assembly GCA_963169325.1). Classification (GTDB taxonomy): domain Bacteria; phylum Bacteroidota; class Bacteroidia; order Chitinophagales; family Saprospiraceae; genus M3007. Next base: position 26,157 of record CAUJEY010000329.1, read on the forward strand.
GGGCTTTCACAAAAGGCGGCCCCTCAAAAAGAACCCTTGCAGGAGGGCGCTGGTGGTCACGGCTGCGGGCACAACATGTTCGGCCCAGGGAGCCTCGGCGCCGCCATTGCCATCAAAGAATTGATGCAAGGTGGAAAACTAAAAGGCACCATTCGCTTCTACGGCACACCCGCCGAAGAAGCCATCGGCGGAAAAACGTACATGGCACGGGAAGGCCTGTTCAACGACCTCGACGCCTGCCTCGACTGGCATCCGGACGACAAGACAGAGGCTTATGCGCAAAGTTCGCAGGCGATGGTCAGTTACAATATCGAGTTTCGGGGCAAGGCAGCCCACGCAGCCTACGACCCCTGGAACGGGCGCAGCGCCCTCGACGCCGTAGAACTTTGCCTGCACGGGTTGAACCAGCTGCGAGAGCACGTCAAGCCGAGCGTCCGCATCCATTATGTCATCAAGAACGGCGGCGATGTGCCCAACGTCGTGCCTGATTTTGCAAAAATCAATCTTTGGGTCAGGGACAGCGATCGCAAGGGTATCGAAGAAATCTGGCCCCGTGTGGAGCAAATCGTCGAAGGTGCAGCGATGATGGCGGGCGTGGAGTCGAAACTCACGCTTGAATCCGGCATGTGGGAATTGCTCGTCAACCGGACAGGCGCCGAAGCCTTGCAAAAAAACCTGGAATTGCTCGGCGAAATCAACTACACGCCCGAGGAAATGGAGTTTGCCAAAAAAATCCAGGCGGCCACCAGCGTCGAACAAATCGGGCTTGACGGCAAAATCAAACCCCTGCGGGAAACGATGAAAGACCCCGAAGGGGGCTCGACCGACGTAGCGGATGTGAGTTGGAACACACCGCAAATATCGCTTGTCGTTACGACTGCGGCCAAGAAAGCCCCCTGGCACAGTTGGGCGGTGGTCGCCTGCGGCGGGATGTCCATCGGGCACAAGGGGATGGTATATTCGAGCAAAGCAATGGGCTTGACGATGGTGGATTTGTTTGAAAACGAGTCGCTCCGGCAGACCATGCGGGCGGAATTTTTGAAAAAAAAGGGGACGACGGTTTACAAAGTGCTGTTGCCGGATGGTCCGCCGCCGGTGCCGGAGAATCGTTAGTGGAGGGGCCATTAAAGAAGCCATTATGCCTTTGTCATGTGGCAGTGTGGGCATCCGGATTTTCAGGTGAAAAAGGATGCTAAACCTTAACAATCTCTGAAATCAAAACAATAATATCATGCAACGCAGAAATTTCATCAAAACAGCGGCCTTATCTGCCATAGCCGTCAGCACCAGTGGCTTTATCCGTTTCGACGGCCAACGCTATGTCGGCGAATGCGAAACAACTTCAGATGTGTTAGGCCCTTTTTACCGACCCGACAGCCCGGTGCGGGAAAGCCTCCGGATTAAAGGCGAAAAAGGCGACTCGATTGAATTAATTGGAAAAATATTGCACGACGACTGCTCCACGCCTTATAAGAATGCCAAAATAGAACTCTGGCATTGCGACGGCAACGGCGTTTATGACAACGAATCCGCCGATTTCAAATACCGGGGCACGGCTTATTCCGACCGCAAGGGCAACTATTCCTTCAAAACCATTTTGCCCGTCCCTTATGATGTGGGCGGCGGCAATTACCGCCCGGCGCATTTCCACCTGATGATTACGGCTGAGGGTTACCAGCCCTTGGTGACACAGCTATATTTTGTGGGCGATCCCTGGATTGAAAAGGACAGCAGTTCATCTTCGCCTACCGCTAAAAGAAGAATCCTGGAGGTGCAGAACCGGCGCGACGGCAGCAAAAAAGTGGCATACAATGTCAGCATGGCCAAAAAAATGGCCGTCGAGCCGGCGGCTATGGGCTTGTTGGTCGGCAACTATACCAGCGAGAAAGACTCCAACAATAAAATGGAACTGTTCATAAAAGATAAACAACTGTGGATGAAGGGCGATAAATCGAATGGAATGCCCTTTGGGTTGAACCTCGAATTTGTGGGCGATAACACCTTTCAATTGCCCGGCATGCCTTTGGAGACCCTATCCTTTAATTTTCAAATATTGCCTTATGGCGTGGTGAAATTGGTGGAGACTTATACCGACGATAAAGCGGAAAAGTCAGTAACGGTATATGTGCGGGAGATGTAGGGAAAACCATTTTATCGTCAATCAATCAAAAAATAAATTGTAAAAATGCAATCAACATCATTTTTTCAACGACTCCTTTTGCTCCTTTTTATGGCAAGCGCTTTTGCCGTAAATGCCCAGGACAACAAGATCGTCATCGGTACCATTGACAGCGTCCAATCAAAAATATTGGGTGAACAACGAAAAGTCTGGATCCATGTACCGGACCAGGGTGCAAGCATTCAGCGCTATCCTGTGGTATATGTATTGGATGGCGATGGACATTTTTCGTCAGTAGTAGGTATGATTCAACAATTGAGTACGGGCGGCAATAACAATTGCCCCAAAATGATTGTGGTAGGCATTACGAACACAGACCGAACCAGGGACTTGACACCGACCCATATTGATGCCGACCCACCTTTTATGGACAGCACTTTTTCAAAAACATCGGGCGGCGGCGAAAACTTCATTGCCTTTATCGAAAAGGAATTGATGCCGCATATTGAGGCAAATTACCCAACGGCGCCCTATAAAATGCTCATTGGCCATTCCTTCGGCGGTTTGGCGGTGATGCAAACTTTTACCCATCACACCCATTTGTTCAATGCTTATGTCTGCATTGACCCCAGTATGTGGTGGGATAAACAAACACTGCTGAAGCAAACCGAAAAAGCCCTGGCAGAAAGGAAATTTGAAGGAAAATCCTTGTATCTGGGCATCGCCAATACGTTGGAAGAAGGCATGGATATTAAAAAGGTACAAAAAGACACTTCCGGCGATTCGAGACATATCCGTTCCATATTGACACTGCAAGCCGCTTTGGAGAAAAATAAAAAAAATGGCTTAAAATATCGCGGCAAATACTATCCTGATGATACGCACGGCTCTGTGCCGCTCATAACCGAGTACGATGCGCTCCGCTTTTTCTTCGATTTTTTCCCCTTAAAATTCTCCATGCAAGATTTTACAGATTCTACTGGTGCGCTGGCGGATAAATATCGAAACCATTTTGCCAATTTGTCTCAAAAAATGAGCTACTCTATAAAGCCCGATGAAGCGGAAATCAATTACATGGGCTATGATTTTTTAAACAGAAAATTGTATAAAACAGCGGAGCGTCTTTTCAAACTCAATGTGGACAATTATCCGGAAAGTTTCAATGTCTATGACTCGTATGGCGATTATTTTATAGCCATAGGCGATCAGGCTAATGCGACTATCCAATTGAAAAAAGCCTTGGCAATCAAGGAAAATGAAGGTTCGAGGAAAAAATTGGAAGACCTTGAAGGTGCTGAAAAATGAACTGGGCTATTTGAGCCGTGTCAAACGCATCCGTGCTGGTCACCACCGCCGGGAAAAATAGACGTTCAGAACCAATGACCGTTGCGCTTGCCCGTTGGAAGCAAGGTTTGAAAGCAGATGGATAATGTCCAGTTTTGCTTTTCACAAAGAATAGGCGGCGAAACCACGGCGCATGAAACCGGGATTTTCTATTTTACCTCTCATGACGGCAAGGGCAAGCTCCTTTCAGAGGCATATATCCATTTTGAAGAATTGGTGGTAAAGCAGGGTGACAAATGGCAATGCATGATGGAATTCCAGAAATCTGTAGCTACCCGGGAAGAGTGGGATGCTTTGAAATAATCATAACCATTGTTATTCTATCTTTCGTAAAAATTCAACCTGAATGAGAATTCATTTTTACTTGTTCGCATCCTACGCACTGTTCCTACTCCTTGCAAATCAATCATTTGCACAAGACAACAGCCTGGGCGCCACGGCCAACCCCGAAGCCAAAGCCCGCCGCCAACCCATCCGGGAAGTCACCCTCACCGGTACCGGCTATGAACTGGGCCTGCAGCATGGCCAGATTTTCAAAAAAGAGATCGGTGAACTCATTGCCATGTTCAAAGAGAATACGACCAGGGCAGTTGAAAAGGACGCCAACGAGGTAATAGCCGATTTTTACCAGAAAACAAGTTTCGATGCCGCTATAAAACAATGGACGCCAGACCTATACGAAGAAGTAAGAGGTATCGCTGATGGCGCCGGGCAGCCGTTCAACGATGTGATGGTGTTCAGCCTCCTCGATGAGTTTTGGGTCTATCAGAACAATATCAAAAACCACCACTGCAGCGGCGTGGGTGTGCCCGCACGTGACGGGAAGCCTGGCTACATCGCCCAGAACATGGACATCGAAGCCTATACAGATGGCTACCAGGTGCTGCTGCGCATCGCCCGGCACGGCGACCGCCCCGAACAGCTCATCCTGACGCACCCCGGCTGCATCGCCCTCAACGGCATGAACGAGACGGGCATCGGCGCCTGCATGAACACGCTGATGCAACTGAAAGCCAACACGACCGGGCTGCCCGTAGCCTTCATCGTACGCCGCATGCTCAGTACCACCGACAAAAACGACCTGCTGGCTTTTATCCAAAACGTGCCGCACGCCTCCGGCCAGAACTATATCATCGGCATCCGGGAAGAGGTGTATGACTTTGAGGCTTCCGCCAATAAAGTGGTGCGTTTTGACCCCAAAAACGAAAACGGCACGGTCTGGCACACCAACCACCCGCTGGTGAACGACGACCTGAAACCCTGGTTCAAAAAATTCGACCCGACCCTGAAGCCGGAAGAAAAGCCCGTGAACTCCAATAGTTTCGTGCGTTTGGCGGCAGTGCAACGCAGGCTGACACCAAGTGGCGCCATCACCGACGCTGCCATTATGGAGGCGCTGCGCTCCAAGGACGATGCGAAATCCCCCGTTTGCGTCACCCCAAATCAATGGGGTCTTACCTTCGGTTCGGTCATCATGACGCTGACGGGAAAACCATTTTTACAAATCACCGCTGGGCCGCCGGATGAGTCGGAGTACGTGCGGGTGGAGTTTTCGGAAGGTTTTACAAAGGATTCCCCTGTTGCCCTTGCAACTCAAAAACCACGGGCAAGAGACATTGGAATCCCTTTCAACGGTACAACAGGTAAATTCAATTCCATAACCGACGTAAAAGGGGTTGAGGTTGGTTATAGCACTATCATTTCAGGGGAAGGCAAAAACATAAGAGGAAAAGGCCCGGTCAGGACGGGCGTGACGGCCATCTTGCCGAGGGGCATGACCAACAATCCCGTTTTTGCCAACTGGTATTCGCTGAACGGCAATGGCGAAATGACTGGAACGACCTGGATAACAGAATCCGGTTTTTTGGAAGGCCCAATCATGATTACCAATACAAACAGCGTGGGCGTTGTGCGGGATGCCGTGCTGAAATGGTACGTGAAAACGGGTTGGTATAAAGAGGATTTTTGGTACACCTATCCGGTCGTTGCCGAAACTTATGATGGCTTCCTCAATGACATCTATGGCTTTCACGTAAAAGAAGAAAATGCTTATGAAGCATTGGAAAGTGCAAAGTCCGGGTTCATCAAGGAGGGAAATGTGGGAGGCGGCACGGGCATGATGTGCCTGGGCTTCAAAGGCGGCACAGGCACGGCTTCCAGAATCGTAAAAATAGGGGACTCGACCTTTACGGTCGGCGCATTGGTGCAATCAAATTTTGGGAGCAAGCGCCATTTTGCGATCGCTGGAGTGCCCATTGGGCAAGAATTGAAAGACACCCTGAACTATGAATTCAAAGCACCACCCTCTTATCAACCGGGCGATGGGTCTATTATCGTGGTGGTTGCTACCGATGCGCCCTTATTGCCCCATCAGTTAAAAAGAATTGCCGCACGGGTGCCGCTGGGAATAGGCATCATGGGTGGGCGTGGCGAAAACGGTTCGGGCGACATATTCATTGCTTTTTCAACCGCCAACCCATCAGCGTTTCAGCGGGAAAATTTTACAAAAATTGATGCGTTGCCCAATGACTTAATCAATCCATTATTTGATGCAACCGTCCAGGCCGTTGAAGAAGCCATTATCAATGCGATGGTTGCGGCAGAAACAATGCAAGGCATTAATGGAAACAAAGCTTATGCGCTTCCGCATCAATTAGTCACTGACCTTTTGAAGAAATACAATAAGATTAAATAAAAACATAATCGGCTGTGCCAACCACCGTATCCACAACGATGCTTTTGTTCTTTCCAATCACAAATTCGCTCAGTCCGACGTGGCGTTTGTTCTTTCGGTTCCAGTCGTAGGTATAGCCGAGTTGCGTGAAGGGATAACGATTGTAAAGCGTAGTATCGGAAAAGGATTTACGGGTTTGTTCAATCAACCAGACCAGGTTTTCACAATCTTGGCCGGCACCTTTGGGGATTATAAGTTCACAACTGCTATCGGTCACCTCCGTGTCCCCAACGGAACCGCCAATCCAGTTTGCCGACGGCATATTTGTGTGTACGACGGCACCACCAAATCAATGCCCATCAGCTCAAAATCGACTCGGCAAAACCTTCTAATTGCCGAAAGAGAAGGCGAAAAGTTGCTTTTAAGGTTAGCAGTACCAATATACAGGCTGCTGAATATATCATTTGACCACCTCGCTTTATCGGCCCTTGATGGTACCAACTCGAGGATACCGATTCGTCAATCCATAACGTCAGGCTGCCCCGCCGCTTTAATCCAGTATTGTACTCGCTCCAATTCGTTATTTTATATTGCTCTCTGGGCTTGTTTGAGTTAGCTAAAGCGTCTACTCTTGTCATGAGCCGGGAAGTCGTTTTTTTAGCTTTATAACTCAAAAGTACGCTTGCTGGCTCACTTTTCATCCAAGGCATGAACCCGGCTCCGCCGGGGATTCATGCAACAAAGCCTAACAACAATGCTCATGAGTAAAATCATTTTGTCAATTTCTTTTTTAGTGCTTTTTATCAACTCCATCCATGCGCAAACTCAAACGGTACAAGATGATTTTGAAGGCAATGGCACCATTACGAATTGGACCGGCGACAATTGCAACCTCAATGCGGGCTTTGCCAATCCGTATGTACAGGGTATTAATACTTCCGCTAAGGTTCTAAAATATCAAGATGCGGGAGGCCAATTTGCCAATGTTCGATTTGATGTTGCCTTTAATTTTGATTTAAGCAATCAAAGTATCTTTACCTTAAAAATATATGTCCCATCAAGTGGGTTGACCGGAAATCAGCCCAATCAAATATCCTTGAAATTGCAAAATGGAACCCTGCCAAGCCCGTGGGTGACACAAAGTGAAATTATAAAACCCATTGTCTTAAACCAATGGCAAACCGTGTCTTTTGATTTTGCCAATGACCCATATTATAGTTTTGATCCCAATTCACCGCCGCCAATTCAAAGAGGGGACTTTAACAGGGTACTGCTACAGGTAAATGGTGAAAATAACAATGACCTTGTTACAGCCTATATAGATGATGTGTTCTACAACGGCGTGATTACCGCCGAGCCGGCATACAACCTGCTTGTATGGTCAGATGAGTTTGAGGGTAATGGGGCTATCAATTCCGCCAAATGGCACCATCAGACGCTGCTGCCCAATGGCAACAGTTGGTACAATGGCGAAATACAGCATTATACCAATAGAGCAGCTAATTCTTATGTGAGTAATGGCATATTGCATATTGTTGGGAAAAAGGAAACCTACACCGATCAAGGACAAACGAAACAATATACCTCGGCCAGATTAAATTCAAAATTCGCTTTTCAATATGGAAAAGTAGAAGTCCGTGCAAAATTGCCTGCCGGCGTCGGTACATGGCCGGCTATATGGACCTTAGGTAAAAACATCCATGAAAATGGCGGATATTGGAACAATCAAGGATTCGGGACGACAGGCTGGCCGGCTTGCGGCGAGATCGACATCATGGAACATTGGGGCGCCAATCAAAACTACATACAAAGCGCCACACATACCCCCTCCAGTTTTGGCAATACGGTTAACCTTGGCGGACAAAGCATCGCCACAGCATCTACAAATTTCCACACTTATACCCTCGAATGGTATCCCAAAAAATTAGTATTCAGTGTTGATAGTGTAACGCATTACACCTATAAAACAACTACTTATGATACTAATACCTGGCCTTTTGATGCAGAACAATACATTTTACTTAATTTTGCTATTCTTCCCAGTATTCTTCCCGATTTCACTCAAGATGAATTAGAAATAGACTATGTACGAGTCTATCAAACTGCTCACCCCACCCTGACTAGTACCGCACATAATCGATTATTCGATTTGAAAAATGCACCAAACCCCGCTACTGATTACACTATCATCAGTTATACGCTCCCCGAGCCTTCGGAAGTAAAATTATTTATTCATGATGTAAGTGGAAAACTAATTCAATTCTTGGTGAATGAAGACCAAACCACCGGGCAGCATCAAGTGAAATGGGATATTCAAAACCAGTCATCCGGCATATATTTCTATACCTTAATAACTGGAAATATGATTGTTACGGAAAAATGTTTGATTGCAAAATAAGAACAGGCTGGGTGTTCGGTCTTCTCATGATCACGTGTATAATCAAAATTTAGCGTCATCTTGCCGGGCCTTTTTCAGGCTGAATGGGGGCAACAACCCACTGATTTGAAAATATCCGGTAAACAAACCATCCATTTTTTTTATTGGTCACCGCTTCACTTCATCCACAATCAAACAAGCATCCTGTAATGCAAAAAGTAATTCTCCTTGTTTGGCTTTGTTTGGCCATGGCCGCCTGCACCCATCCGGACAACACCACCGACCCTGCCCGCTGGAAGGCCCATGCCGCTCGTGTCACCATATTCCGTGACGACTTCGGTATCCCGCACATCTATGGCAAGACGGACGCCGACGCCGTGTTCGGGATGCTTTCTGCCCAGTGCGAGGACGACTTCCAGCGGGTGGAACTCAACTACCTCAGGGCCATCGGAAGACTGGCCGAGGTGGAGGGCGAAAAAGAGCTGTACAGCGACCTGCGGGCCAACCTCTTCATGACCGGCGACGAGGCCAGGGCGCACTACGAAAGTGCGCCGGCATGGCTCAAAGAACTTTGCGTCGCCTTCGCCGACGGCGTCAACTACTACCTGCACACGCACCCGGACGTGAAGCCCAAATTGCTGACCCGCTTCGAGCCGTGGTTTCCGATGTACTTCTTCGAAGGAAGTATCGGCGCCGACATCGAGAATATCCCTACGGAGCAGATCAAGGCTTTTTATGCGCAAATAGGGAAGCCTGCGCATTCCGGACATGAGGAGAATGGAAAAAATAAGGGGCTTGGCTGGATTGAAAAGAAGCGCATGAGCGATTGGGATATGCACGCACACCGGGACGACGAACCACGCGGCTCCAACGGCTTTGCCCTGTCGGGCAAAATGACGGCCGGCGGCCATGCCATGCTGCTCATCAATCCGCACACTTCGTTCTACTTCAGGCCCGAAATTCATGTGGTAAGCGAAGAAGGACTGAACGTGTATGGCGCCGTCACCTGGGGACAATTTTTTGTTTATCAAGGATTTAATGAAAAAACAGGTTGGATGCACACCTCGTCCTACCTCGATGTAATGGACGAGTTTGTGGAGACCGTTACCGAAGAGAACGGCCAATATTTCTACCAATACGGCTCAGAGAAACGCCCTGTCACGGCAAAGCAAGTGACCCTGAAATACCGGGAAGGCCAGGAGATGAAAACGCGCAAGTTCCCCATTTACCGCACCCATCACGGCCCCATCACCCACCTGAAGGACGATAAGTGGGTATCTACCGCCATGATGTGGGAGCCGGTGAAGGCGCTCACCCAGTCGTACACCCGCACCAAGTTGAAGAACCATGCCGAATTCCGCAAGATGATGGACATGCGCACGAACTCCTCGAACAACACCGTATTCGCCGATGCGGAAGGGAACATCGCCTATTACCACGGCAATTTTGCCCCGAAAAGGGATACCGCGTTCGACTTCTCGAAGCCCGTGGACGGCAGCAATCCCGCCACCGATTGGCAGGGCCTTCACGAAGTGGACGATTGTATCGTAGTCGTAAACCCGCCGAACGGCTGGCTGCAAAACTGCAATTCCACCCCCTTCACCTGTGCCGGCGAAAATAGCCCCAAGCCAACGGATTACCCGGTGTACATGCGCCTGCCCAAAGAGAATTTTCGGGGAATTCATGCGGTGCGGCTGCTCAAAGAGCGCCGGGATTTTACCCTGGACAAACTGATTGAAACGGCTTATGACCCCGTGCTGCCGGGTTTTGAGCAGCTGATTCCCGGTCTCGTGGCGGCTTATGATGGGGCAGGCCCCCAAAAGGGCGACAAAATGCTTGCCTCGGCGATTGAGGTGCTCCGCAAATGGGACTTCAGGGTTAGCAAGGAGTCCGTGGCCATGACCCTGGCGCACTACTATGGCACGCACTACAAAATGTATGGGAAAGTACCCGGCGGTTGGGATATTGAATACCCCGGCGACATGACTACTTTCAACTACTTTGGCGCCGGCTCCCCCCCGGCAGAGCGGCTGGCCATCTTCAGGCAGGCCGTGCAGCAACTCGTCGCCGACTTTGGCCGCTGGGACGTACCCTGGGGCGATATCAACCGGTTCCAGCGCCTGACCGGCGACATCGAGCAGCCCTTTGATGATAGCAAGCCGAGCCTGCCCTGTGGCCTCGCTTCCGGCAAATGGGGCGCACTGGCCTCCTTCGGCGCTCAACAGTACAAAGGCTCCAAGCGCATTTATGGCACCTCTGGCAACAGCTTCGTGGCGGTGGTGGAGTTCGGCCCGAAACTGAAGGCCAAGAGCCTGCTTGCAGGAGGCGAGAGCGGCGACCCCCGCTCGCCCCATTTCTACGACCAGGCCCAACGTTACGTGGACATCCGGTTCAAGGACGTGGCCTTCTACCGGGAAGACGTGGAGCGCCGGGCCAAAAGCCGGTACAGCCCCGGGGAACTGGGGAATTAAGGAGGCCAATTGGAGGTTTAACCCTATATTTGAAGCATGAATTCAGCCCGGCGCCTCTGTCTTTTCCTCCTCTGCCTCCTGGTCGCCACCCGGGCTCTCTCCCAGCAATATTTCAAACTGCTCGATAAACCCGAAAAATCCTATTCCAAAAAAATCGCCCGCTTCGCAAACGGCGACGTACTCGTCGGCGATTCCCCCCTGGAACCGCTGACGCCCGGTAAAAACATCAGTATTTTCCTGATGCGCTTTGATCCTTGCGGCGACACCGTGTGGGCTAAAAAGTACGAGTTGGGGCAGTATTACCTGGACCTGAACGATATTAAAATAACCGGCTCTGGCGAAATTTACCTGTACGGCAGCGCCTACGCTAACTCGCAGGAATTGATCTTCCTGGCCAAACTGAACGAAGAAGGCGAGATACTGCGGTTCCGATTGTTCAACCCCTTATACGTGGATCATTTTACTTTTTCCATCGATCTGAAAAGTAACCGGATCATGATCTATGGCCTGCTTCTGCATTGGAGCATTCCCAAACGGGGTTTTGTGATGATCCTCAACAAAGACCTGCATATTCAATGGGGAAAATCGTTTACACCCTTTGAATCGGAAGGAAAAGGGATCATTACCCGGGACGATGGTTTTTTGTGCCGTTCGGGGCTGTATTTGTACAAACTGAATGCACAGGGCGCCCTGCAATGGGCCACCACGCTCGAAACGGCCCCGGGCATTTATCCGCTTGCCGGCCCCGTGGAAGTAGATAACGGTTATGTGCTGGAAGCATCGGGCCCGGACTTCGGTTTTTTTTACAAAGTTGACCTGAACGGAAAATTCGTCTGGAAAAGCGACAAATTCCCCGCCGCCAAAGGACCGCCGGATTTCGTGCTGCAACCCGACGGTAATATTCTGGCTGCCTGGACCGGCCCGGGCGACCAGGGCGAAAACGCGCCCTGCGCGCTGCTGCTTTCACCGCAAGGCGCCATCCTGCGCGGGCAAAAACTGGCGCTCGATCAACCCATCGACACGGGCCCACTTGCGCTGTCGTTGGACGAGGACAACTCCGTAAACATCGTCGGGAGCGCCAATCCGTATATTATCAAGCCCGACAAAGTGACCGATTTTCTCCTGCAATTTTCCCTGGATTCCCTGTCGGGCGACTGTTTTCAATGGGAGCCGATACTCAGCTTTGCACCGAATGATGTTTCCCTGCAATTCGTTCCGCTGGATACCGTCACCGTGGATGCTACGATGAACGATGTAACGGCCGGTTCCTTTTTGATTCATCCCCTCGAATTTGAAATAGGGGATATTTGCGACGCACCTGGCCCGGATCATCTCATCACCGTGGATACGATGTTGCCCTGCGATCAACCCTGGCAGGTAACCTTGCCCGGCCCCGGTTTTGTATGGGATGACGGCAGCCCCGACAACCCGCGTTTGTTGTACCGGGCCGGCCGTTACCAGGCCAGCAGCCGGAGCAATTGCAGCCGGCCCGTCATTTACTCGTACCAACTGCAAAAACAGGTCTGCAACTGCTCCATTTACCTGCCTAATATTTTCAGCCCGAACGGCGACGGGCAAAACGATCTGCTCGAGTTTTCCAGCAATTGCACGCCGGTTGAATGGCACATGCAGGTGTACGACCGCTGGGGCAACCAGGTGTTTGAAAGCCGCGACGCAGACCTGTTTTGGGACGGCACCTTCCGGCAAAAGCCGGCGCTCCCGGGCGTGTACTTCGCCGTTATACATTACCGCATGCTGGACAACAGCGGGGTTTTACAAAATGGGTATTTTGCGCAGGAAGTGGCGGTATTCCGGTAGAGCGCAATGACGACGAATGACCCAATGACGACAAATGACGACAAATGACGCAATGACGACGAATGACCCAATGACGACCGCATATCTACCGCATGACTACCATTTTCCGGACAAAACCAGCCCCATTGTTGCTATTCATGACACAGAAATAAACGCCCGTTTCCAGCTTGGTCGCGTCAAAAGGAACATGGTGTTCGCCCGGCGTTTGCAGGCCGCTTACCGGCATGGAAATCAACTGGCCCCTGGCATTGAAAATGGTGATGACGACATGCGCAGCTTTTCCTACCGTATAGGAAATGGTCGTACTTTGATTAAAGGGATTCGGGAAATTGGACAGCGCGGAAATGTTTTCCGCTGATGTGGGTATAACATCATTGACCCCAACTACCGGGAAAATTACGAGTCGTTGGGTAGTGGAAATGACAGAACTGCCCGAATTTCCGCCCATAATATAAATCCAGGGAGGCCACATACCAAAATCAGGAGGCAATGCAACGCAACCGAATGCACGCCGGTCATAGGTCAGGTTTTTAAAAACTTCCCAATTGTCTCCGCCTTCTATTTCCGGACCGTAGGCCTCCAGGCTCATTTCCGCACTGGATATAGATTCAATACCACCGATAGCATAAATAATGTCCAAATGTACCGCGCTTCCGTGGCCGGCCCGGGCATTCACCAGGGGTTTATCGGAAAGAACCCAGCCTAGCTCCGGTTTTTGGGTATCGAATACTTCGACGGAGTTAATGGAGGAGAGCCAGCCGATTGTTCCGCCCATTACATAGATTTTGCTTCCAACTACAGCACAAGTGTGGGCCGCTCTTCCGATATTCAAATCCTTGCCAACGCTCCAGGTATTATCCGATGGGTCGTAAACGTACACCTTGTTCGAAACGGCGCCAAAAAATCCCGAGGCTCCGCCAATGGCATATATTTTTCCACCGGCCGCACAAGCCGACAAATAGCTCATCGCGGCGGGCAGGGAGGCGATGGTGTCTGCGCCAAAAGTGCCCAATGCATACCGGTAAACCTTTTGGGTGGAAGTAGCGGCTACCGGGTCGGTTATTCCACCGATAATATAGATCGCTCCGTTCAATTCGACGGCGGCCATCGCGCACATGGGTTGAGGGAGGGTGTCTTTTACGACCCACTCATCTGTAGGAATATTGTACTCCTCGATGGTATTGGTGTAGGTAAAAACAACGCCGTTATCGGCTATAATCCCGCCGAAGGCTAAAATTTTTCTACCCAAATTAACGGCCGGGAAATAGGACCGGGCCTGGTTCATACTGGCTCGGGGTTCCCAAAAAGAGGTGTCGGGAATATACGCTTGCGCAACTGCAGCCGGCGCAGTTGCCAGAAAAAAAGCCAGGCAAAAGGCAATTGATAATAAAGTAGCAGGTTTCATAATGCTGAGATTTTGGTTGTGATAAAATCTTGTTATCACCCCCAAAATTGAGCGCGTGCAACTTTCCTTTCTGGTACTTTCGTTTCAAATTCTTGGACGGATGTTTCATTTTCGCAGCACAGACGGCGCAAACCCGAATGCACTCGAAAAAGCTCGGGTAAAATAGGCTGGATCTTTAAAGCCGACTTCAAAAGCAATCTCCGAAATGTTCAGGTCGGTAGTGGTCAGCATCACCCTGGCTTTGTTCAAGCGGTAGTCACGGATGAACTCCGATGCGGAGCTGCCGGTCAGCGCTTTTAACTTCCGGAACAACTGTACCCTGCTGATACCGAGCTCGTGGCACAGTTGAGCAACATGAAATTCCTCTTCGCCGAAATGGGCTTCCAGGACGTTCCGGAGGTTTTTGAAAAATTCGTCATCCGGTCCCGGCGTATCCGGAACCGGGGAGGCCGGCTCCGACATCGTGCGGTATTTTTCCCGCAGGACGTCCCGCAACTCGATGAGCTTCCGGATGCGGGTGCGGAGTTCCCTGCTGTTGAACGGCTTGGTCATGTAGGCATCCGCGCCATGCTCGAGACCGGTAAGGCTTGATTCCATATCTGCCTTGGCCGTCAGCAGGATGATCGGAATGTGACTGGTGCGGAAGTCTTTTTTGAGGGTTTGGCAAAGTTCAAATCCATCTTTTTGGGGCATCATCACATCACTGATGATGAGGTCGGGGATGGTTTCCAGTGCCTTGTCGATCCCCTCCTGCCCATTGACGGCGACGCCGACCTGGTAATCATCCGCCAGAATCGAACGCAGGTATTGGGTCACGCCTGAATTGTCTTCCACAATCAGAATTTGCGGATGCTCTTTTTGGAATATCCCGGAATGCGCCGGGTCGCCGTCGTCGCTATCAAGTTCCAACGGGGTATGCAACGGAACGCTTATCGCCAACGGGGCAGGCGTGGCCACATTGGTGTAAGGCAGGTATACCCGAAATTCTGTTTCCACCCCCACAACGCTTCTGACAAACAAATTGCCACCCAGCAACCGGAGTAGTTCTTTGACGAGTGCAAGGCCGATACCTGTTCCCTGCGTATGGTTCACTTGCCCTTCCGCGTTTTTCGCGTCCACCTGGTAAAAGCGGTCGAAGATGCTGTGTATTTCTTCCGCCGGAATACCATGCCCGTGGTCTTTAACACAAAACTGCCATCTTTTACCCGGCGTTTCCCGCTCAAAGACGGAATACCACGATGCATCTTCCGTCCAATCGCCCGCTGCCGGGCCGGCCTTCACCTCGATTTCACGGCCTTTCGGCGTATGTTTGATGGCATTGGACAGCAGGTTTCCCAACAGCGCCTCCAATTTTTCGGGGTCAAAATCCAGTTCCAGCTGATCCGGCCAATCCACCAGTTGAATCCGGCTGTTTTGCCCTTCCGCCAAACGCTGGTACGGTTCGATGACGGTCAACAGATAAGGAACGATGTCGCCCTGAATATAATGCACCTGCATGGCGCCCGACTCGAGTTTCGAGAGGTTTAGCATTTGATTGACCAATTGGAGGAGCCGGTTCCCGTTTTGCCTGATCAGCCCCAGTCCGGTCCGAAAATGATCGGTCGGTTTTGCTTCTATCTGATCGGCCATGCCCAGAATAACCGTCAGGGGCGTACGGAATTCATGTGTTATATTGGTATAAAACCGGGATTTCATATCTGCCAGCTCCTGAATACGCGCTTTTTCCGCCTGTTTGATTTGGTCATTTTGCCCGATGAAATACCGGAGCATTAAAAATACCGCGAGTGTAATAATCAGGAAATAACCGGTAAAGAGGGTTATGGCATCATCCGCCGATAAATTGGGATCGGGTTTCAGGACGGGCTGCAAGGCGACCTCCGCCACAACGGTAACCATAAAAAGCCCCTGAATCGGGGTGGCCCATTTCCTGTTTTTTTGCAAAAGCAACAAATATACCGGCCCGCCGCCCCAGCCGACAAAGACAAGGCCCGCGGAGGCGATAATACCGCCATGCAGGCAAACGCCGGCAAAAGAGAAAAAGATGTGAAACAGGGCTGTTGCGAGTATAAACCAATCGATACCGCGCCGTAACCACAAAAATAGCGCGATCAGGATCGAGTAAAACCCGAGGTAGACCAATTCCATGATGAAAATAGTCCTTAATCCCATCCCATACAGCCACCAGAACGAGGATGCAAATGCTGTCAGGTTAATGGCAACTCCTGTGGCTAACCATATTTTTTTAATGACAATCGTCTCTCCGTCATCGCCGGGATAAGCCACCAAACGGGAAAGCCAGGCATTTCCTTTTGTCAATAGGGCGTCGAGCATGGGTAAGGCTTAGTTGCGCATTCAAAGATACAAAAGTCGCCGGAATTGGCGGGAGATTGACTCATGCGGCCGGAGGTGTCATCTGCGAGGGACGAGCGGGTAGTCCGGAGGTGTCATCTGCGAGGCACGAGCAGGTGACATCTCCGGACTTACGACATCTTCGACCTTGACTATCACGGCCGGAGGTGTCATCTGCGAGGCACGAGCAGGTGACATCTCCGGACTTACGACATCTTCGGCCTTGACTATCACGGCCGGAGGTGTCATCTGCGAGGCACGAGCAGGTGACATCTCCGG
>CAUJEY010000330.1 GCA_963169325.1 Bacteroidota bacterium
GTTGGCTTCGCCAAAACAACGCACCGGTTTGGGCACAATGCTGTCCAAAACAATCGGATTCGGACAAGGCAGGGTATCCGATACGATGCGGGTGCAGTTCAGCGAGTCGGTAATGGTCAGGGTATAAATGCCGCAGGATAAATTTTGGAGCGTGTTGCCGGTTGCTCCGGTATTCCAGGCAAATTGATAGGGGGTAGTGCCCCCGTTCACCATGGCCGTTATACTCCCGTTTTGATCGTTTGCGCAAAGGGGGGGCTGAACGCTTCGTTGCACGGTGATGGGAATGGCTGGCTGCACGTTGGCCTGGATGGTTTTGGAACAGCTGTTTGCATCGGTAATGGTGGCCCGATAAGCCCCGGGGCAGAGGTTTTGCGGCGCGAAGGAGCCGGCGGGGATTCCTGCGTTGTCCCATGCAATGCCATAAGGTGCAATACCACCGGACACGTTCAGGGTAATACCACCGTCGCATGCGCCGGCACAGGTTTCCGGCTTTAGATTGGATATGGGTACCAACAAATCGGGCGGCTGGCTAACCAGCGTACTCGACGCGAAGGTGCATCCGTTTTGATCGGTTACGGTAACGGTATAAGGGCCGGCCGTTAAACCGGTAACGGACTGGCCCGTTTTTGCATCGCTCCAGTTGAATGTATAAGATGGCACCCCGCCTACGGCAAAAACGGTGGCGGACCCGTTGTTTCCGCCGAAACACAGGATATGGGTAACACGAATACTATCAATAACCAGTTGTTTCGGCTCTTTAACTTCCGCTAAGGTGACGGCGGTACAGCCGGAGGCGTCGGTGACGGAAACGGCATAAAGGCCGGCTTTCAGGCTGTCTGCCGTGGGTGTTTTATCGCCGTTGGCCCACAAATAGGTATAGGGTGGTTGTGCGCCGGAAGCGACGACGGTCGCTTTGCCATCCATTCCACCAAAACAACGAACGGGCTCCTGGCTGACGGAGAACGTGTATTTTATGCCCTGTTTCACCGAATCCTGCGTAACTGCGGTACAGCCGTTGTCATCGGTGACGGTGACGGCGTAACATCCCGCAAAAATATCCTGTAAGAATGGGCCCGTTGTTACAGGCCCGCCCTGGCATCCCTGCCAGGCATAGGTGTAGGGAGGCGTACCGCCTGTGGCGCTTGCCCGGATAAAGCCGTCGTCGCCCCCGAAACACCTGGCATGGCGAATAGAATCAATCGAGATGATTAAGGGTGGCGGTTCGGTAATCGTGAACGAGACGGTATCCCGGCATCCGCTGTCATCCTGGACGATTACAACGTGATTGCCCGCGGTGAAAAAATTGATAAAGTCGCCCGAAGGAAAAGCAGCGGGGTTATTGTCTGCAAAATACTGCACGGCGCCTGACGATCCGTTTACGATGATAAAAGCCGACCCGGTAGCGGCGCCCGGGCAGGCAGCCGGTTCGAGTGCATCCACCCCGGCTTCCAGGGTACAGTTTATATAGGTCTTGCTGGCGGAAATACTCATAGTCAAACACCCGGGAATACTGCTGATAGCCCGTACCTCCAGAATGACCGGATCGCCGGGCATAAGACCGGAAACCGTATGCGACAAGTTGCCGTTGGCTGGTATCCAGGCGCTACCGTTGACATTCACCTCGTACCCTGCGCTAAAAGGAACAGCGTCCCAGGCCCATACCATGTTGCTGTTGGCTATTTCCACCACTTTCAGGTTGGCAGGGGCTGGAACAAAACACGCCGCTTCGCAGGAGAGGGTTGCTTCCCAACCGGTAGCCGTACCGGAAACATCGGATAAAAAAGTAAGGGTAAGGCAACCGCCGGGATTGTTCGGAGAGGCTTGCACCGCAAAAGGCTGGCCGGGTGGAAAATCGCCGGAACAGGCTAATAATGGCGCTAAAATGCTTGAACCGTCGTAAAAACACAACTGGTCGCCTGGGGCCAACTGTAGATTGGAAAAGTTTAGGCGCAAATACTGGCCGTTGTCGGGGCAGATGGTGTTGCTGAGATTCTGATTGTTGGTATAATCGCCGCCACTACCACCGCTGTCATAAAAAGTTCCGCTACAGGAGGCAATAGGCGTACCGTTCATCAGATACGTTTGCCCGATGGCAGGGCTAAAAAAGAGCAAAAATGCCCAGGTCAGCGGATTGTTCATTGTACAGGGGGGGGATGATCCGGAAAAAAATG
Organism: Bacteroidota bacterium; assembly: GCA_963169325.1. Lineage (GTDB taxonomy): Bacteria > Bacteroidota > Bacteroidia > Chitinophagales > Saprospiraceae > M3007. The sequence continues at coordinate 2,172 of CAUJEY010000330.1, forward strand.
ACAAGTATTTGCTTGCAAAAAAAGACAAAATGCCTGATTCGCACGAGCCTGTTTTCGCTGCTTCCGGCAATTTAGGACAATGCCCTTACTTTCCCTGGTTTTTCTTCTCTTCCTGGAACCGCATAACGTCTTCCATAACTTTGATCAATTCTTCGGCGCCTACCTTTTTCATCAGAATTTCGTGTTTGCGGTCGAGGATGAAGATTTGCGGCGTGGATTGTACGTCATACAGTGTTTTGTACCGGCTTTGCAGATAAGGGTCGTAAGTGTTGAGGAAAAGGTCATCGCTGAATTCTTTTTCCTCCACACCTTTCCAGCATTCAGGGCCTTTGTCGGTCACAGCGGTGCAAACGTTGAACACTTTTACGCCCCGGCCTTTGAAGTGTTTGGCAAATTCCACCATAAAGGGGGCCGATTTTTTACAATGGCTGCAATCGGGCGCCCAAAAGAACAGCACTGTGTAGTCCGAGTCTACATCCCAAAGACTGACCGGTTGATCCTTGTTGTTTTTAACGATGATATTCGGCGCTATTTTTCCGATCAGAATGGGTTCGAGGCGCCGGGCATTGTCGCATATTTTGTCCAGGTCTTCTTGTTTCACCCAGTCGGCTCCGCCGGTGCAATAGTATTTCAAGGCCAGGTGCACATAGCAGGCATCCATGCCTACAAATTTGGACTTGGCGTAGGTATTAAGAAAATGGATGAGGTAGAATTTATATGTCTCCGACGAATTTTTGACTTTACCGATCACTTCATCCAGAGCAATGTTGATGCTATCGGGGTGTTGCGGGACAATTTTGTTGATATATTGATCAACCTTGGGGTGCAGTACCGGGCTGCGCAACATACAGGGGTCTGAAATATCAATATTGTCGAAGTAATGGGCGCGATACCAAAAATACTTCTTCAACTGGATTTCCTTGTCGTCTTTTCCTTCAAATTCCGGGATTTCCGGCTCGGTAGAGCTTTTAATGATCTTGGCGGTCAGGGTTCCCGGGTGTTTGGCGATTAATTCGCGCTGGTATTTTTTTACCAGTTTGTCCAATTCCCCGCTTTTCTGAATGAGGCGCAGCGAATCGGCGGGGTTGTCTTTCAGCCGTTCCATTTGCGCCCGGATCGTATCTGCATCAACGCGCATTTTGCCGAGGTAGCCGAGGTATTCGTAAAATATTTGGTTGTCCTCCGTGCCTTTTGTTTTCATTTTGAAAACGGCATCTTTTGCGTCGGTGCTGATGGTAAAATCCTGGTCCGTATCCGGCAACAGGATTTGAATGAACGAATTATCCGGTTTCAGCACGAACATATAAACACCGCAGGGCAGGAGCGTATCGGCTTTAAAGGTAAAATACCCGTCGGCGCCCAGCGTCACGGTGTCTTTTACGTATTGTTTGTCGCCGTAATGAAAACCGAGAATCAGTTCATTTTCGGCGTAGTTGTCTAATTTGACCCGAATGTTATACCCTTTTTGAGCAAAGGCAGTGGCGGTCGTAAAAATCAGAAAGAGGGAAAAAACAATAAAACGGTTCATTCTGCGAAGTAGTTTGAGTACAGGTGGCAATGACGGGGCAAATATCCGCAGCGCTGCCTGCGTAAGGGGGACATTTTGGAATTGTTAACATCATAAAAGGGGTTTGAGGGTTTGAGAGTTTCTGGTTTGA
>CAUJEY010000331.1 GCA_963169325.1 Bacteroidota bacterium
AGCACTGAGGGTTTCGTATCTACGGGCCACCTGGTCGAAGGCCACGAAACCGTTGTAGTCGGCAACCGTACGTCCGGCTGCGCCTTTTCTCGTGGTGATCAGGATTACGCCCGCCGAAGCACGCGTACCATAAATAGCGGCGGCCGAACCGTCCTTCAAAATGTCGATGGCTTCGATGTCGTTCGGGTCCACCAGGCTAATGTCCACACCCGGGATACCGTCGAGTACGATCAGCGGAGAGGTGCCGGAAGAAATGGACGACAAACCGCGCAGACGGATGGTGAAATCGCCGTTCGGGTCGCTACCCGCGCGGGAAATCGATACACCGGCTACTTTACCCTGAATGAGCTGGGCGGCATTGGTGACGTTGCCTTTGTTAAAATCTTCGGCCTTGACCGACGCAACGGCGCTGGTCACCTCTTTTGATTTCAAACTGCCATAACCGATTACGGTGACCTCGTCGAGCACCGTACCCGGCTTCAGGGCGATGTCAACCACATTGGAAGCGCTCAAAGTGACCACTTCTTCCGCATAGCCGGTATAGGCAAAACGAATTTGGGTGGAGCCTTCCGGAACCTCGACGGAAAAATTTCCATCGATATCAGAAACAGCGCCACGGGTTGTTCCAACAACAGTTACTGTTGCGCCGATCAGGCCTTCGCCCGACTCTGCATCAGTGACCTTCCCTTTGACGGTGCGTTGGGCCAAGGCCAGACTGCTACACAGCATCAAAAATGCCAGCAACAACCCGCCTTTGGTAAAGGTGTGCAAAAACTTCATACGATAAGAGAGTTTAGTTTAGTGAATGTAATATATTTCACACATGGTGGAAATCAATCACGGCGTTTTGGTACGCAAAGGATTTATTCTTTCTAAAGGATTAGAAATGAATGCACTAAACAGGACAGTAGATGGTAGGGCGTATTGGTTTGCCGGGAAGCATGTGGTGGCGCTCATACGTTAAGAAGTCGCTAAGGTAGTGATTCGCTTGAAAACTATACAAAAACTCGGTTCATATTTTTTATCGATACTGTTGTTCAAAATTTTATTTGAAATCCCAAATCGACGCTCAAATTTATTGCATTAATCGGGAGCCAGAACAAGAAGCGAAAACCTTTGTTTCCGCAAAGGATTGTGCAAACGTTTGCGGTTGGTAACTTTACCCCCGGCAACTGCACGGCTGCGATACAACCGCTACGCAACAGCCGGGAGATGAGCCGCCTTTTATAAATTGTGCGTAATTTTAAACCTTCGAAAAACCGGACACGAAGCGTCGCTGCTATTATGAAAAGAATTACGATAAAAGACCTCGCCCAACAATTGGGGGTTAACCCCTCTACGATATCACGGGCACTGAAAGACCATCCCGATATCAGTCCGGCGCTACGCGAACAGGTAAAAAAACTGGCCGATACCCTGCACTACCGGCCCAACTATATGGCGGTCAATCTCCGCCGGCGCAGCAGCCGGCTCGTCGGGCTCGTCATTCCGGAAACGATCATGTTCTTTTACCCCTACCTCATTAAAGGTATCGAACACGTACTGCACCGCCACGGCTACAGTCTGATTATGCTGCTTTCGAACGACGCCCTCGAACGCGAAGCCGAAAATATCCAAATCTGCTTCGACAACGACGTAGCAGGACTCATGATCGCCTTCTCCCGGGAAACAAAAAATATACATCATCTGGAATTAATGGAAGAAGCCGGGACGCCTATCGTGATGTTTGATAAAGTACTGGAAGAAGCGCCTTACGACTCAGTCGTTCTGGACGATTTTTCCGACGCAATGATGGCCGTCCGGTACCTGGCCGACACGGGCTGCCGGCGTATTGCCGGTATCTTCGGCAACCTGAATATGCGCATCACCCAACTCCGCCTGAATGGTTTTACGGCAGCACTCAAACAATACGGCCTGCCTGTTTCTCCGGATTATATTTTTTTCGCCGATGACCCCGCACAAGCCCTGGAATGTGCGCAACTGGCGATGCAAGCACCCCAACCACCCGACGGTATTTTCGCCATGACCGACGAAATTATTGTCGGCGCATTACCGGGCCTACTCGATTCCGGCATAAAAATACCGGATGCGTGTTCCATTATTTGCATGAGCGACGGCATACTGCCCTACTTTTTGCGTCCGCAAGTGACTTTTTTGCGACACGACGGTTATGAAGTCGGCCGTATGGCTGCGGAACAACTGTGTGCCCTGATTCGAAACGGCGAACACTTAAAACCCGGTTACCCGGGCAAACAAACCGTGCTGCAAACCCAGTTGGTGGAACTGGCCACTACGCGCAAAAGAACGGAAGCTGCCGGCAGGTAGAACCGGATTTTTTCCGGCAACAATTTCCGCCACTTACACTTTGCACCTTTGCACCTTTGCGTGACCTTTGTGCCTTTTTAAAAGTGGCAAATAGTTATACGTCGCCAAATTTTTATGCCTGAAAATAAAATAACCCGCCGGCTCCCCGCTGAATGGACGCCGCAAAGTGCCGTTCAACTGACTTTCCCACACGCCGGCACCGACTGGGCGGAGGTACTCGACACCGTGCTGCCCTGTTTTATTCAAATTGCGGTCACGATCTCCCGCTTCCAACCGGTGCTGATTGTGTGCCCACAGGCGGAAGAACTCCGCCGCCGTTTTCCCGCTCGCTTGCCCGAAAACATCCGGTTTTTCGAAACACCCTCCAACGA
>CAUJEY010000332.1 GCA_963169325.1 Bacteroidota bacterium
CGTCGTGCGGCCCAAACCCGGCTACGAAAGCCGTTACGACGCCGTTGAACTGCGCACCATTCAAGACTGGATTGTGCGGCGCCAGCTGCTGGGTACGCCCGGCGTGGCCGACGTGAGCAGTTTTGGCGGCAAGGTCAAACAATACGAAGTGGCCGTGCACCCCGACCGGCTCAAAGCCTTCGGTCTCACGATTACCGACCTGTTCGACGCCCTGGAAAAAAACAACCAGAACACCGGCGGCGCTTATATCGAAAAAGGCCCGACGGTGCTGTTTATCCGAAGCGAAGGGCTGGCAGAAAACCTGGATGACCTGCGCGCCATCGTCGTCAAATCCATGCCCAACGGCGCCCCTGTGCTGGTGCGCGATGTGGCCGAAGTGCGCTTCGGCAGCGCTACCCGCTACGGCGCCGTGTGCTACAACGACCAGGGCGAAGTGGCCGGCGCCGTGGTGATGATGCTCAAGGGGGAAAACTCCTCAGCCGTCATCAAACGGGTAAAGGAAAAGATAGATCAGATTCGGAAAACCCTGCCCGAGGGCGTGGAGATCGAACCTTTTCTCGATCGCACCAAGATGGTGGACAACGCCATCCACACCGTGGAAAAAAACCTGCTGGAAGGCGCCCTGATCGTCATTCTCGTGCTGATCTTTTTCCTGGGCAACCTGCGCGCGGGGCTGGTGGTCGCCTCGGTGATCCCCTTGTCTATGCTTTTTGCCATCAGCATGATGAACCTGTTCGGCGTGAGCGGCAACCTGATGAGCCTCGGCGCCATCGACTTCGGTCTGATCGTAGATGGCGCAGTCATCATCGTAGAGGCCGTATTGCACCGCTTGACGCACTCCAAAAATTTTGTGCTGACCGACCGTATTTCCCAGTCGGAAATGGATACCGAGGTGAGCGGTTCCGCCGGCCGAATGATGAGCGCCGCGGCCTTCGGCCAAATTATCATCCTGATCGTATACCTGCCCATACTGGCGCTGGAAGGTATCGAAGGCAAGATGTTCCGGCCCATGGCGCAAACCGTTTCTTTTGCCGTACTCGGGGCTTTTCTGCTCTCGCTCACCTATATTCCCATGATGAGCGCCTTGTTTTTGAGCAAAAAAATCAGCCATAAACCAACGCTGACCGACCGGTTTATGTTCGCACTGGAGCGCTGGTACCAGCATTTTTTGGATAAAGTGTTGCATTTCCCGCGCACTGTGGTGGCGGTGGCAGTCGCCATGTTCGCCGGGGCACTGCTGGTGATGAGTACGCTGGGCGGCGAATTTATCCCCGAACTGGAAGAGGGCGATTTTGCCGTGGATACCCGCGTGCTCACCGGCAGCAACCTCAGCACCACCATCGCGGCGACCCAGCAAACGGCCAAAGTGTTGCTCGAAAATTTTCCGGAGGTAAAAAAAGTGGTCACCAAAATCGGTTCCGGCGAAATCCCCACCGATCCCATGCCCATCGAAGCCAGCGACATGATGGTCATTCTAAAAGATAAAAAAGAATGGACCTCCGCCAAAACCTTTGACGAACTGGCGGAAAAAATGGGCAAAAAACTTCAGGATATCCCCGGCGTCACTGCCGGGTTTCAATATCCCGTGCAAATGCGTTTCAACGAACTCATGACCGGCGCCCGGCAGGACGTGGTATGCAAAATTTTCGGCGAGGACCTCGACACCCTGGCCGCTTACGCCCGGCGTATGGGCGAGGTGATCAACACCGTGGACGGCGCCCGCGACCTGTATGTGGAAAGTGTGACGGGCATGCCGCAAATTGTGATTGCCTACCGGCGCGACGCAATGGCCAAATTCGGCCTGAACATCCGCGACGTGAACCGGGTGGTCAATACCGCATTTGCCGGCGAAAGCGCCGGCCTGGTGTTCGAAGGCGAGCGCCGTTTCGAACTGGCGGTGCGCCTGGCTTCGGGCGAACGCCGCGACCTGTCCGACGTGCAAAACCTGCTGATCCCTACGCCACAGGGCGCCCAAATTCCGCTCTACTCCGTGGCCGACGTGCAGATACTGGAGGGCCCCAGCCAGATTCAGCGCGAAGACGCCAAACGCCGTATCGTCGTCGGCTTCAACGTGCGCGGCCGCGATGTGCAGAGTATAGTAGACGAACTGCACACCAAAGTGGAAAGCCGGATATCGTTTCCGCCCGGGTATTACATCACCTACGGCGGCGCTTTTGAAAACCTGCAGGAGGCTAAACAACGCCTGACGATCGCCGTACCGGTGGCGCTGCTGCTCATTTTTCTGCTCCTGTATTTTGCTTTTAACTCGGTCAAACAAGGCCTGCTCATTTACTCTGCCATCCCGCTTTCGGCCATCGGCGGCGTGCTGGCCTTGTGGCTGCGCGACATGCCGTTCAGTATTTCGGCAGGCGTGGGTTTTATCGCCCTGTTCGGTATCGCCGTGTTGAACGGCATCGTGCTCATCGCCGAGTTCAACCGCTTGCACGCCGAGGGCATGGACGATCCCCGTCGGATTGTGTTGCAAGGCACCAAAATCCGCCTCCGCCCGGTATTGATGACCGCCGCCGTGGCCTCGCTCGGGTTTTTGCCTATGGCACTGAGTGCGGGCGCAGGCGCCGAAGTGCAGCGGCCATTGGCCACCGTGGTAATCGGCGGGCTGGTGAGTTCCACCCTGCTGACCCTGCTGGTTTTGCCGGTGTTGTATATTTTATTCGAACATTTCACCAAAAGACGGCACCATCGCAAACATCGCCACCACAAAGGCCACACGCCGCCGCCGGCTGCCGGATTGCTGGTGTTGTTGTTTTTCTTTTTTGGAAAAATGCTCGTCGCGCAGCAACCGCTGACCCTGGATCAGGCCCTCGAACAAGCCCGGGCGAACAACCCCGGCCTGCAAACGGCTCGAACCGGCATACAATACGCCGAGCGCATGCAAGGCACGGCCCGCGAATGGGCGCCCACGGCCTTCGATGTGGAATTCGGCCAGATTAATACCGCCGCCGGCGATACGCGATTAGGTGTGAGCCAACAGTTCCAACTGCCTGCCGTGTACCGGCGGCAACGCGACTTGCTGACCCGGCAATACCGGATCAGCCAAAGCGGCCTGCGCCGGCAGGAACATGAACTGACCTGGCAGGTAAAAACACTGTACTTCGAACTGCTGACCGGCGCCGAAAAACGGCGTATTTTACAGGAAAAGGATAGTGTGTACGCCGTGTATGTACAACGGGCCGATTTGCGCCTGCGCAGCGGCGAAACGAATGTGTTGGAAAAAAATGCCGCCGAAACGGAGCGCCTGCTCCTGCGGCAGCAATTGGACCAGTTAGAAACGGAACTTTACCTCGCGGGCCGGCAACTGCAAACGTTGCTGAACGGCACGGCGCCGGTGACAGCGGTGACCGGGTCTTTCCGTTACCGGCCTGTTCCGGCGCCCGATTCGTCACGCCTCGGGCAGCATCCCGTTTTGCAGATACAGCAGCAACAAATCGACCTGGCAGCCGCCCGGCAAAGTGTGGAACAAAGTAAGTTGCTGCCGTCGTTTTCCCTTGGGTACAGCAACCAATCCATCGTCGGCTGGCAGCAAAATAAATCGGGTACCGATATTTACTACGACGCCGGAAAACGCTTTTCCACCGTATCCGTCGGCGTACAGGCGCCCATTTTTGCCAGGGCGCAAAAGACGCGTGTCGCTGCTGCCGGATTGCTGCAACAACAGGAAACACAACAGCTGCAAGTGCTGGAACAAACCCTCCGGCAGGAATATGAATCGGCCCGGGCCCGCTACCGGGCAGCGGAAACGCGGATTCAGCAATACGAATCTACCCTGCTGCCCAACGCGCAAAACCTGCTCACCATCGCCGACCGGCAATTGCAGGCCGGCGAAATCAACTATATCAACTGGCTGCTGATTACCCGGCAGGCATTTGATATCCGGCAAGGTTATCTCGATGCGGTGCAGGCGGCCAACCGGGCGGCGTTTGAGGTGGAGTATTTTTTGAATGAGTGATGAGTGATGAATGATGAATGATGAATGATGAATGATGAATAAATTTCTGTAATTGATTGTTAATTTATTTACATGCTTAAATAGAAAAATATTATGAAAAATATAATAATCATAGTCGCGGCGGCGCTTCTTTCTGCCGGCTGCGGCAAGAATACTCCTCAAACGGCTGAACAAACGGAAACGCCGGTCAACGAAGCCCGGGTGCGGCTCAACGCAGAACAACTCAAAAATGCGGGCATCTTCACCGGCCGTGCCGAACACCGGAAGATGGCTTCCACGCTGAAGGTAAACGGCGTCATCGACGTACCGCCGCAGAACATGATATCGGTCAGTTTTCCGCTGGGTGGTTATCTGAAATCCACGCAACTGCTGCCGGGCATGCCGGTGCGAAAAGGGCAACCCATCGCCGTGCTGGAAGACCAGCAATTCATTCAACTCCAGCAGGATTACCTGATGGGGAAAACCCGGCTGCAATATCTGGAAGCCGAGTTGCAACGCCAGCAGGAACTAAACGCCGGAAAAGCCGGCAGCGACAAAGCCCTGCAACAGGCGCAGGCCGACTACACCGCCCAAAAAATCCAGGTAAAAGCCCTGGGCGAAAAAATGCTGCTTATCGGCCTGAACCCGCAAACGCTCACCGAGGACAATCTGTCGCGCAGCGTACGGGTACTTTCGCCCATCGACGGCTTTGTAAGCGCTGTAAACGTCAATATCGGCAAATACGTGAACCCGACGGACGTGCTTTTCGAACTGGTGAACCCGCGCGACCTGCACCTCAACCTCACCGTATTTGAAAAAGACATGCCGGCCCTGCGCATCGGGCAGCGTGTACTGGCTTACACCAACGACCGACCCGGACAAGCGCACCCAGCCCAAGTCAGCCTCATCAGCCGCAACGTGAATGAGATGCGGGCAGTGGAAGTGCATTGCCATTTTGATCGCCATGATTCCGCGCTGTTGCCCGGTATGTACATGAACGCGACCATTGAAATCGTCGATCAGAACGCGCTGGCCGTGCCGGAAAGCGCCGTGGTGCGCTGGGAAAACCGCCACTTCGTATTCGTGCAAAAAGCGCCCGACGATTTCGAACTAACCGAAGTGGATACCGGCGCCGGCAGCGACGGTTACATCCAGATTTTGCCGAAAGGCGATGTCAATCTGGATTCGGCTATCGTGGTCCTGGGAAATGCGTATGCGCTGTTGATGAAAATGAAAAATACGGCAGAAGAGTAGTTCAATCTCCCGCGGATTTTTTCTTTCTCCTGCGGATTTTTTCTTTCTCCCTCAGATTTCTGCGGATTTTTTTCTTTCCCCCTCAGATTTTTTCTTTCTCCCGCAGATTTCGCAGATTTCCGCAGATTTTTTCTTCGGTTGTCCGAATAAAAATCTGCGGAAATCTGCGAAATCTGCGGGAGAAAGAAAAAATCCGCAGAAATCTGCGGGAGAAAGAAAAAAATCTGAGGGAGAAGAAAAAATCTGCGAAATCTGTGGGAGACTGAATTGTCGTCGCAAGGAAATTTTATGTTCAATTCATTCGCTCCGCAAACTCTTCACCGGATTTGCCAGCGCGGCCCGCACACTCTGGAAACTTACCGTTAAAAACGCAATACCCATAGCGGCCAGCCCCGCCGCCGCGAAAACGTCCCAACCTATCGAAGTGCGATAGGCAAAATCCTGCAACCACTGATCCATCACCCACCAGGCTACCGGACAGGCGACCAGGTAAGCGATCAGCACGAGTTTCAGAAAATCTTTGGAAAGCAGTTGCACCACGCTTGCCGCCGTCGCACCCAGCACTTTGCGGACGCCGATCTCCTTGGTACGTTGCTCGGCGGTGAAAATGGCCAGCCCAAACAAACCAAGACAGGCCACAAAAATGGTCAGCCCGGCAAAAATGCCGAGGATGGCGCCGGTTTTCCGTTCCGACTGGTACGTTTCATAAATACGTTCATCGAGGAAAGCGTACGTGAAAGGCTCCTCTGCCGTGAAGGTCGCCCAGCGGTTTTTCAGATCGGACAGCAAACCGGAAACATCCGTGGTTTTTACCTTCAAAATGGCGGCGCCGGAATTGCCGCCCTGCACCATCACCAGCGGGGAAATACGCTCGTGCAGCGATTTGAAATGAAAATCCTGCACCATGCCTATCACCCGGTATGTTTTTTTGACGCCCTGGTTATCGGAATGGGTGAGGGTTTGCCCGATGACGTCGTTTGTCCAGCCGAAAGCCCGGGCTGCGGCTTCGTTCAGGATGATACCCGACGAATCGGTCGTCATTTCCGGTAAAAAATTCCGGCCGGCGGCGATTTGGATGCCGAGGGTCGGGATGTACTGCTCGTCCACGTCATAGCGCAGGGTTTTCACCATTTGCGACTGGTTTTCACCGGTATACAGGAAAAAATTGTTGTTAAAAGACGCCCCGGCCGGCAGGTAACCGGAATAACTGGCGCCGGCCACACGGGGGTCTTGCCGGATTTGTTGCCGGAACGCAGCTTCGTTTTGGCCCAATACCCAAAGGTCGGGCAACACCAGTACGGCGTCTTTATCGTAGCCCAATTTGGCTTGCTGGATAAATTGTAATTGCCGGTACACCACGGCCGTGCTGACCATGAGGGTGATAGACAGAAAAAACTGAAACACCACCAACCCGCTGCGCAAGCCTATACTCCTTCCCGAACCCGTGAAAGCGGTACTACCTTTCAGCACGGCGCCGGGGTGGAAAGCGGAAAGAAAAAACGCCGGATAACTGCCCGCCAAAACCCCGGTGAACAGGCCGAAGAGCACCAAACCCGGCAGCAGCCAAGGCGAGGCAGTCAGTTGGAGGTCCAGGTTTTTTCCGGCCAGTTGGTTGAACAAAGGCAGCGCCAGATCAACCAGCGCCAGGGCCAACACCAGACCGGCCATCGCCATCAGGATGGATTCCAGCAGGAATTGCTGCACCAAATCGCCTTTTTTTGATCCCATAACTTTCCGAACGCCCACTTCCCGCGCCCGTTTGGAAGCGCCTGCGGTAGAAAGATTCATAAAATTGATACCTGCAATGAGCAGCATGAATACCGCGATGGCACCGAAAATATACACATAGCGAACGTCGCCGTGTGGTGCCAAATCGAAGGCAAAATCGGAGTGCAGGTGAATGTCGGTCAGCGGCTGGAGGTATAAACCCAGGTCGTTGCCGGTTTTCCGGAACGCGGCCATCGTCATGCCCATCGCTTGCTCCAATTGCGGGCTCAGGTATTTGTCCAGCACCATCGGCAGTTTGGCTTCCAGTTTTTTGTGATCGTAGCCTTCCGGCAGCACGAGGTAGGTATAAAATTCTGATACCATCCAGGAGGGCTGCTGCGCTTCCGGCATGCCGGCCATGGAGGTAAAAAGGTCGAAATGGAAGTGGGAGTTATCGGGTACCCGGTCGATCACCCCGGTTATTTTATGCGGGTTGTCCCAGCCCTTGAAGGTAAGCACCTTGCTGATCGGATCTTCATTGTCGAATAATTTTTGGGCCACCGCCCGTGAAATCACCACCGAATTGGGCTGCGACAGGGCGGTTTTTGCATCGCCCTGCACCAGTGGGAGCGTAAAAACTTCAAAAAAATTGACATCCACAAAGGCCACGTCCTGGTTTTTGAGCGACTTGCCCTCACAAGTGATGAGGGGCGCGCCGACCTGCCGCAAACGGGTCGCTTCCTGTACCTCGGGGAACTCCGCCAGCAAGGTTTGCGCCACCGGCGGCATCACATGCGCTTCGTTCAGCCGCTCTCCCCCTACCATACCCTGGAACACCACCCGCACCATCCGGTCTGCCTTTTCATTATACCGGTCGAAACTGAGTTCATGTTGTACGAACAACATAATGATCAGGCAAGTGGCCATGCCGATCGCCAAGCCGGCGATGTTGATGGCCGAAATGCGTTTGTTTTTCAACAGGTTGCGAAAGGCAATTTTCAGGTAGTTCTGTAACATGCTATGTTGATTTGTACAACCGGCTGCAATCCTTGTGCCAGTGCTCCAAATATATGATAGTCAGATTTTTATAAAAAAATAGAAAAATTAAAAGCCGGCTGAACTGTTCGGAATCGGACGGTGGATGTGCGGAAGTGGACGGGGGCAGGAGGAGTATTAAGAAAATAGAAACCAACCGGTTTGAGGCGCTATCTTTGACCCCAAAAGGTTGGTTTTTCGAAAAAATCGACAATTGCATCCCTTTTTTTGGGTATATTTGATCCACTGCTATACAATTAACGGTTAAATATTTGTTTACGTGGCATAAATTGATACCTTCGAAAATCAGGTTGTTTTAATCCCCAACATGCGTTAAGGAACAAGTTATTGTTCTCCCGTTCCTAAGCCGCAAATTCGGAACATGAGGCATCTGGTATTCCTCATGGCGATCCCAACTATTATTGAAGGATCAAATTAAAATTTAATCCGGTGAAATACCGTAACACCCGCATTTGGTTGCGCCTCACGACCGTGAGCGCGCATGCCTGCCAAAAGCAGGCAACTGCTGTCGCTTCGCAGCAGGGCATACAGCTACGCCGGTATTCCGGTTTGTCCGGGCTGTTTTTTTCTTTTCTACCTTTTTTAAGAACACGCAATCACTTCCGCGGCATGTCGGGGTATTCGGTTATTGGTTTCCGGCATAAATGGTCCGGCGCCGGTAAAAGTCTGCCTTCGTTTGCCGATAATCCTGGTAATTATTGACAAATTACAAAAATTCAGTTGTATGAATTGTTTTTCCATGACCGATTTTTCCACCATGAAAAGTAAAGCCGGTGTGTTGGTGTTCGTTACTTTTCTGGTTCATTTTCTCTTGCTGACTTTTGTTTCCCGCGTTGCTGCCCAGGCTACGTTGGAATCGGGAAGTAGCAGAAGCCTGTTTCCAGGCGAAAAAAAGGCTGCTGACCCCGGTTTGGGTGTCATTACGCCGTTCAACGGCTCTTTGGCGCCACTCTTCGAAGTACTGAAACGCGGCGACAGCCCGTTAACCGGCCCCGCACTGTCGAGGTCGGGGTCGCCGGAGGAGCTGACGAATTTATCCAACCCCAATCTGGTGCTCACTTGCCCGACCGATATTATTCTGATACTCGACGAATCGCCCTCCATTGCCGGCCATGCCAACGGAGCTTCCAATATTTCCCCACAGGTTCGGGCAGGCGCTTATTCTTTTGCGCAGGCATTTAATAAAACCAGCGCCAGAATGGCCATCGTTGAATTTTCGACCGACGCCCAATTGGCCCTGATCGGCGGCGTCGCGGGGTTCAAACAGGTCAACAACGGGTACCTGACCGACCTCGCTAAATACTTGTACCCACAAAAAGACAATAAGAACGACGCCGACGCTTACGATCCGGAGGACTATACCGGCCTAACCAACTGGCAGGGAGCCTTCAATGTAGCCAACGGACTCATTGCCAATAACGACCTGACGCCGCCACTGGTGGTGTTTTTCACCGACGGGGAGCCCACGTTGCCACTGAATGGCGCGCTCGACGCTGCCATGGTCGCCGCTGATCAGATAAAGGCCAAAGGCGCGCATATCTTTGTCGTTGCCATTAACAACCCTTCCGTGCCGGTTGCTAACGTGGAGGCCATCACAGATGGCGTAAACAGCCTGGCCTACCATTCTGAAACGACGGATCTGTCGAAGGCGGATTTTGCAATCATAGGCGCTAATTCTTCCACGGCTACTTTTAGCGGCACGTTATATGATGCCTTTACCAATTTGGCCGGAGCGCTTTGCAAAGTTGATGTTTCGCTGACCAAAATGATCAACAACACCCAGCCGGTACTTCAAAGCGTAGTCAATTTTACCCTGACCGTCTCCAAGTCGCCCGATGCCGACATGCCGGCCACCGGCCTGAGCGTGATCGATTACCTGCCTCCGGGTTTTGCATTCAATACCGGCACTGCCGGTTACGACGCCATGGGCACCGGCGCAATGATCGTTCCGGTGGAATCCGGCGCCCCGCTATTGTTGTGGACCATCGATCAATTAGACGCCGGCGAAACGGTTAAACTGACATTTAAAGCGACTGTTTTGCAGGGCAGCAACGCGAATGGCGATTATCTGAACCGCGCAGAGATTACCGAACTGGATCAGGTGGATATGGACAGCGATGTGACCGACTCCTTCAATAAAGATGACAAGGATGACAGTTTGCCGGACGATGATGAGGCGGTATCGGATGCCAACCCGGTTTCCTGCGACGGATTTTCCGTCATCGCCTACCCGGTCGGACCCGGTTGCACCGGAAATACCAAAGGAAGTATCACCTATTTTATGACCGGCGGCACCCCCAAATTCGATGTGCTGTGGGACGGCCCCGTTACCAATGACGGCAGTCTGAACGGGTTGGAATCGGGCCATAAGGTCCAGGGTATGTCGGTCGGGACCTACCAGATCACGATAACGGACTCCAAGGGATGCACCTTCACAATGACCGCAACCATATCCCCGCCTCCGCCGGTTTCCCTGAGTTCTACGGTGATTTCCGCTTTTTGTACCGGCGCCGCAACCGATGCGATCAACCTGACGGTCACAGGCGGCGTACCGCCATACATCTACCAGTGGTCGAATGGGGCCACGACGGAGGATATTTTAAACCTGCCGGGGGGCAATTACTGCGTCACGGTCACCGATGCCGTGAGCTGCACGGCGGTACGCTGTGATTCGATTATACAACCCTTCCAGATTGTCGCCGCGGTGCATGACACGATCAGCTGTAACACGCCGGTGGTCATACTCGACGGAAGCGGCACCAGTACGGGGCCGGATATTACCCACCAATGGACGACTCCGAACGGTTTTATACTATCCGGTGCTAATACGCTGCAACCTTCCGTCATTAAGGCAGGCACCTATATCCTCACGGTCACCAGGCTGAGTACCGGATGCTCGGGTACCGCCAGCGTCACGGTCAGTGCCGACCAGAATCTGCCCTTTGCCAGTGCCGGACCGCCCCGGGTGATCACCTGCAAGGATACTATTTTGCAACTTCAGGGTTCGGGTAGCAACGGCCCGGGCTACAGCATACAATGGACCGCCAATCCGGGAAACATCCTCAGCGGTGCAAATACGTTCACCCCGATGGTCGACCAGGCCGGCATTTATACCCTTCGGATAACCAACCAGCTCAATGGTTGCTCGGGTTCGGCGACGATAATCATCGGCACCGATCAGACCCTGCCAACCGCAGATGCCGGGCCCACCCTGTCGCTGAGTTGTGCGAATACATCCTTACAACTCCAGGGTTCGGGCAGTACCGGCGCCGGCTATGTTGTGCAATGGGCGGCTGTACCCGGACTTATTGTGACGGGGGCAAACACCTACACGCCGACGATTACCCAGACAGGCAAATACCAACTGACCGTGACTAATTTGCTTAACGGCTGTTCCAACCAGTCGACGGTAAATATTGCCGGCAATTACTTTGCTCCGTCGATCTCCGTTTCACCACCGGGAATGCTCACTTGCACCGATACGGTGGTTCAAATTTCCGCCAGCGCCGTATCGCAGGGGGTATCGCTGTTGTTCAATTGGTCTACCACCACGGGCAATATCGTCAGCGGAGATACCACCCCCAATCTGTTTGTAGACAAAGCCGGGATTTACAAACTGATTGTTACCAATACATCCAGTGGTTGTCCCTCCACTGCGAGCGTGACGGTGTTAAGAAGCAATACCCCGCCGTTCGTTTATGCCGGCGCCGATGCGACCCTGAACTGTAAATCACCTCAATTGACGCTCAACGGTTCCGTATCCGGCGGCGCCCTGATAACCTATAACTGGCAAACCACCGGCGGCCATATTGTTAGTGGCGCCAATACGCTCCATCCGGTGATCGATTCGGCGGGCACTTATACCTTGTCGGTGACCAACGGGCAAAATGGCTGCACGGCTCAAAGCACGGTAACGATCGGCACTGATTTCAACGCCCCCCAGGCCCAGGCCGGGGCTGATGAGCTATTGACCTGTACCAATACCACGGCCATACTCGATGGAACGGGCTCGACTACCGGGCCCGGTATCAGTTACCAGTGGGTGGCCAATCCGGGAAGTATCCTGTCGGGTTCAAACACCCTCAATAATGTTGTTGTAAACGCCGCCGGTCAGTATACCCTGGTGGTGGTGAATACGGCGAACGGCTGCACCGCCTCCGATGACGCCGGTGTGACAAGCCTGATCAATCTGCCGCTGGCAACAGTTGCGACAGCAGCGCCGCTTACTTGTGTCACCCAGTCCGTAACACTCAATGCAAGCGGTTCTACCCAGGGCCCCGGTATCGTTTACACCTGGAGCACTGCGAACGGGAATATCACCGGCGGACAGGGCACCCTTTCGCCGCAGGTGGACAAACCAGGCACTTATCAATTGGTGGTGACCAACCCGAACAACGGCTGCAGCGCCAGCGCCAGCGTCACGGTAATACAAAACATAACGCCGCCGGCAGCAGTGATCGCGCCGGCTGCACCCCTGACCTGTGTGACAGTGCAATTGCAATTAAACGGCGCCGGGTCTTCCGTGGGCAGCGCATTCAGTTATCAGTGGACTACAACAAACGGCAACCTGGTGAGCGGCCAAACCACGCTGACGCCGACCATCAATCAGCCGGGCGCTTATACACTGACGGTCCTCAATATAGAAAATGGCTGTACGACCACGGCAAATGTCGCCGTGTCGGAATTAAAAATTACCCCGGTGGCCAACACCGGCGTTGCACAGGACCTTACCTGTGCCGTCCAGCAACAGGCTATCAACGGCGCCGGTTCTTCCCTTGGGGCGGCTTTTGCTTATGTATGGCATACGCAGGACGGAAATATCGTATCCGGCATAAACACCTTGTTTCCGGTCGTGAACGCGCCGGGAAGCTACCAACTGATCGTTGTTCACAAACAATCCGGTTGCACGGCTTCTTCCACGGTAACGGTGGGGCAAAATATTCTCCCGCCATTGGCCATAACCGCGCCCGGAGGCGTGCTGACTTGCGCCGTTAACAATGTTACCCTGGATGGCGCGGGTTCGAGCGCGGGCGCCGGATTTTCATATCAGTGGACAGGGCCTGCTGGCGCGATTTTGTCGGGTCAGGGCACCCTCAACCCCACGGTAATCAGCGCCGGCGTGTACCATTTGATCGTGAAAAACAACCTCAACGGATGTACCGCCAGCGCCAGTGCAACGGTAACTGTCGATGTCGGCGTGCCTAACGCAGATGCAGGCCCTTCCGACACCCTCAATTGTGTGATCCTGCAGCTGGCGCTCGATGGCAGCGCTTCCAGTACCGGGCCGGACTTTGCCTATTCCTGGACCGGGCCCAGTATCGTATCAGGCTCTAACACCCTTTCTCCCGTGGTGGATGCGCCGGGGCTTTACCGCCTGGTCGTTACGGATAATTCCAACGGATGCACGGCTGTGTCCGGCGTGTTTGTAGGGACCGATTTGGTGGATCCGGTGGCCGATGCCGGTTCGGCGGGTTTACTGAATTGCGCCGTTACCGTTCTGGAAATCGATGGCAGTAATTCCAGTACCGGCACATCCTTCATCTATTTATGGACGGCCTCTGGCGGCGGCAATATTGTGTCGGGAAACAATACGTTGATGCCAGAGGTGGATCGCCCCGGTATTTACACGTTGGTAGTGACCAATACGCTGAACGGCTGTACCGCTTCCGACGCGGTGACTGTTTCGGAGGATGTCGTTCCACCCACAGCCGATGCAGGCGCGCCGGGATTGATCACTTGCGCCAATACTGCCGTTACGTTGAACGGCAGCGGCAGTTCGGGACCGGGATTTACTATACAATGGCTGACGACAAACGGAAGTATCGTTTTTGGGGCTAAAACGTTTAATCCGGTTGTGGACGCCCCGGGCGAATATCAACTCGTGATAACCAACACCTCCAACCACTGTACCGCAAGCGCCACGGTGCAAGTAACCAAAGACCTGAACGTCCCCACGGCAGCCATTCAGCCGCCCCTTACGCTGACCTGCGTGGAACAAACAGTCCAACTCGACGGCTCGGCCTCCAGTTCGGGCGCCAATTTTCAATTCACCTGGATTACCACAAACGGGAATTTTCAATCCGGGACGAACACGCTTACGCCTGTGGTGGATGCGCCGGGCCAGTACATGTTGCGTATGTTAAATACTATCAACAACTGTGAGGCGCAATTTACCGTCAATGTGGAACAGGATATCAACCCGCCGACGGCCGACGCCGGCGCTCCGGCAGTGTTATCCTGCGCCGTCCCCGTTTTGTCGCTCGACGGCAGTGGCTCCAGCCAGGGGGCATTTTTTTCCTACCAGTGGACGAGTTCTTTCACCGGCCATATCGGGAGCGGGCCCAATTCCCTCTCGCCTGAAGTAGACCGTTCCGGCCAGTACACACTTTTCGTAACCGATACCCGGAATGGCTGCGCGGCAAGCGCTTCGGTGTTGATCTTGCTGGATCAGGATTCGCCGGAAGCGGAAGCCGGGCCGGACATGTTATTAACCTGCCTCTTCGACAGCTTGACCCTGGGAGGCGGTGGCAGCGTCAATCCGAATTATACTTATCAATGGACCGCTTCGGCCGGCGGGCAAATCGTGAGCGGCGGCGCCGGGACGCAACCTGTCGTGGATGCGCCGGGTACTTACACCCTGGTAGTATTCAATCCGTCCAATGGCTGTAGTGCTGCCGATTCCGTCACGGTAACCCGGGATGTCACGTTGCCGCAAGCGGTCATTGCACCGCCGGTGGTACTCGATTGCCAAACCAGCCACGCGACCTTGAATACGGACGGGAGCAGCACCGGGCCGATGTTTTATTATACCTGGACGACTACCGGCGGCAATATTCTGTCAGGCGCTTACGGCCCTGCGCCGGTGGTGGATAAACCCGGCGATTATCAGTTGCTGCTTTTTAATGTCCTGAATGGATGCACGGCTACGGCCGCTGCAGTGGTCAGCCAGGATATAACGATACCGGTAGCCGGGATTGGTCCGGCGGCTCAACTGAATTGCGCTGTTGAGGTGTTTATGCTGCTGGGCAGCGCCACCGATGCGGGTTCCAACCCGCAATACGGTTGGGAAACGACCGGTGGTAATATCCTGTCGGGCTTTAAAACATTGAATCCGGTAATAGACGCACCGGGTATTTACCTGCTTACGGTGACCAACTCCGATAATCACTGTTCGGCGACGGCCGAGGTTATGGTGACCCGGGATACCGACCCGCCTTTCGCCATTGCCGATACGGCGGCGCCGCTTACCTGTACAATCAATGAAGTACGGCTGTTTGCAACCGGCAGTAGTGCGGGACCCTTGTTCAGTTATCTATGGACGGCTCAAAATGGCGGTAATATCCTTTCAGACTCAAATACGTTGTCGCCGACTGTTAACGCTGCCGGCGAATACCTGCTGACGGTGACCAACACCCACAACCAATGCACGGCAACGGCAAGCACCACGGTAGAGTCAGACACACTGGCGCCTGTGGCAAATGCCGGAAGCCTTGTTATGCTTAACTGCAAAGATTCGACCCTGCAACTCGACGGAACCGGCAGCAGTACCGGCGCCGGTTTCAGTTATCTTTGGGAGACCTCCGACGGCCTGATTTTGTCGGGCGAAAATACCCTGACCCCCGAGATTGCCACACCGGGAGGTTATACGCTTCTGGTGACCAATCTGCAAAATGGCTGTACCCAGGCGGCCACCGTTTCGGCCGACCAGGATGTGAATGCGCCCCAAGCCGACATTGCCGAACCGGATATCCTCACCTGTGTCACCACCGAACTGACGTTGCAAGGCACGGATAACGATTCGAGCAGCCATAACATCTACCATTGGTCAACTGCGAGTGGCAACATCAGCGCCGGCATGAGTACATTGTCGCCCACCGTGACGGCTCCCGGCGATTATATACTGCTTGTGACCGATACGCTGAACGGCTGTACGGCCGAGGCAATGGCTTCGGTTTATCAAAATACCGTGCCGCCGGACGTGAATGCCGGCGATGCGGATACGCTCACCTGCGCAGTCAAACAGATCAGCCTGAAAAGCTTCGGTACCGCCTCCAGCGGGAAAAGTGTATCCTATTTGTGGTCAACACAAACTGGAACTATTGTCTCGGGCGCCGACGGCCCCGAACCGGTGGTCAGTGCCGGCGGATTGTATACTGTAACCGTTACGGATTCTTTTAACGGCTGTACCGGTACGGCAGCGGTTGCCGTATCCGTGGACGTGGAGCAACCATCCGCATCTGTGACACAACCGGGCCCGCTTACCTGTGCCGTGCAGGATGTGATGCTCGATGGCAGCGGCAGTGCGCAGGGTAATCAGTTTTCCTACACCTGGAGCGGCCCCAGTATTATTTCGGGCGGCGACACCCTGACACCTGTGGTCAACCAGCCCGGCCAGTACCTCCTGGAAGTGTTTAATTTAAAAAATGGCTGCTCGGCTACGGCTACCGCCACGGTTCTGCAGGATATCGAGCTGCCGCTGGCCGAGGCGGGCCCGGCGTTCGAGCTGAACTGTACGGTAAGCGAAGGATTTCTGGAAGCCGAGGGTTCTTCTTCGGGACCCAATTTTACCTATTTATGGAGCACCACCGACGGCAATATACTTTCCGACCCTGCCAAATCATCGCTCCTCGTAGATGCCACGGGCGTTTATTTTCTGCAAGTCACCAATACGACGAACGGTTGCGTAGCCATCGACCTGACCATTGTATCGGAAAATACCAACTACCCGACAGCGCTTACCATGTTTACCGATCCCCCCGGCTGCGATGGCGAACCGGGCATGGTGCGTGTGGATGAAGTACAGGGCGGAACGGGGCCTTATGTGTTTTCCATCGACGATGGCTTTACCTTCGGTACGTCGAATCAGTTCAACCAGTTGTATGCCGGCCAATACAACCTGGTCGTTCAGGATGCTAACGGCTGTGAATACGAAGAAATGCTCGACTTTCCCGAACTGCCCGGGCTGAACGTGCAACTGGTTCCCGATATCGAGCTGGAATTTGGCGCCTCTACAACGTTAACGGCCTATATTGATGTTCCATTTTCCGAAATCGACACGGTTATCTGGTCGCCTTCCGAACACCTGACCCTGACGAAGAATCTGTTTACGGTCGTTGTAGAACCCTATACCGACATGGTGTACACCGCAACGGTTATCAACAGGTATGGCTGCGAAGACCGGGCGAGTATTGTCATTCGGATCGGGGACCCGCGCCTTTGGGCGCCCAATGCGTTCAGCCCAAACCAGGAGGACGGTAAAAATGACAAGTTCCTCATTTTTGCCGCCGACAATACAGTCGACCGCATCAAAACCTTTCAGGTCTACGATCGTTGGGGCAACGTCGTTTTCCGCAACGATGACATCCAGCCCAACGACGAAAAACAGGGATGGGACGGGTATTGCGAAGGCAAACTCATGAATCCTGCCGTATTCGTCTGGTGGGCCGATGTGTTGCTGCTGAACGGGCAGCGGGTAATTATGAAGGGGGATGTGACGATAGTGGATTGAATGTGGGGCCGCAAGATTATATGGATACTTTTTATTGCAATAGTTTAAGGTTACCGGGATTCTCCCCTCCGGGGTCGCCTAAAAGGAGTTCCTTTTTTAAGGATTATATGCGGGGCGAAAACCCGCTGCGCTGTTGTGTCAAAAGGGTATGCTAAATTTTTCCCGCCGTAGATTATTTTAATTCACCACGGAGACACGGAGACACGGAGACAGGGAGAATAAAACTCCGTGGCTCCGTGTCTCCGTGGTGAAAAATTTGTCGCAGGTTTCTAGCAAAAGACTTTTGACATACCCTCGGAGGGGAAAATCCTGCAACTTAAAACTGCCCGACCTATCCCGCCCCTGAATTTTTTTCTTAGAAAGTGTAAATTTAACACTTAAAAAATAAGTCTGATAATCAATGCTTTAATCAGAAAATCTCCTTCACCTGACCGGAATGCGTCATTCCTAAAACCGTCCAACCCTTGCAAATCCCGCCTAACCCGCATAAGTTTGCACCCGTTATGAACATCACCGCTCAAAATTATATGTGTACTTGTTGTTGCTGTTGCCCTCGCACTCCGAAGGGAACGCTGGATCGGTACACGTAAATTGAAGCGGGATTTTTATACGCTCAACGTAGCTCGACAGCCCTTCGGAAGTGCACACTTCCGAAGGGCTGTTTCTTTTTGATCACTTAAATAATTCCCGGTTCGTATGACTGTCGTCTCCGACCGGCTCGACGTCTTGCGCGCCGGGCTGAGCCACCGAAGTATTGTCCAAAACCTGCGTTACCTCGCGGAACAATATCCCGGACAGGTATCGTTTTCCACCAGTTTCGGGCTGGAAGATCAGGTTATTACCCACCTGATTTTCGAAAATGAACTCCCCATCCGGGTTTTTACCCTCGATACCGGGCGACTTTTTCCAGAAACCTATTCCACCTGGTCGCGCACGCTCGAACGATACCGACGCCCCATCGAAACCTTCGTGCCGGATGCCGGGCAACTCCAAGCTTTTATAACCCAAAACGGCCCCAACGCTTTTTACGAATCCGTTGAAAACCGAAAATCCTGCTGCCATATCCGCAAGGTAGAACCCCTGAACCGCGCCCTCCAAAACCAAAGCGTCTGGATCACCGGCATCCGCGCCGAACAATCGCCCAACCGGCAGCACATGTCCAACCTCGAGTGGGACGACGCCCACCAACTCGCCAAATTCCACCCCCTTTTCGACTGGACTTTCGAACAAACCCGCGCCTTCATCGGCGAACACAATATTCCGTATAACTCCTTGCACGACAAGGGTTTTGTCAGTATCGGCTGCGCGCCCTGCACCCGCGCCATACAACCCGGCGAGGATTTTCGCGCCGGGCGCTGGTGGTGGGAAGACGCTTCGAAAAAAGAGTGTGGATTGCATGTAAGGGTTTAGGGGTTTGGGGGTTTAGAGGTTTGGGGGTTTGGAGGTTTGGGGGTTTGGGGGTTTGGAGGTTTGGGGGTTTGGGGGTTTGGGGGGTTGGAGGTTTGGGGGTTTAGAGGTTTAGAGGTTTGAGGGTTTCTGGTTAGAGGGTTAGACACCAACAAGGGACTGTTCAAAAACTGATCTCAAATCTTTAAAATAGTGCATTTAAAAAATTGATAATTAAGTATTTATAAAAATAACATTGGATCAAAAGGCACAGATTTTTGAACAGTCCCCTGTTGGCGCCTCACCCTCTAACCAGAAACCCTCAACCCCCAAACCCCCAAACCTCCAAACCCTCAACCCCCAAACCCTCAACCCCCAAACCTCCAAACCCCCAAACCT
>CAUJEY010000333.1 GCA_963169325.1 Bacteroidota bacterium
ACCACGAGGGTCGCCCCTACTGAAATTGTCAATAGGATCGTGTAGGGGCGACCCTCGTGGTCGCCCGATACTATACCGGTCGCCCAATGACCCAATGGTGCCCAATGACCCAATGACAATTAATGACGATTAATGACGAAAATGACGAATTCCATCCTCATCACCGGCGGCGCCGGCTTCATCGGATCGCACGTCGTGCGGCTGCTCGTGCAGAAATATCCGCATTACCGCATCGTTAACCTCGATGCCCTGACGTATGCCGGCAGCTTAGCCAACCTGCGCGACGTGGAAACGGCGCCCAACTATGCTTTTGAAAAAGGCGATATCCGGGATCAGTCGCTTATCCGGGCGCTTTTTGAAAAATACCGCTTCGACGGCGTCATTCACCTCGCCGCCGAAAGCCACGTAGACCGCTCCATCGAAAACCCGCTGGCCTTTGTAGAAACGAACGTGCTCGGCACCGTTAACCTGCTGAACACGGCCCGGCACTTTTGGAAAGACGCCCCCGCCGGCAAACGTTTTTACCATATCTCCACCGACGAGGTGTACGGCTCGTTGGGCGATGAAGGCTTTTTTACCGAGGAAACGCCTTACGACCCGCGGTCGCCCTATTCGGCGTCCAAAGCGAGCAGTGATCACTTCGTGCGGGCATACTTCCACACCTACGGCCTGCCGGTGGTGGTGTCCAATTGCAGCAACAACTACGGACCGAACCAATTTCCGGAAAAACTGATCCCACTGATGATCACAAACATCCAGGAAAACAAACCCCTGCCGGTGTACGGCGATGGCAAAAATACCCGCGACTGGCTCTGGGTGAAGGACCACGCCGCCGCCATCGACCTGATTTTCCAGCAGGGAAAACCGGGAGAAACCTACAATATCGGCGGCAACAACGAGTGGAAAAATATCGACCTCGTGGAAAAACTCTGCGACATCATGGACGAACTCCTGGGCCGCGCCCCCGGCGCCTCCCGCCAACTCATCACCTACGTGAAAGACCGCCTCGGGCACGATCGCCGCTACGCCATAGACGCCTCAAAAATCCGCAACGAACTGGGCTGGGAACCCAGCATCCAATTCGAAGAAGGCTTCCGACAAACGGCGCAGTGGTACCTCGATAATGAGGCGTGGGTAAGGGAAGTGGTGAGAGATTAAAGTCAAAATGTAAAATGTAAAAGTCAAAATGTAAAAGTGTGCATCCGAAGTATGGAAGCCCTCTTTTACATTTTGACTTTTACATTTTACATTTTGACTTTAACCTACCTAAACACATACTCCACTCCCGTCACCTGCGACAACAGCGTGGCCGGCGCATCGAGGGCTTTGGCATAACCGTGCGGTTGCGGCGATACCGGTGAGTGTTGGGCCAAATAATCTCTCAGTACCGTATGCAACGTATACGGCGTGTTTTTACCATCCGTCACATCGGGAATACGGCAAAGCATGGTCGGCGGATCGCCGTCGCGTTCGCAGGCGGCAATGGTGTAGGTACGGGCGGGGTCGAGCGGCTGTCCGCCAACCGTGACCGATTGTACCCGTTTGCCGGCCTCGCCGAAGGCATTGAAGGTCACTTCCATACCTTTAAACTTGACGACCCAGCCGCCGAACCGTTTGCCGGCGTCTTTGGCGAATACGTTATTGAGTTCTTTTTCCAGCCAGTTTTTCAACTGCGCGCCCGTGGCTTTGGCCGTCCGCACCTGGGCGTCTACCGGCAACATATCAAACATAAAACCCTCGGTGATCGGGATCAGGCCGTCGGGACCGGGCGTACTGCGCGGGGGACAAAATCGGAAGCCGTTGGACAAAGCGATTTCCGTACCCGCTTTCCAAAACAAGGCGTCGATGATCAGGGTATCTATGGTGTTTTCCACCACGAAATAGCGGTACAATGGCACTTTACTGTATCCGATCACCTTGTTGATCGCCGTCGTATAGGGCGCTTCGATCTGGTCTATCAGCTTCTGCACGTCGCGTTTGGGTTTGTGCTTGCGGGCATCCACTTCCACCAGTTCGTAATGTTCGCCGGTGATTTTGCCGTTTTCCACCTTCAAATCGAGCCGGCCGACAAAAGAGCCGAAAGCGCCCGGTTCCACCACTTTAGCGTATTTGCATTGGATGGGCGTGCGCACCCGCTCATGGGTGTCGCCGCCGAAAATATAGTTCACCCCTTCACACTCCGGCATGTTGGCTAAGCTGATTTGTTGCGACAGCCCGAGGTGCGCCAGAATGATGACGAAGTCGCATTGTTCCTGTTCGCGCAACACGTTCACGTAATACGCCAGATTTTCTTCCGGTTTGGTGTAAATGATCCCCTTCGAATAGTTGGGCGACTGCCGCAGGGGCACCAACGGATCGGTGTAACCCAGAAAACCGATTTTCACCCCTAATTTGCTCCAGGTAAAGTACGGCGGAAAAATCAGTTCGCCTTTCTTGCCGTCGCCCGCATCGTGGAACATATTGGCGCACACCTTGGGCGCGTCGAGGCCGCCGAGCAAGGTTTGCATATTTTTTTTATAATACACCACCTCCCAGTTGCCGGGCAGATAAAGGTCGTAACCCAGGGCATTCAAAATAGGTAAAATGGCCTTGCCGGTCGTTTTGACCGACAGTTCGCTGCCCTGAAACATATCGCCCGTATCCACGATAAACGTATTCGGGTTTTTCTTCCGCATTTTATCAAAAAGCGTGGCCAACTGTGCGTAACCGGCCGTTTGGCGAAATACCATCTGTTCGTTTTCCCAAAATAGTTCGTCGTGCGGGTGTATCTGGCAATGCACATCGGTGGTTTGCAGCAGGGAGATAGTACCGGTGACCGGTTCCGTGGATTCCTCAATATCCGGGTTGTCCGGCGCTTTTGGGTCCGGTAATTCCGGAGATTTTTCTGCAAAGGCCAGGGGTGTGAGCCCGGCGCCCAAGCTGGTAAGCAGGGTATTGCGCAGGAATTTGCGGCGGTTGGATTTGAATGCCATGTGTTTTAGTGTTTTAGTGTTTTAGTGTTTTTGTGTTTTTGTGTTTTTGTGTTTTTGTGTTTTTGTGTTTGCCCCCTCTCGTTCACGACTAAAACACCAAAACACTAAAACACCAAAACACTAAAACACTTATGTGGGGCACTTATTTCTTTTTGTAAAAAGCCGAAATCGGTGCGAAAGGGCCGTATTTGTGTTGCGCTTCCGGAAAGGTATCTTTAAATGGCCCGAAGGGATGATCGAAAGGTTTTTTTGAAATATCGGGCCAGTCCTGATCCAGAAACGGATGCTTGGGCCGCGGTTTTGAATTGATAAAGGCGGCTACATCCCAGGCCTCTTCGTCGGTCAGTTGCGGGTTGTCGTAGGACGCGCCCAAAGGCATGTTGGCTTTTGCATAACCGGCCAGTCGCGACAGTCGAAACAGCCCGGCTGCTTCGTTGTAGCTGTGTTCGCCCCACAAGGGGGGGTATCGGCGCGGACTGCCGGGCATGGGCAGACCCTGGCCGTCGGAACCGTGACAGGACGTGCATTTAGCATCATATACGGCCTGACCGTTGGCGGGGCTGGCGGGGCGGTCCAGAAAGGGCACTTCCACCAAACCGGTTCCTTTGGGTTTGGCATCTTTCGGCACACCGCTACCCAGCCAGCGGATATAGGCTACAATGGCCTTCATTTCCCGGCTGGTGGAGTCGAGCGCTTGTCCGTCCAGGGAGCGTTCGAAGCAGTCGTTGACGCGCTTAGGGATCGTTTCAAGCGTGCCGGAGCGGGCGCGCAGGAGCGGATAGGTACTTTGAACAGCAAAATAGTTGTTGCCGAAAGGTTTGGCGCCGGCGTCGAGGTGGCAGCTTTGACAGTTCAGATTGTTGATACTGGCCGGGCGCACCAGTCCTGCCGGGCCGAAATAATCCTGTGTGTGCGCAATGAGGTCGCGGCCGTATTCGATGAGTTTGGCATCCGGGTCCAGTTGCGCCAGGGCCGGATCGGGCGCCGTCCATATTTTACCCGGCTCAAAAACCGGCGTCAGCCGGGCGCGGTATTCGGCGCTCGCCCGTTTCTCCGCCGACCAGTCGACGTACCAGGCACTGAGTCCGCCGACAATCATCAGGAAAATCAGGCCTTCCAAAACCCAGTGAATCCGTTTTAAAAAAGTCAACTGGCGAATTGATTTCCCTTGCAACCCGGGCTGTTGCTCCAATTTAAGCCGGTAATGCCGCAGGCTGTTGATGACGACGAAAACTCCGGCAACCATAGCCACAACGACAAGCCAAAGCATCGGGTAATAAAAAGTATTGTTTACCATATTCGGATGTAAGCAGAAAATACAAAACTAAGCACACAAAGGTATCCGCCCCGACAGGAGATCGTTCGTGATAAATGTCACAGCATAGCAGAAACTTTTTTTCGGTCAGTTGTCCGATAATCTGATTCAATTGCAATGCAGTAGACATGGTTCAACATTTTAGTAATCATAAAATATTTGTTTTTAAAACCATTTCAAAACCATTGGAACATAGGTTTGCGAAACTGGCAAAGTTTCGTAAACGTTGCCTACTTTTGCGCCGCCCAACTAAATAAAACCCGCAATTCACCATTTTTCAGGCAGTTAAAAACGCAAATTTCAACATGAGCGCCATCCGCGACATTATCGCCCGCGAAATTCTCGACTCGCGTGGAAACCCCACCATAGAAGTGGAAATATGGACTGAAACCGGCTTTATGGGCCGCGCCGCCG
The DNA here is from genome assembly GCA_963169325.1 of Bacteroidota bacterium. Classification (GTDB taxonomy): domain Bacteria; phylum Bacteroidota; class Bacteroidia; order Chitinophagales; family Saprospiraceae; genus M3007. Next base: position 4,702 of record CAUJEY010000333.1, read on the forward strand.
TGCCTTCGGGCGCTAGCACCGGCGTACATGAAGCCATGGAACTTCGCGACAACGACGAAGCCCGCTACCTCGGCAAGGGCGTAACACAAGCCGTGAAAAACGTAGAAAAAATTCTGCGGGAAGAAGTGCTCGGCTGCGAAGTGACCGATCAGATCAAGATCGACCGTATGATGATCGAGCGCGACGGCACCCGCAACAAAAGCAAGATCGGCGCCAACGCCATCCTGGCCGTATCGCTGGCCGTGGCCAAAGCCGCTGCCGAAGAGTTCGGCCAACCGCTCTACCGATACCTCGGCGGCGTAAATGCACACGTGTTGCCCGTGCCGATGATGAACATCCTCAACGGCGGCTCACACGCCGACAACGGCATTGATTTTCAGGAATTTATGGTGATGCCCGTCGGCGCCAATTCCTTTAGCGAGGGCCTGCGCATGGGCGTGGAAATTTTCCACCACCTGAAAAAGGTGCTCAAAAGCAAAGGTTATGCCACCAACGTAGGTGACGAAGGCGGTTTTGCCCCCGGTATCAAAAACAACGAAGAAGCCATCCAAATGGTCATGACCGCTATCCAGGCTGCCGGCTACCGCCCGCTCGACGACGTGGTTATCGCCCTCGACGCGGCGGCTTCCGAGTTTTACGACGCTGAAAAAGGCGAATACGTGTTCAAAAAATCCACCGGCGACCGCCTGAACCGCAATGATATGGTAGCCTTCTGGAAAGACTGGTGCAACCGCTACCCGATCCACTCCATTGAAGACGGCTGCGCCGAAGACGATTGGGACGGCTGGAAAACCATGACCGAAACCCTCGGCCACCGCATCCAACTCGTGGGTGACGATATTTTCGTGACCAATACCGAACGCCTTCAGCGCGGCATCGACGAAAAGATCGCCAACTCGATCCTCATCAAGGTGAACCAGATCGGTACGCTCACCGAAACCATCGAGGCCGTCAACCTCGCCACACGCCACGCTTATACCTCGATCATCAGCCATCGCTCCGGCGAAACGGAAGATACCACTATCGCCGACCTGTCGGTGGCGCTGAATACCGGACAGATCAAAACCGGCTCGGCCAGCCGCTCCGACCGGGTAGCCAAATACAACCAACTGCTGCGCATCGAAGAAGAACTGGGCGATGCAGCAACGTATTTGGGAAGATCAATTTTCGGACTGTAAATAAAAACAAAGAAGTGCTATAACACTTCAAACACCATACTACGGCCGATTTTTTAAACACATAGGCACATAGGTCACATAGAGCGAAACTATGTGATCTATGTGCCTATGTGTTTTAAAAAAGGCCGTAGTGTATTCACTCGCGCCGCAAACTCTTCACCGGATTGGCGACCGCTGCCTTCACGCTTTGAAAACTCATGGTCAGAAAAGCGATAGCCAGCGCCGCCAATCCGGCCAGCGCGAACATCCACCCTTCCAGGGCAATGCGCATTTCAAAATTTTGAAGCCAGGCGTTCATGGCGTACCAGGCCAACGGCGTGGCGAGGAGGATGGCAATACCCACCAGCAAAATAAACTCTTTCGACAGCAGGCCGACGAGGCTGCTCACACTGGCGCCCAACACTTTCCGGATGCCGATTTCTTTCGTGCGGCGCTCGGCCACAAATGCGGCCAGGGCGAACAGTCCGAGGCAGGAAACAAAAATGGCCAGTCCCGCAAACAACGCAGTCAAACGCGCCAATCGCCGGTCTTCATCGAATTGTTTGTCAAAATGCTCGTCGAGGAAAAAATACTCGAATGGGTTGCCCGGAAATGCCGACGAATACTTCGATTCAATGTCCAGGAGGGTCTTGTCGATGCCTTCGGCGCCGGTTTTTATGGAAAAGAAGTCGGGTTGATTGTTTGCGGACAGGAGGCGAAAAATGAGCGGCTCGAAGGCTAATTTCGGCGACTGCTGATGGAAGTTTTTCACCACCCCTACTACGCTCAGTTTGTCGCCCCAGAAGTCGAGCTCCTTGCCGAGGGCATCTTTCGGCGAGCCGAGTTTGAGCCGCTGTACCCCCGCTTCATTGAGCAGGCATGCCGCGCTGTCGCTGCCCATATTTGCCGAAATCAGCCGGCCTTCCACGGCTTCGAGGCCATATTGCGCGGCAAAATCGAAATCGAAACCAATGGCTTCCAGGCCTTCGTAACTGTTGTCGTCGCCGCCCCAGGGCCGGATAGCGGCCGTCCAGCCCGATTCTTGTCCCGGCACGGCGGTCGAGGCGGTCATACTCCGCACCGCGGCCAGTCCGGCGGTTTCATTTTTAAAAATGGAAATTTTTGCCCGGTAAGTGGAACCCACCACGTTGGGCGCTTTCACCACCAGGGTCTGGTCGATGTTTATGCCTAAATCGGCGTTCCGCAAATGCGACAACTGCCGGAAGATGACCAGCGTGCCCACGATGAGCGCTACCGAAGCGGTAAACTGCACGACCACCAGCCCCTTCCGCAACATGCCGTTGCCGACGCCGGCACCCCGGCCTGACATGCTGTTCAATGCCTCCGAAGGACGGAAAGCCGACAACACGAGCGCCGGATACAGCCCCGCCAGCAAGGTGCCGAGCAGAAACACAGCCGGCACGGCCGTCCAAAAATACGGGTCATTCAACAGGGTAAAAGGAATCTGCTTGCCTGCCAGTTGCCCGAAGGCCGGCAGCAAAATTTGCGACAGCGCCACGGAAATGCCGATGGCCAGCACGTTGAGCAAGCCGGCTTCCAGCAAAAACTGACGCACGAGCGCTCCCCGGCTGCTGCCGACCACCTTGCGGACGCCCACTTCCCTGGCACGGGTTTCGGAGCGGGCGGTCGCCAGGTTCACGTAATTGAACCAGGCGATGAGCAGCACAAAAATGCCGATGATGAACAGCGCGTTTACTGCCGCGGCATCGCCGTTGGCTTCAAACTCGAACAGGTAGTGTGAATGGAGGTGGATGTCGCGTAAAGGCTGGAGGAAAAAGGCCACCTGGCCTGCTACCTGCGGTTCGGCTTTTTCGGCGATCATGGGCGTTATGCGCGCCTCCAGTGCCGCGGGGTCCGTGCCCGGCCGCAGCAACAGGTAGGTGTAAAAGCCGTCCCAGTAGAATTCGGTCTCCGTACGGCCGCCCTTGTTGAACACGTCGGAAAAGGTGATATAACTGAGCAATATCTCCGGTTTCAGGTGGGCATTTTCCGGCCAGTCGGCAAATACCCCCGTAATCTTGAACTCCTCTCTTCCGTTGCGTTTCAGGTTTTGCCCGACGGGGTTTTCCGTGCCGAAATATTTTTTCGCCGTGCTTTCAGAAATACAGGCCGTGAACGGTTCTTTCAAACAATGCTCGGCATTGCCGGCAAGCATCGGCCGGGAAAAGAAGGTAAAAAAATTAGCGGAGGCAAACAGGGCTTCCTTTTCCCGGAAACGCCGTTCGCCGTTGGCAAAAACGCCGCCGCCGCCGATATGCAGTTTCGCGTAGTCTTCCACCTCCGGAAAATGTTTGTGCAGGAAAGGGCCGGCAACGGCAGCCCCAGCGGCGAATTGCATGAATACCGTGCCGTCCTTGATCCGGTCGGTACGCACCCGCGCGATGCGGCCGGCTTTCTCGTGAAATGCATCGTAGCTCTTTTCAAAGGCCACGTACTGCCAGAGGAGCAGCGCCGCCGTCATGCCCACCACGAGGCCCGTGAGGTTGATGGCGGAAGTGTATTTATTGTTGAGCAGGGTGCGCCCGGCCAGCTTCAGGTGGTATTGAAACATGATTGCCTTTTTTATGAATGCCTGGTTGTATAACTTTTGTAACCCGGCATCGGCATCAATAGCCGTGCCATCCGGGCAAACGCCTGATAACCATGTGCTTGTATTTGCTTCACCGGGCGCCCTTGTCCGATTTCGGACAGGCGGCTGTGCGGAGGCGAACAACCCCGATGGCGTTTCCATTGGTTCGGCAAGCGGCCGCACTAAAAATAAAGTTTCGAAAGTATTGGCGTTGCCCGCACAAGGGCTTATTTTTCGGACCTCCTACGGAAACTCCATGTTATGTTAATCGCCCACGCCTTATGATTTGCGCCCCTGCTTTCGGATGGAGTCCGGAGGCAGGGGTGTTTTTTGTTTTGGGGATGGGGGGAATGGGAATGTTTCCCTGGAAAAGACGCAGTGGCAGGAGAAGGGCGGGTGAATTCATGTAAATTGAGTGAAGGGGGGCAGTAATACAAAAATTTGCCTTTCAATTCAGACATATATTGGGTTTTTTGTATTGGCAATATATTTTTTACATAATGAAAAATAAGGAACAACATACGATATATGAATTATTTACAAAGCGAACTATATCAACTGATAGTAAAAAATAAAATAGAATTATCCTTAAACAATATTATTCTGATACTTGACACTTTTGACAAAATTTATCCTAATGAGAATAATGTTACATTTGAATTAAGGAAAGAGTCAATATTATTAAATGCACGAGTAAATAAAATAAAAAATTTACTTGAAAATCGATTAATTAGCATAAGTGATGAAAATATTGAATACAATAGAATGAATAGTAGTATTATTTCAATAATACATAGATTAAGTGAAAACGACAAATTATCCGATTATATAAACGAAATATCTGCGCATGTTGAATTAAAAACAACTCTTGAATTTGATAATAATACCAATAAAATTAGTGACATTCTTGAAGATTACATTCATATAATGGGCTTTGACCATCTTGAAATGATAAATAAGATTGCAACAGCACAGAATTATAAAGTAGAATACACTAAAATAAGATATCCATTTTTACGTCAAATAAATGCTGAAAATTTAGAAAAATACAAAAAAGAAATCTCCGAAATTTCTTATTTAGCCCAAAAAACTTTTTCACCAGGAGATTCAATGGTAGAAGATTTGCAGTTAATAGAATGGCACAAAGCATCACCAGAATCATGGCTTTTGTTTGAAGAAAATGATATAATAAAGGGATTTATTCATGTTGAAATTTTGAATAAGAAAACTTCAGAAGATATAATAAATGGATTATTACATGAAGGAGAAATAAAATCAACTGATATATTACAGATTCAAGAAGCATCAAGGCATGATTATGTTCATATTGGATCAATAATTAGTTCAATGGATGAAAACCCTAAATTGCGATATAAAACATCAATTCACTTATTATTCGGATTAGTTGAAAGAATATTAGATATAATATTAAACACAGAAATAATAAATTTATTTACAACAAGTTATCCTGACTGGAAAGGCAATAGAAATGCAATTCCTATATTAAAAAAAATGGGCTTTGAATTTTATGGCAAAAAAACAATAGAAGGAGACCCCGTATTTGAACTCAATCTGGCATCTAAAAAAAATCAATTTTTATTAGAATTATTTAATAAAGTTATTGAATATAAAAAATGCATGAGAACCTTCTAATCCCCCTAACCCTCCTTTCCTACGGCTGCCTCGTCAATCTTATGCTTATACCCACCACTGTTTCGACTGGACTGCCGCTAATTCTCTTGCAAACTGTTTTTTCTTAACAGAAACGCCACCAAAGCCCAAACAAATTACACTCAAAAATTTTAAGAAACAAACAAAAAATTTAACAATAAGGCAAATGATTAAAAAATACTCGGTTTTAATATGCATCGCCATTTCTGCGATTTTAATAGTAACAGCGACCTTGCTTTATCCTGGCGGCTCCTTATTTGACAAAAATTCTACAGGATTTGATTGGACGAAAAATTTTATAAGCAATTTGTTTGCAGCAAAGGCGATAAACGGTTCAGAAAACCCTTCCAGAATTTGGGCACTCACCGGAGTAGTTTTCCACTCAGTCGGTTTTGGACTTTTTTTTATGAACATGTCAAAAAAGATGCCATCCAGACATGCTTCCAATGTCTTAAAATATGTAGGCATATTCATTATTCTATTTAATTTCTTGATTACAACACCTTTACATGACCCCATGATAACCATATCGAGCACGCTATCATTGTTAGGTCTGTTTTATGTTACTGTATTTATTCTGAGGACAAGGCTTCATTTATTCAAATTTTTCTGTATCATTTGTTTATTGATTTTTTACTATACCCTGTTCTTATACGGCTCAGGCAACTGGGTTTTATTAGCCATCATGCAGAAGGTATCTTTTATAAGTTTAATGCTATTAATTTTAGGGTTGGAGTATTTTACCAAATTGGAAGACTTTAACTTAATTAAATCGTAGTAAATGCTCGTCAACCTCCTAATCCTCCTAACCCTCATTTCCTACGGCTGCCTTGCCAATCTTATGCTTAAACCGACCCCGGTGGCGACTATGGTGTGGGTTATTCTTTTGCGCTTTTGATCTACTCGGCGGGATTCATTATTCGTCATTGAGTCATTATTTGTCATTGAGTCATTATTCGTCATTGAGTCATTAACCCATGACGATTAATGACGACCAATGACGATTTTAATGACGACCAATGACCATCAATGACTCAAAACACCCGCCGCACCAACTCCTCCCGATAACTCGCCCCTACCGGTAGTTTTTCTTTTCCCACCTGCACCATATTTCCTTCGAGGGTGTCAATTTTGGAAATAGCGACGATATACGATTTGTGGATGCGGACAAAACGTTCCGGCGGCAGCGCTTCTTCCAGATTTTTAAGGGAACCCAGGGAAAGAATACGCCCCGTGGCCGTATAAAAAGCCGTGTATTCGCGCATGCTCTGGATGTACAGGATATCCTCGTATTTGAGGCGATGTACTTTGTGGTCGGCTTTAACCAGAATATGATCTTTAGCCGGCGCGGTGTCCGCCGGATGCACCGTTCCGCCGGCGGCGTTCGCTTTGGCTTGCAACATGGCTGCGGCCTTATTCACCGCCTGTACAAAACGTTCGAAAGAGAAGGGTTTAAGCAAATAATCCGTCACGTCGAGGGTGTATCCTTCGAGCGCGTATTCGGCGTAGGCGGTAGTAAACACGACGATCGGTTTGCGTTGCAGGGTGCGCAGGAACTCGACGCCGGTCAGTTCGGGCATCTGAATATCGAGAAACAACAGGTCGATGGACTGCTGCTGCAAAACGGCCATGGCTTCGAGCGGATTGGCGCAGGAAGCCGCCAGTTCCAGGTTGGGCAAACGACCGATAAAATTGCCCAGCAACGCGCGGGCAAGTTCTTCATCGTCGACGACGAGGCAGCGGATGGGTTGTTGCATTTTTATTTCTAATTTTTTCGCCAGGGAAATACCGACTCAAACAAAAACCCGCAATTCCACTGAAAACACTTCTTGCCCCGCTTCGATTTTCAATTCATGCCGGCCCGGATACAACAATTCCAATTGCCGGCGTACATTTTTCAGCCCGATACCGCCGGCCTGATCTTTGGTGTAAGCGCTGTCCGGAACGCTGTTTTGTACCCGGAACAAGATTTGATTGTCCTCGGTTTTCAGGTGTATTTTGATCCAGCCTTTGCTCAGGTCCTCCACTTTGCTGTGTTTAAAGGCGTTTTCCACAAAAGGGATGAGCAGCATGGGCGCAATGGAAAGATTCGGCCGGCTTTCATCCACCTCCACTTCTACATTGAGTCCGCGGCTGTCTTTAAGCAGGTTCAGGTCGATAAAATGGCGCAGGTATTCGATCTCTTTTTGCAGCGGCACCCGGTCGGCTTTACACTCGTACAACATATAGCGCAGCATGCCGGACAGTTTGAGCAGGTTGTCGGGCGCCTGGTCGGATTTGATCACCGTGAGTGCGTAAATATTATTCAGGGCATTGAACAGAAAATGCGGGTTGATCTGGGATTTGAGAAACTTCAGTTCCGCTTCTAATTTTTCATTGCGAAACTCCGTGGCTTCTTTTTCTTTCCGGTTGGCATAGCCGGCTATTTCAAACAGGGTGCTGCCAATCAGGGCGGTGAAATAGGGCATGGCCATGCCCAGGTACTTCATGCTGTTCATCCCCGGACCGCCGTGGCCACCCTTTCCCTTGGCGCCGCCGGGGCGCGTGAAATATTCGGCCCAGGGGGCGCCGTTCCAGTCCACCAACAAAACCACCACGACCACAAGCGCCAAGCCGGAGAGCACATAGGCCACCCATTTTTTGGGGAAATAAAGCCGGGGCAAAAGCACTTCCATGTTCAACCCAATGACCAGGGCAATGCCGGTGAGTACCACGGCGCTGCGCCAGAGCAAGCGCTCGGGGTCGTCCCAGTTGCCCGATAACAGCACGGGCACCAAGACCCAAAAACTGCCCCAAAAGAGGATTTGCAACGCGGTATTTCTACGTAAAACAGACATAGGTGCAAAGGTGTACAACAGCCGGCCGTTTCCCCAAGTTTTCTCCATAAACCCCGCCATTTTATCCTCCAACCCACGTTGATGTTCAATGAAGCGGTCCCGACAGGTTTGATAGGCAAATATGGGCCGTTCATTGAATTTATTTTCGCCGGCGACGAAACGGGGTTTCCTTTGCACCCGGATTGAATACCAATTTTCACAAATTCAAATAAACATGCGTACTACAATCAAAATTTTCGCCCTTGCCCTGCTGTTTTCCGCAGGCCATTTTATTACCCTGAACGCCCAGCCCGGCGGCGGCAACTGGAACGCCGACCCCGAACAACGCGCCACTCAGCAGACTGCTATGATGACCGAAAAACTTGCGCTCTCCGAGGCTCAAAGCACAAAAGTCAAAGAGATCAACCTGAAATATGCCAACAAAATGAAGGAGGCCCGGGAAAAATCCGCCGGCGACCGCGAAGCCATGCGCAACACAGTCGGCACCATCCGGCAGGAACAGGACGCCGAACTACAAACCGTATTGACCGAAGATCAGTGGAAACAATGGGTGACCACCCGGGAAGAGATGCGCGGCAATCGCGGCAACAGCGACAAACCTGCCGGCGATAAACCCGCGGGCAAGAAGGACAAGTCGAAGAAAAAAGACAAACAGAAAAAGTCCGATACTCCGAACGAACAATAGAATGTTCTTTTTAATAACCACATAGTTCGCATAGTACACAATAGTTTTTCTATGTGAACTATGTGAACTATGTGGTTTTAATAATTTTACTATGAAACATCTCGCATTAGCCGCCTTTTTGCTGCTCGGCCATTTCCTCCAGGCCCAAACCTTCAGCATCACCGGAACGGTCGTGGACGATAGCAACAGCCCGCTTCCCGGCGCCACTGTTTCGCTGCAACACCCCTGGGGCGAAGCCGTAAAAAACACTGTCAGCAAGCCGGACGGCAGTTTTGAGTTGGTCGGCGTCGGTAAAGGCGGCTATGCGGTAGTGATCACTATGATGGGATTTAAACCGCTTAAAAAGCAGGTTACGCTATCTACAGCCAATGTTCCTTTGGGCACGCTCACCCTGGTACCGGACGCCGTGGTACTCGAAGGTGTCGATATCAAAACCACCGTATTGCCCTCGCAGCAAAAAGGCGATACCACGGAGTACAACTCCGGCGCCTTCAAAGTGATGAAAGACGCCAACGCCGACGAACTGATCGAAAAACTACCCACTGTAACCGTGGAAAACGGCACCCTAAAAGCCCAGGGTGAAAATGTAACCCAGGTATTGGTGGACGGCAAGCCGTTTTTCGGCAACGACCCGACCGCCGCGCTGAAAAACCTGCCCGCCGAAGTGATCGACAAAATTCAGATTTTCGATCAGCAAAGCGAACAATCGCAATTCACCGGTTTTCAGGACGGCAATACCACTAAAACGATCAATATCGTCACCAAAACCGGTATGCGCAACGGCCAGTTCGGCAAAGTGTACGCCGGCTACGGCTACGAAGACAAATACCAGGCAGGGGGCAATATCAACTATTTCGACGGCGACCGGCGCATCTCCCTGCTCGGCATGACCAACAACATAAACGTCCAGAACTTTTCTTCCGACGATATCGTGAGTGCCATGGGCGGTGGAAGCAGCAATCGCGGACGCGGCGGCGGCGGAATGCCCGGCGGCGGCGGTCGTGGCGGCTCGGGGGGTAGCGGCGGCAGCGGCGATTTTCTGGTGCGCCCGCAAGGCGGTATCGCCACCACACACGCGCTGGGCCTCAACTATTCGGACAAATGGGGGCAAAAGGTGGACGTGAGCGCCAGTTATTTTTTCAATAAAAGTAAAAACGTTTCGGAGTCCGACACCTACCGCCAGTTCCTCAACAACGGCGAACCGACGCAGTTTTACACGGAAGACAACCTTAGCAACACCGAGAATCTCAACCACCGCCTCAATGCGCGCATCGAATTCAAACTGGACAGTTTCAACTCGCTGCTCCTGCGCCCTCGGCTCACCCTGCAACAAAACGACGGCGTATCCGCTACGTTCGGCCAATCCACGCAAAACATCGCACTCCTGAGCCAAACCGACAATCGTTATATTTCCAATCTGGAGGGCGTTAACTTCAATAATTCGCTGCTCTGGCGACATAAATTCGCCAAAAAAGGCCGTACGTTTTCAATAGATATTTCCTCCGGCTATGCGCCCAAAAGCGGCATCAGCACCCTGCAATCGCAGGACGTTTATTACACGGGCCAGCCGTTTGCCGACAGCCTCGACCAGCGCTCCAACCTCGACGTCAATAGCTGGAACTCCGCCGGCAACATAGAATACACCGAGCCGCTGGGCGAATTCAGCCAGTTGCTGCTGAATTACCGCGCGAGCTACCAGCAGGAAGCCTCCGACAAACAAACCTACGACTTCTTCGAACCCGACCAGGGCTACACACTCCTCAACGAACCACTCAGCAACGTCTTTTCCAACGACTACCTGACCAACCAGGCCGGCGCCGGATATAACTACAGCAAAGGCCGCGACCTGAATTTTAATGCCCGTGTGAACGCGCAATGGGCGCAACTCAACAACGACAAAACCTTCCCGCAGCCGGCGCAGTTCGACAAAACCTTTTTCAACCTTCTTCCTTCTGCCATGTTTCGTTACAGCATCGACAAGCAGCGCAATATGCGGCTGTTCTACCGCACAAATACACAGTTGCCCTCGGTGGATCAACTGCAGGACGTGGTCAATAACACAAACCCGCTGCAGCTCAAAGTGGGTAATCCCGACCTGAAACAGAGTTTCCAACAAAATATCTTCCTGCGCTACCAGGCCACCAACACCGAAAAATCCACCACCTTTTTCGCCATGATCGGCGGTGGATTTACGAACGACTACATCGCCAACGCCACCTACCTCGCCGGCAGCGATCACCCGATTTTTCAACAATACGAGGCGCAGCCCGGCGCGCAACTCAGCCTTCCGGTAAACCTCGACGGGTACCGGACCGTGCGCTCCTTCGTGTCGTTCGGCCGCCCGCTGAAGTGGATCAAAACGAACGTCAACATAGACCTGGCCTACAACTACGCCCGCACACCCGGCCTGCTGAATGACGCGCTCAACTATGCCGGCAACCACACCTTTGCCGTAGGCACGACCTTCTCCAGCAACATCAGCGATAAAATTGATTTTTCTATCTCCGCCCGGCCCTCCTGGAATAAGGTAAACAACACGTTGCAAAGCGGTAGCAATTCAGAATTTCTGAACATGAGCTCCCGGCTGAAACTCAACTGGATCATCGTGGAAGGTTTCGTGCTGCGCACCGATGTAGCGCACACGATGTACTCCGGACTTTCCGACGGCTTCAACCAGAACTACTGGCTCTGGAACCTGGCCATTGGGAAAAAACTGTTCAAAAACGAACGCGGCGAAATCGCTCTGGCCGTCAACGACTTGTTGAAACAAAATCGCAGTATCCAGCGCACGATCACCGAAACGTACACGGAAGACGTGCAAACCAATGCGTTGCAGCAGTTTGTTATGTTGTCGTTTACGTATAACCTGCGAAATTTTAACACAGGGAAACAGGCCGCGCCGAAGGGGGAATTTGAGGGGTTTGGGCCGCCGGAACGGTGGCGGGGTTGAGGCGTTGTCTCCGGGGGACGGAACTCGGATTTACGATTTACGATTTAAGATTTAAGATTTAAGATTTAAGATTTACGTAGAGTCCGCCTTAGGGTTCGCTACGCTCCCCTCTACGTAAATCTTAAATCTTAAATCTTAAATCTTAAATCCGAGTTCCACTACCTTTGCCTCATGCCAGCACAAATCCGCCTCGCCGTAGATGCCGTCGTATTCGGTTACGCCGATCAGCAGTTGCAATTGCTGCTCATTCGCCGCAACATTCCCCCCTTCGAAGGCGAATGGGCCCTGCCGGGCGGTCAGGTGCTGTCTGAAGAATCGCTCGAAGCAGCCGTGGAACGCGAACTGCGGGAAGAAACCGGCATCGGCATCAACTACCTGGAACAACTTTACACCTTCGGGCAGCCCGGCCGCGACCCGCGCAACCGGGTAGTGTCGGTCGCCTATTTCGCCCTCGTCAACCCCAATCAGTTCGAACTGGCCGCCGCCACCGACGCCGCCGACGCGCGCTGGTTTTCTTGTCAAAAACTACCCGCGCTCGCCTTCGACCACGCCCAGATTGTAGAATACGCCCAGCAGCGCCTGCGAGCCAAACTCACCTACGAGCCCATCGGGCTCAACCTCCTCGACCAGGATTTCTTGTTTTCCGACCTGGAAAAACTCTACGAATCCATCCTGAACCGGAAAATAGACCGGCGAAATTTCCGGAAAAAATTCCTCAGCTTCGGCATACTCACCGAAACCACCCGCGTCCATAGCGGCCATAAAGGGCGGCCCGGAACCTTGTTTCGTTTTGATGAAGATAAGTATAAGGCGCTGAAAGAGAAGGGATTCCTGTTTGAGATTAAGTAGCTACATTTTTTTTGTGTAAATTTTACGCAAATAACTTGCATTACAAAATCATGCACCCTTATATTTGCGTTATAATTACACAAATTAAAAAGCCGGCAGCATAACAACCGGTTTGTAACGTAAATTTTAAAACCCATGTTCGGAATCCGGTATGCCCAGTTCGATGCCATGACGCACGTTTTACACTACCAAAACGGCAAAATTTCCCGGGAAGGCCGCGGCCTGTCCTTTTTCTACTTCGCCCCCACCAGTTCGATTGTAGCCATCCCAATCAGCAGCAACGACCTGCCATTTATCTTCAGCGAAACCACCGGGGATTACCAGACGGTCAACATCCAGGGACAAATCACCTACAAAGTGGGCGACCCGAAGGTATTGGCCGATATACTCGACTTCACCGTCGACGGCAACGGCCATTACAAAAAGAACGATATGGAAAAACTGAACCAGCGCATCGTCAACGAAGCGCAAACAGCCATCTCGTCTTTTATTCACGGTATCAAACTAAAAGAGGCCATCCGCTCCGCAAAAACCATTGAAACCAGAATATCGGAAGGTTTATTCAATTCGCAGGCGATCAAAATGCTGGGCATCGATATTCTCGGCGCCAGCATCCTGGCCATTCATGCCACACCGGAAATGACTCGCGCCCTGGAAACGGAAACACGCGAAAAACTGCAACAAGAGGCCGATCAGGCCATTTATGAACGCCGGAATTTTGCGGTGGAACAAGAGCGCGTCATCAAAGAAAGCGAACTGAACACAGAAATCGCCGTAGAAGAAAAGCGCAAACAAATAGCCGAAAAACAAACGGAACTGAAAGTTCAGGAAGCAGAAAGCGACCGAAAACTGAGAGAAATGCAGGTTCAGGCGGATATTTCGGTTGAAAACCAGCGTAAATCATTCCTCGAACAAAAAACCGCCAACGACAGGCTTGAAGCCGAGACCCAAGGCTACACGATAGAAGCCATGCTCAAACCATACCGCGATATGGACTGGAAAACACTGACGGCCCTCCAAAACAACGCCGACCCCAAAATGAACATCGCCCTGGCCTTCCGGCAATTAGGCGAAAATGCGGGAAAAATCGGCAACCTGAACATCAGTCCCGACCTGTTGGAAACCCTGCTGAGTGATACGAAAACGACCAAACGATGAAACCCGAATATGCCATTATCGTAAAAAACAAAACAAGGCTGGAGTCGCTGATCGAACGGTTCAATACGAAAGCGCAGGCTAAGTTTTATATTGAGCGGATGGGCGGCGATTTCGAGGATTACGTATCGGAGCATGAGACGTTCCAACAATCGCTTGCCTCGGTGCAAATGCAGTTGACCCGGGCAATGAAACACAAGATTGTGGAAAGGCATTTCTTGCCTTCTTATATCTTTTCTGAAAAAAACATAATCGTCGTGATCGGACAGGATGGTTTGGTGGCCAACACGGCCAAATACTCAAAAGGTTTGCCGATTATCGCCGTAAACCCCGACAAACAACGCTACGACGGCGTTTTGCTCCCCTTCGACCCGTCGGATTTTTTGATGGGCGTGGAACAGGTGCTGCGCAACGAACCGCAGATAAAAGTTGCCCGGTTCGCGGAAGCGCGCCTGAACGACGGGCAACGTTTGTTGGCGTTCAACGACCTGTTTATCGGCGCCGCTTCGCATGTTTCCGCGCGGTACGGCATTTCGTTTAACAAAAAAACAGAAGAACACTCATCGAGCGGCATCATCGTATCCACTCAAGCCGGTTCCACCGGTTGGCTCAGTTCTGTTTTTAACATGGCTTACGGCGTAACCGGCCTGTTCAGTAAAAACAAAAACATCAAAAAGCCGGCGCTGGCGGACAACGAGTTGCTGTTTGCGGTGCGCGAACCCTATATCAGCGTGCGGACGCAGGGCGATATCGTAGCCGGCATCCTTCGCGGCAACACACGCCTCCATCTGCAATCGTTCATGCCCGCCAACGGTGTGATCTTCAGCGATGGCATTGAAAATGATTTTTTACCGTTCAACAGCGGGGCGATTGCGAGTATCGGTCTGGCGGAAGAAACGGCGCAATTAGTGCAGATAACAAACTAAAATGAAATACTTGAATCTCTCCCCTACCCTGTCGCTACAACTTGCTGTCGAGCGTCTTAGACGCGATGACGAATATTTTGGCGGACTTTGTCCGCTTTAGCATTCAAAAGGCGGGCAATGCCCGTTAAACATTCGTCATCGCGTCTAAGACGCTCGACAGCAGGTGTTAACGATTGTAATTATTTGTTTTGCTCATTTCTTTTTTTACACCAAAAAAATTATTAAACAAAGATGGAACTTCCAAATCGTTTATACAAATACCAATCATTATCTATACAATCTTTAAAAAATTTAAAAAGAAATTGTATATACTTTAACGACCCTAATAATTTTAATGACCCATATGATACAACTCAAAAAATTGAAGTTGAAAATATCAATACTGAAATAGTAAAACACTTCATACCTGCTACTCAGGGCAATGCACAATTGACAAAATTGATTGACAAATTGGAAGAAGACTCAATATCTAAAGAAGAACTAATCGAATTGATTTTAGCGTGTTCCATTTTTTCAGCATCTTTTTATGAAGAAGTAATCCAAAATTTAGGATTAGCCGCAAATACCACTCTAAACGAGATGGGTTCAAAAATAAGAGACCTAAGTTTAAATTTTGAAAAAATTAAAGAGGTGACAAAACAGTCATTATTTTCGAATGTAAGAAAAATGATAAACAATGTATTAGAAACGGAAAGGGGGGAATTATTTAAAAACATTGGAGTAGCATGTTTTTCTGAAAAATGTGATGATATACTTATGTGGTCATATTATACAGATGGTCACAAAGGGTTTTGCCTAGAATTTGATACGTCTTATGAGCCATTCAATAAATCTCATAAGGTAGAATATGTACCTAATTCTATAAAAGTAGATCCAATTAAAGTCTTATTTGAAGAAAACAATCATGGATATATTATAGAATCTTATTTGGCTACAAAGTATATCGATTGGAAACATGAACAAGAATGGCGTGTAATCCATAAAGAGAAAAATAAGGAATATATATACAAACCAAATGCCCTGTCAGGAGTGTATTTCGGCGCGAAAATAGATTTTACTGACCTTGAGATAATATCACTTATTGTTAAAGGCCAAAACCCGAATGCTAAGTTTTATAGAATGAAAAAAATTCCAGGAGAATTTAAGGTAATTAGGGAAGAAATTAGTTACGCATCTTTTCAAGAAGCTAAGGTTTTGGTATGCAATCAAATCGAATCATATTTAAAATCAGGAATCACAGACATAAAAACCCTTTTAAATTATATTAAAATCCCAGCAAGTGAGGAGCAAAAGATTACAATAATTGAAGCCATTTTGGATGATATAAAGTTAAAAAAAGAAGGAAGAAAATAATTTTTTATACAAATTCATATAAAAAACCGATTACATACCTCTTCAGTTTCCTCGCTTCGCTCGGAATGACAGTCTTCTCAGATTAACTATCCATCGGATTTCTCGCTGCGCTCGAAATATTAAAAGCGTCCCCGGTAAATTTCGAGCGCAGCGAGAAATCAGGACGAAGATATACACTAAAACACGCTGTCATTCCGAGCGCAGCGAGGAAACTGGATATTGAATAAGACAACAACATACTATCCAAAATAATGAAATACCCAAACTGAATCTTGAATAAAATAAAACAACATACTATCCAAAACAATGAAATACTTGAATCTCTCCCCTACCCTCTCTCCCCAGCCCGCAATCCCGTACGAAACCTTCGTTTTCAACGGCGGCGAACCGCATATCAAAATCGCCCCTAATGTACTTGAAACTCCGGATCGTGCCCCCGTATGCATCACCCTGCAAGCACGCAGCAGCAACGATGTACTGCTTGCCCTGCTGGCCTGCGAAGCCCTGAAACGTATGGGCGTCCGGGAGGCGGAACTATTCATTCCCTATTTCCCGGCGGCACGGCAAGACCGGGTGATGGTGCCCGGCGAACCACTCAGCGTAAAAGTGTATGCCGGCCTGATCAACGCCGCCGGGTTCAGCCGGGTGACGGTTTTCGACGCACACTCTGAAGTAACGCCGGCTCTGCTCGACCGTTGTCAGGCCGTAAACAATCACCGGTTTATAGGACAGATCATAGCAGAACTTCCGGATGCAAAAGATTTAACCCTCGTGGCGCCCGATGCCGGCTCGGCCAAAAAAATCCATCACCTGGCGGGCGCCCTGAATTGGGATCGCGTGGTGCAATGCGATAAGGTCCGCGATGTAAACACCGGCCAACTTTCCGGCGCGCAGGTTTTTGCCGACGACCTGGCCGGCGCCGATTGTTTGATCGTGGACGATATCTGCGACGGCGGGGGCACATTTATCGCACTCGCTGCGGCCCTTCGGGCCAAAAACGCGGGCCGGTTAAATCTGGCCGTCAGTCATGGTATTTTCAGCAAAGGCACGGAGGTGTTGGCCGCCCATTTCGACCGGGTGTTTACCACAAATTCCTTCTTCAATGGGGTGGAAACAACGCAAGTCCGGGTGATGCAATTCGAATCCACTTTATCCTTTTAAACGGCGCTTAATGCAACACCATTTCCTTCAACCTGAGAACAGTTTCCAACGCCTGTTGAGTGAATACCAGCGTTACGGTTCTATCGTGGTAGCAGTAGATTTTGATAATACGCTCTATGATTATCACAAAACCGGCCTGGATTGCAGCGAAATCATCGGTTTGGTACGCCGGCTAAAAAGTATTGGTTGCATCATCGCGCTCTGGACGGCTTCTGAAGACACCGGTCTGATCGTGGGCTACTGTGCAGAACAAAACATTGAATACGACCTCCTGAATGAAAATCCGGCTTTTTTCCAATCGCCCAGTCGCAAAATCTATTACAACGAACTGCTGGACGACCGGGCCGGAATGACGGAGAGTTTTCAGCGGTTGAGCCGTTTATACCGGACGGTGACCCGGCAAACAACCCGCAAGGTTTTTCTCGGCGGCACCTGCAATGGTTCCCTGTGGCGCGACGCGTTGATTCCGTTACTGAATATAGATTATTTCAATCCTGTAACAGAAAAATGGAGCCCGGAACACCAAACAGAAGAACATCGGCAACGGGAAATTTGCGACTACTGCCTGTACACCATAACGCCCAAAATGACCGGCGTTTTTTCTATCGCCGAAGTAGTGGAAGACAGCATCAAACATCCGGAAAAGACCGTGCTTTGCCTGCTGGAACAAGATGCCGGAGAGCAGTTCTCCGAACACCAGTGGAAAAGCCTGGTAGCAACCGCGCAATTGGTAAAACAGAACGGAGCCCCTGTTTTTTATTCCCTTGCCGACGTCGCAGCAAATCTGAAATAATTCTCCCATCAGCACCACCCAATCTGCCATAACCTCAAACCAGAAACCTTCAAACCAGAAACCCCCAAACCTCCAAACCCCCAAACCCCCAAACCCCAAACCCCCAAACCTTCAAACCTTCCAACCTAAAAAAAAGCATGAACCCGATCCATCTTTCCGACGGCTACAAAGTAGACCACCGCAGTCAATACCCCGACGGCACCACCCTGGTGTACGCCAACCTCACTCCCCGCAAGAGCCGTATGCCCGGCGTGGAAACCGTGGTCTTTTTCGGCCTGCAATACGCGATAAAAAAGTACCTCATCGAGGACTACGACCGCTATTTCTTTACTCAACCCAAAGAAACGGTGTTGGCCAAATACAAACGCCGTATCGAAACCTACCTCGGCCCCGGCGCCATTACGTACGAGCACATTGCCGCACTGCACGATTTGGGCTACCTGCCGCTCGAAATCCGCGCGCTCCCCGAAGGCACCCGGGTGCCCATGCGTGTGCCAATGTTTACCATCCACAATACCCTGCCGGAGTTTTTCTGGCTCACCAACTTCCTCGAAACCCTGCTCTCGGCCGCCCTATGGCTACCCTGCACCAGCGCCACCACGGCCGCCGAATACCGCAAAATGCTGGATAACTATGCCGCACAAACCGGCACCGACCCGGCTTTCATCGATTGGCAGGGCCACGACTTTAGTTTTCGCGGTATGGCCGGCGTGGAAGCCGCCGTACTGAGTGGCGCCGCGCACCTGCTGAGTTTTACGGGTACCGACTCTATTCCCGCTATCGACCTGCTGGAGGAATACTACGGCGCCGATGCGGAACAGGAACTCGTTGGCGGCAGCGTACCCGCCACCGAACACTCCGTGATGTGTATGGGCATGCAGGACGACGAGATCGGCACCTTCCAGCGACTGATCACACAGGTGTATCCCCGGGGTATTGTGTCTATCGTGTCCGACACCTGGGATTTCTGGCAGGTGATCACCGGGTTTATGCCCCTGCTCAAAGAAACCGTCCTGGCCCGGGAAGGCAAAGTAGTCATCCGGCCCGACTCCGGCGACCCGGTACACATCATCTGCGGCGATCCGGATGCGCCTGAGGGCAGTCCCGAGCATAAAGGCGCCGTGGCCTGCCTGTGGGACACCTTCGGCGGCAGCATCACCCCGCAGGGTTACAAACTGCTCGATCCGCACATCGGAGTCATATACGGCGACAGCATCACGCTGGAGCGCTGCCGGGCGATATGCGAGGGCCTGATCGCGAAGGGTTTTGCCTCCGGCAATGTGGTGTTCGGTATCGGCTCTTATACTTATCAATATGTCACCCGCGACACCTTCGGTTTTGCCATGAAAGCCACCTACGGCGAGGTAAACGGCGAGGGCCGCGCCATCTTCAAAGACCCGAAAACCGACGACGGCGCCAAACGCAGCGCGCGCGGCCTGTTGCGGGTAGACCGGAACGCGGCCGGGGACTTGGTGCTGACGGATAATTGTACCTGGGCGGAAGCGGGCGGAGGGTTGCTGGAAGTGGTGTTTCGGGATGGGGCGATGGTGAAGGAACAGGGGTTGGGGGAGATAAGGGGAAGGTTGATTGGTGGTTGATTTTTCACCATGGAGGCACGGAGGCACGGAGGTAAGAGTTTTTTTTAGACAGGATTAAAAGGATTTAAGATTGCAGATTACATGATTTTTGATTTTTGATGTCACGGTACGCTCTACGCACATCAAAAATCAACAATCATGTAATCTGCAATCTTAAATCAAAAAAATAGAAAACTGGGTGGAAATAAAGCATCTGAAAGTGCACATATATCCGCCGGACTTTGTCCGGAGCATTTGACAAATCTAAAAAATCAACGCGGGAACAAATGGTTCAACTCAAATCATCCGCTTAAACATTCAAAAGGCTGACAATACCGCTCAAATATCCGTCATCGCGTCTAAGACGCTCGACAGCAGGGGAAACAGATTTTCAATGTTGCAAAATCATTTCCGCTCTTCCATCGTTACCTCGCCATGATCCAACCAACACAACGCAACATCACCCTCCATTTCGCTCAACGGGCGATTATAACTCGAAAACTGGACAAATTACACTGTCCAGCCTGTTTGCTCCTGCTTTCCCTGTACGGCAGCCTGTATTGCGCCGCACAAAACCAGGTAACACCGCAAGGCCTTAAAACCGGCGCCTGGGTTGAAGCATACGAACTGTCGTCCGGTGTATTCCGGACTTCCGGTGAATATAAAATTGTACCCTTGCACAACTACGATATTATCCGCTCGCTCGGCGAGGATACCTACGAGATCAGGTACAAGGGAGCAACGCCGCTGCTTTTCTTCGACGGACGTTACGGCGATAATATATCTGTAAAGGACGGTATCTGGCAGACTTTTAATGAAAACGGAAGTTTACACAAAACCGACGGCTGGGAGAATGGCCTGAACGCATGGACCAAATATTTCGACGCTGGCGGCGACATGATCCGCTATGAATATGAAGACTTCGAACACGATACCAGTTTCTATCTGACGTATAAAAACAAGCGGCTGTTCAAAAAAGCCTTTTATCCGCCGGAAAATAAAAATGAACAGGTGGAAATATACTATCCGGACGACCATTTGGTAATCCCGAATGCAGAGATGGACTTTTACGCCATACTTGGCAACAACACTGTTTATACCTATTATATCCCACTTACCTGTAAAAAAGACCTGAGCATTTTGTCCGTCACTTCGGACTCCGACTATCTCCGCGTAAGCCTTCCTTCAAAAACGTTACCGATGGAATTGCAGCCAATGGATACCATGACTGTTTTCCTTACATTTATGCCAACTCCGGCATCATCCGGTCAAAATGCAACGGTCACCATTGTAACTTCGGAAGGGAACCCAAAATCATACACAATTTATGGTCACGTACAGTGCGCACACCTCGATAATAGAAACGTTGAGCATGTCAAGACGTTATCCTTATCGAAAAAGGCGGACCGGTATCTCGTTATTGCGCCGATGGGCACTGTTACGACAGCCTATATCCTGAACAGCGAAGGAGAGAAAAGGATATATGACATTCACCATAACACTAAAATCGACCTGAATGAATTGGAAACCGGCGAACATCATTTGAGTATCTTCAGTTGCCATACCGGCGGGAAGATCAAACTGACGATTACGGAGTAAATCTTTTTAATGCTACGGCGAACCTCCAGCGCATTCCGATAATCACGTCAATCATTGACCCAAATCATTTCATGTGGTGTACGGCATATTTTATTTTGTATGAAATATGCTAAAAACAGCACACAATGATACGAAAAGCCTTGCTCCTTTGCGGCATCCTGTCTTCGCTGCTCTATACGGGGATGAACATAATTGCGCCGATGTACTTTGAAGGGTACAGCTCCGCCGGACAAACGGTCAGCGAATTATCCGCGATCGGCGCGCCGACGAGGCCGGCATGGCTCGCTTGGGCCTTCGTTTACACTTTGCTTTTTATCGCCTTCGGGTGGGGCGTCCGGATGTCGGCCGGGCAAAATCGCGCGCTGCGCATCACGGGTGGGTTGATCCTCCTGTACGGCATAATCAGCCTTGCCTGGCCCTTTGCACCGATGCACCTCCGCGGGGCCGCGTTTTCACTGACTGACGCCCTGCATATTGCTATGGGGGCGGCGACCATTCTCCTGATGATACTCATCATGGGTTATGGGGCAGGGGCATTCGATAAGCCGTTCCGCTACTATTCTATAGTGAGCCTCGTGATATACATCGCGTTCGGCGCCTTAACCGGGATAGATTCACCCAGGATCGCTAAAAACCTGCCGACACCCTGGATAGGTGTTTGGGAACGCATTATCATCGGGGATTTCCTGTTGTGGGTCGTGGTGCTGACCATTTTGCTCTTGCGCAGGAATGTTCCATCTGCTGAAGCGATGATATTTCACCACGGAGGCACGGAGACACGGAGATAAGAGGGGTTTTTAGACAGGATTTGCAGGATACGTTGAAAACCATTTTGACTTTTTCGGGAATGTATATACGTTTGTCAAAAATTAATTTTTGACAAACAATGTACTCAACAACACAAATTGCGAACCGATTCCGGGAAGTACTGCTAAACGGCACCTGGGTAGCCGGCACTAATTTTAAAGATCAATTATCGGACGTAAACTGGCAAATCGCCACAACAAAACTCGGCGCTTTAAACACTATAGCCGCACTCACTTTCCATATTGAATACTATATCGCAGGCATAGTGAACGTATTGGAAGGCGGCTGAAAAATACGGAAACTATCAAAGGAATATTGATGCGATGATTGAACATAGTTATTATCATTTGGGTCAAATAGTTTTAATTAAAAAAATGTTGTTGGCAAGATAAGAGGTGCCTGTTACAAAACACTGCTATTCTGTCACATAAAATGTACTGATTTCATAAAACTCACACTCTATAATCACAATTAACTCAATCAAATGCAAAAATTCTTCGAATCCGTCGGCTTCCAGTTTTCTGCTGAACAGTATGGCATTTTTATAACAAATGGCGGTACCGCCTTATACGACGATTTAGTTGAATTGGTGCATTATCACGCATCTGGGGGACAAAGCGTCGTTCAATCCGTGGCGAAGATATTGTTGAAAGAAAACTTTTCCGGCGAGATTATTACATTTTTGAAATCCCAGACAGCAGAAATGTTATCAGATAAAGAATTTTTTGCGTTAATAGTAAGCGCAAACACCGGTGAAAAAATACCGGTGGAAGCCCTTCCGGCTGCCGCACCTGAGGAGGAATATGTTTGGAGAGAATTTAACTTATCCAGTGTGGAAGAATATGAACAGGCCTTTAAAGAAGTTAAACTGGAGCATAAATGGTCGTTTTTTAAAGAACAGTTGAAACCCGAGATCAGGCTTGAACTGACGAAAACCGACGAAATCGATATCCCGGTGGCCTGCTCAAAAATTGGAGGAAAACCAGACCTGCCCGATGATATTTCCTGGCCGGTTGAAAATAACGAAGCCCCCCTATCCTTTTTGGCTCAAATTAACCTTGCTGAAATAGCTCCGGCCGGCTTTAACACAGAACTACCCACAAGCGGAATGCTCTATTTTTTCTATTCAAGTACACAAGAATCCTGGGGCGGAGAAATAGAAGGGGCAGATAAATTCAAATCATTCTATCTCAAAGATACACATGGGCTCAAACGCAGGGATTTTCCAGAATTTTTAGTGGAAGGCATTTTTCCATCCTGTGCCGTTCGATTTAGGTACGGATACGGGTTACCCAATTGGGAATACGATTTTGTAGCGAAAAACCTGGAAAAATCAGAACAATATCCATACATCGATGTATCCAGTGTGCATAACAGGACTAGAACCAAATTGCTGGGTCACGCTAACAGTGTCCAGGGACCTATGGAATTTGAATGCGAACAGGTAACCAAAGGCTATACCTGGAAAGATACCAAAAATGAAAAAATCAAACAAGAAATAAAGGAACACCAATATGACTGGACTTTACTTTTTCAGTTAGATAGTGAACGCGAAGCAGAAATGTGTTGGGGTGATGTGGGCAGGTTATTTTTTTGGATTCGGAAATCCGATTTGAAAAAACATCATTTTGAAAAAACCTGGATGATTTTGCAATGTGGGTAATTTTCCCCCCCGGAACAACCGTCAAAACAACACCTCTATCGTCAGCGCGTTCTGCACCAAACCGCCGGTGTGTCCGCCCGGCGTGACACCAAAAGTTGTGATAAGCGTTAAAAAAATCGCTTTTTTTGTTTGCGTGGCCGATTTGAAGACGCCAATTTTAGTGCGCAAGTCTTCGGCATAACGTTTGTCTATTTCAAACACATTCATCGAAAATTTCATTTCGCATAGGTTAATCACTTGGTCGCGGCGATCAATAACCAGATCAACCTGCGCTTTTTGCCCGCCGGATTCGCCGATCCAGGCAGACGACCGCGTTTGCACCCCGCTGATGCCTAATGCTTGTTTGATTCGGTCGAGGTGTGCGAGGCAAACCTGCTCAAAAGCATAACCGCTCCAGGCCCGTACTTCCGGGTTGTCGAGTGCATTCAGCCAGAAATTTTTGTCTAATTCACTGCTGTCCCTGATAAATTTTAAATAGAATAGCGAGTAGAAATCGGTCAGTTGATACAGGATATAGCGATCTTTTTTACCGAATGCCGGATATTTTTTGATAAAACTGCTCTCTTCCAATTCCCGCAATGTTTTGGTTGCACTACCGCCATCGCTGAATTTGGCGCGTTTCAGGAGCTCGCTGCGCTCCAAACCTTTGGCATTTTTTGCCAGTGCCTCGATGATGGCAATGTGTTTTCCGGCATTTTTAAATAAAGAAGCATAGAGGTTGTCAAATTCCTTACGCAACATACCACGTGGCGAAAAACAAAGGTCATTGATGTTTTGAGCAACGCTCTTCCCCGGATCGATTAAATCCAGATAAAAGGGAATACCGCCCAATGCCATATACAACTGGACGATTTGATAACGGTTGTAATTGGCAGATTTTTGTTGCAGGAACGCCTCACATTCGCTAAGGGTGAAAGGTTCTAGTTGGATGCGATGCGTCACGCGGTTATGCAGGCCGCCCCGGTTGTTGATAAGGTTATTGATCATCCAGGAAGCTGCAGAGCCGCATACGATAAGCAGCACATCGCGCCGGGCGCTTGCCCAACTGTTCCAAAAATGTTCCAGGGCCGGGATAAAGCCCGCTTTCGGCACGTCGAGCCACGGGAGCTCATCCAGAAACAACACCTTTTGAACATCCGCACTGCGTTCAAGCGCTGTAATCAGGTATTGAAAAGCCTGAAACCAGTCTGCCGGCATCGGTTTATCTTCCAACCAGGGAAAATGCCGGACCAGACCGGCATAAAAATTGGCCAGTTGTGGTTGCAGTCCCACGTTGGCAATTCCCGTCACCTGAAAGGTAAACTTTCCCTCAAACACATGGCGAATCAGGAAGGTTTTCCCAATCCTGCGTCGCCCATAAACGGCCACAAATGCCGATTTGCCCGCCTGGTCCAAAGCGTGTAAAACGGCGAGTTCTTCTTCCCTTCCTACCATTGCGCTGATTTTTAGGTACAAAACTGGCGTAAAGTTAAGCAAAAAACAAATTAACCGCTGATTTCATAGGCCAAAACCAGCGGTTAGTTCATATTTTTTCAGATTACCCGCTGATTTGTACGCCTGAACCCGGCGCGACAACCTCCAATCTTTTCGAAATTGTTCTATTACCACACCCCCGGAATCAACCGCTTCACCTGTTTTTCATAGTCCAGATACGCCTGTCCGAATTGCAAACGCAGTTTTTTTTCTTCATAATATATTCCGAAAGGGAGATAAAGCAACACACTCGCGAGCAGCACCAAGGCCGATATTTTGGGGAAAATAAAGAAAAAACCCGCTAAAATCAACACCGTGGCCAAATACAGCGGGTGCCGTACGAGGGCATTGACACCCGAGGTGTTCAGGGTGCTATGGTCGGGGGTGGCAATTTTTCGCTTCATTTGCTGGGTGCCTGTGAATTCACCCAAATCGTATTGCCGCAGCGAAGCGAGGCCTAACCAGGCGCCGGGCGCGAGGAGAACGAAGGCCACCCCGTAGGTCCACACATTTTTTTCAAACAAAAAACCGGCCGGCCGGCTGAACATCCAGCCCAGTAACAAGAGCAGTAGTACGGCGGCAACGACATTGTACATCAGCCGGTAAAAACGGAAATGGCTGCCCAGCCGGTCGGCAAACCACCTTTTGACGCGGTCCGCCGCCAGCACGCTGTGCAGGGCGAAGTAGACGAAGAGCAGGGCAAAAACGAGGAGATAATGATAAGTGGGCATCGTATCATGATAAATGAGAGCGATTATGGCAAAGGTACAAGGCGTCCAGTTGTATACCCACCACTCCAAAGCAATAAACTTTCCAGGGCAATATTCGTTTATTGCACCGTCAATCACGAATTTCACCGCAATCATGAGCAAACCGGACAACAATCGCCGCGGCTTTTTAGCCAAATTTTCCCTCGGCCTGCTAACCACCTGGCTGGGATTCCCTTCCACCAGCCGGTCTAAATCAAACATCGAAAACAACGAAAACATGCACGCCGATCCGATCAAAGCCGTAAAAGCAATGGGTTTCGCCTGGGAAACCCTCGATCCCTTCCTGTTTTGCGTACACCATGAAGATAAATTTCCGATAGGGAATGATGAAATGGGGCCTGCCGCATCCCTGAAAGGCCGCAGCCTGGGCGACGATTTTATCATCAAGGACGGCTGGCGCATGTACCACGGCAAAAAGGTACCGGGTTTTCCGGGGCATCCGCACCGGGGATTTGAAACCATCACTATTGTGCGCGACGGCATCGTGGACCACGCCGATTCGTTGGGCGCCTCCGGCAGGTATGGCGAGGGCGATGTGCAATGGATGACCGCCGGCAAGGGCGTTCAGCATTCCGAGATGTTCCCCTTGCTGAAAAAAGACGAAGAAAACCCGATGGAACTTTTCCAAATATGGCTCAACCTGCCCAAGAAAAACAAGATGGTGGAGCCGCATTTCAAGATGTTGTGGGGCAGCAAAATCCCGAAATACACGCATACCGATTCTAAAGGGCAACCAACGGAAGTGGAGGTGATTGCCGGAAAATTGGGCGGCCATACCGCGCCCGCCCCGCCGCCCGACTCCTGGGCTGCCGATGCCGCCAATGAAGTGGCTATTTTCAATATGAAATTAGCGCCAAATGCATCCTTCATGCTGCCCAGAGCGGGCAAGGAGATTAACCGCTCGCTCTATTTCTATACGGGCAGTCAAATCACGTTGGCCGGGAAAAAGATCGACGCCTACCATTCCGTTGTGGTGCAATCCGATATCGATTTGGTGATTGAAAACGGCGACGCCGAAGCGCGTATCCTCGTTTTACAGGGCAAACCGATTCAGGAACCGGTGATCCAATACGGCCCATTTGTGATGAACACCAAGGAGGAAATTCAGCAGGCCTTCAACGATTACCATGCGACCCAGTTTGGCGGTTGGCCCTGGAAAAAATACGACCA
The DNA here is from genome assembly GCA_963169325.1 of Bacteroidota bacterium. Lineage (GTDB taxonomy): Bacteria > Bacteroidota > Bacteroidia > Chitinophagales > Saprospiraceae > M3007. The sequence continues at coordinate 31,888 of CAUJEY010000333.1, forward strand.
GGTGCATGACCGTGCCGAAGGCCGTTTTGCGCGCCATGCGGACGGGACGTTTGAGCAGGGGGCGTAAGGGGGTTTTGGTAAACCGCGAGCAGGTTTTTAATCAGATTGATGTTAGTTTTACCCCCGCAAAACGAAAACCCATGCTGCGCACTATCCTCGTCCTGATCGCCACCCTGATCGCCTTGCCCGTTGTGGCTTTTTATTACGACCAGCCCCTCAACCCCGAACAATGGGCCGCGGTAAAAACCCTTTTTCAGGCAATGCTGATCATTGCCCTCCTGTGTTTTGCCGTCAGCGAAATCACCCGCAACTACAGTCAGGTAGACAAACTCTGGAGCCTGCTTCCCATCGGCTATGCCTGGTACGTAGCCATTCAGGCCGGCTTCGAGACCCGTACCACGCTGATGGCAACCTTAGTAACCCTGTGGGGTTTGCGGCTGACGTACAATTTCGCCCGGCGCGGTGGCTACCACTGGCCTCCCTGGCACGGCGAAGAAGACTATCGCTGGGCTGTGCTGCGCCAAAATCCCCTCCTGAACAAACGCCTGCCCTGGACGGCCTTCAACCTGTTTTTTATTTCCCTGTACCAAAATACCCTGATCCTGTTGTTTACGCTACCGGTGATCGTGGCCTGGCAGGGGCGGAATACTCCCCTGAACGCGCTGGATGCAGCAGCGGCCTTGCTTATGTTCGGTTTCATCGTTTTAGAAACGGTAGCCGATCAGCAACAATGGAATTTTCATCAGGAAAAATACCGCCGCCGCCAGGCCGGCGAACCCCTCGGCGAATACGCCCGGGGCTTTTGCACATCGGGCCTCTGGGGCCGGGTGCGCCACCCCAATTACGCCGCCGAACAGGCGCTTTGGCTGAGTTATTACCTGTTCAGCGTGGCTGCCACGGGCCGTTGGCTCAACTGGTCGCTGGCCGGTGGCATCTTGCTCCTGCTGTTGTTTCTGGGCAGTTCTGACTTTAGTGAAAAAATTTCGGCGGGGAAATATCCGGAGTACAAGGCGTATCAAAAGCGGGTGCCGCGGTTTTGGCCAACATTATTCAGTTAACAAAAAAAAAGGCGCCACCCATCGGCAGCGCCCGTTCCAGATTAAGGAACTACTTAATTAAAGAACACCTGTAAAGTTCAGGGCGCCACTTTAATTCAATATTACCCCAAGATTAAGTTTTGGTTAAGTCCAAAAACTTAACATTAACTTAATCTTGAAATCGCCCGCTGTCCGAGGGCGGTTCGGAATTTTGCGCCGTTGTTTTTTTTAATCCTTTGCTACTTAATTTAAAGAACTTTCATGCGTAAATTTTACAAGGCCATAGCCATGCTATGGCGCTTTGCCGTACAGCGCTCAACTGGTACGACGAGCCGGATTTTACCGGCTTCTGCCTTTTTTATTCTGGCCAACACGCTTTTACCGGCACAGGCGGTCACAGATTCCTTACCTAAAGAAAAGCCGGCTTCGAAAAAATGGTTCGAAAGCATGTCCATTCGCGGCTACGCGCAGGTGCGCTACAACCGGTTGCTCGAAACAAATACGGACCTGAAATGCGAACAATGCGATAAAAGCTGGGGCGGCGACGGCGGTTTCTTCCTCCGCCGCATGCGGATTATCTGGTACGGCCAAATTGGTAAACAGGTATATTTTTATGTTCAGCCGGACTTTGCCAGCGCGGCATCCTCCACGGCCCAACATTTCGGTCAGCTCCGGGACGCCTATTTTGATGTCGGTTTGGATAAAAAAAATGAGTTCCGGTTCCGCATCGGCCAAAGCAAAGTGCCCTTCGGTTTTGAAAACATGCAATCCAGCCAAAACCGGTTGCCGCTCGACCGGAACGACGCGCTCAACAGCGCCGTAGCCAACGAGCGCGACTTGGGCGTGTTCTTCTATTGGGCGCCTGAAAAAACCCGGAAACTATTTTCCAGCCTCGTCAAAGACGGCCTGAAAGGTTCCGGCGATTACGGGGTTTTCGGCCTCGGCTTGTACAACGGGCAAACTGCCAACAAACCCGATCTGAACGACCGGCCCCATGTTGTTGCCCGCCTGTCCTATCCTTTTGCCATTGGCAATCAAATCATAGAGCCCGGCGTACAAGCCTATTCCGGTAAGTATGTGTTGGCTAAAGACCAAATCAGCACGGGCGTTTGTACGGTGGAAGACCGGAGCTATACCGATCAGCGCGTGGCCGCTTCTTTCGTATTGTACCCCCAACCCTTCGGTATCCAGGCGGAGTATAATATCGGAAAAGGGCCGGAGTTTGATAAAAACACCGATTCGATAGTGGTTCGTAACTTACATGGCGGATACGCCACCTTATCGTACCTGACCAAATTCAAAAATGCCGTAATCATACCTTTTGTCCGCTACCAATATTACCGGGGCGGGAAAAAACACGAGCTGGATGCCCGGAGTTACCGCGTAAACGAACTGGAATTCGGCGTGGAATGGCAGCCCTCCAAATATTTCGAGCTCGTGGCCATGTACACCGTTTCTAACCGTCAATTTGAAGATTTTCAACGGCAGGATAACCGCCAACAGGGCAACCTGTTGCGCCTGCAAGCGCAGGTCAATTTTTAAAATATTACTATTTTCAACCCGACACCTGTTTCCATAACTTGTTTTCCCTAACCTTATGCTTTTAGGATTTATCAGCGACCTGACCACTTCCGGCTCCATTTTCCTGCTGATTTGCATCGCGGCAGTTTGTTTTTATGAAGCCATCAACGGCTTTCACGACACAGCCAACGCAGTAGCCACGGTGATTTACACCAAAACTATGAAACCCGGTTTTGCCGTCGTCTGGTCGGGCATCTGGAATTTTCTGGGCGTGTGGATGGGTGGTATCGCCGTGGCCATGGGCCTCATCAAAATGTTGCCCCTCAACGACCTGATGGCGCACGGCCTGGGCGAAAACATCGTGCTGGTGATGTCGATCCTCGTGTCGGCCATTGTCTGGAACCTCGGCACCTGGTATTTTGGGATTCCCTGCTCCTCCTCCCATACCATGATCGGTTCGCTGCTGGGCGGCGGCTTCGCGTTCTGGGTGATTCACGGCGGGGCCGGCGTCAACTGGATGAAAGCCAAAGATATCGGCCTTTCATTGCTCGTTTCGCCGTTTTTCGGCTTTTCCATGGCCATCATCATGATGTATGTGCTGCGCACCTACATCAAAAACAAGGCGATATTTAAGGAACCCGACGCGAAAAAAGCGCCGCCGCTGTGGATCAGGGGCATCCTGGTAATCACCTGTACGTTGGTTAGTTTTTTCCACGGTTCCAACGACGGACAAAAAGGCGTGGGGCTGATGCTCGTCGTGCTGATTTCATTTATGCCTATGCAATTTGCGCTCGACAGCCGTATTCCCCTGGAGCAGGTGCAACAATCGGTCACCACCGTGGAATCCGTCATCCATGCAATCGCGCCCGACAGCCTCCTGGACGCTAAATCCCTGGCCCTGCTCGCCTCTGCATCTACGGTAAAAGCCGGCATCGAAAAAATAAAAACGAAGGACGACAAGGATACCCGGCTTGGACTGCGCAAAAACATTCAGCAATTCGTCAAAGACCTGGACGGCAGCATCGGTCGGGAATTATTCAGCGCCGACAACGCCAAAACAGTGAAGGCGGAAATAGGACAACTGAAAAAAACGTATGAATTCGCCCCGGTATGGGTGCTGCTGATGATCGCTTTGTCGCTCGGCGTTGGCACGATGATCGGCTGGAAACGGATCGTGGTCACGATCGGCGAAAAAATCGGCAAAAGCCACCTGACGTATGCGCAGGGCGCTTCCGCCGAACTGATCGCCAGCATGACCATCGGGCTCAGCACCTGGTTCGGGCTGCCGGTATCCACCACGCACGTGCTGTCCTCTGGTGTTGCCGGTACGATGGTCGCTTCGGGCGGTATCCAGAACCTGCGGAAAAAGACCATTAAAAATATCGCGATTGCCTGGGTACTTACCCTGCCCGTCACGTTTGTCATGGCCGCGGTATTTTATTGGCTGTTCCGGGTTTTTGTGTAGCGGTAGTGTCGTCATTGGGCGTCATTGGGTCATTCGTCATTGACCACATTGATCTAATTGACCTCATTGACCACATTTTAGCATAGAAGCCGTACTTTCGCGGGAATAATCTGTTATCTTATGAACAAGGGCATTCAGCCGCGTCAGGTGCAACATGATTATTCCCGCCATTTGCACCGGCATGTCATTTTTGATATTTATTTGCCGCCGGGTTATGATGCCGATCATAACCGGCAATTTCCTTTAATCCTCTTTAACGATGGCCAGGACCTGCCCGTGGCAAACCTGGGCGGCGCCCTCGAAACGCTCATCGGCCAGGGAAAAATCCCCCCGGCAGTGGTCGTAGGCGTACATGCCGGCAAGGGTCGGCGGCACGAATACGGCACCGTCCGCCAGGCGGACTACAAAGGCCGGGGCGATAAAGCCCCGCATTACCGCGATTTTGTTCTGGAAGAATTGTTGCCGCATTTGCGCGAAAAATGGCGCCTGTCTACCCGGCCCGAAGACAATGTATTTGCCGGCTTTTCCCTTGGCGGCTTGTCGGCCTTCGATATTGCCTGGGCGCATCCAGACGTGTTCGGAAAAGCCGGCGTGTTTTCCGGCTCCCTGTGGTGGCGGTGGTCCGACGTGGATCCCGCCGATCCCGATGCCGACCGGATCATACACGATGTGGTGCGCACTTGTAGCAGCACTCGCCCCAACGCGCAACACTTCTGGTTCCAGGCCGGTACGCTCGACGAAGCCGAAGACCGCAACAACAACGGGATTATCGACGCTATCGACGACACCCTGCACCTTATCGAAGCCCTGAAAGTCCGGGGCTACACCGACAAACAAATCCGGTACCTCGAAATGGAAAACGGCACGCACGACCCGGTCACCTGGGGAAAGGCTATGCCTGATTTTCTGAAATGGGTATTTGGTTGATTAATGTGGTCAATGTGGTCAATGTGTTTTAAATGTGGTCAATGAGATATACCGGGTACACACATTGACCGCATTGACAGCAATTTCTAATGTAAAACAATTACGCCCATGCTGCCCCCTCTTCCTCAGGGCAGACGCATGAATGCTACAGGTGACCTCGGAGAGGTCAAACGTTTGTAGAAGCAAGCGGTTTTATGAAGTTTCACGACCTCGGAGAGGTCGATCGTGAAATTTTCGCTTGGCTTATACAAACGTTCGACGCCTCCGTGGTCGGAAATGGTAATTATTCACTCCATTTCTACCAAAGTTTGACCTCTCCGAGGTCGCTTGCGGCATTCATGCGTTTGCCCTGCCCCTCTTCCTCTTCTTTCCTCCTGTTTGTCATCAGCCGCTATCCCAGCCTCGGCCGTGCATAACCCGCGAACTACCCCTATCCCCTTTTTCTCCCCCCCCGAACTTGTCAACCCGGAGGGAACCGTCCCCTCTACGAGGGAAAACCCGCATGTTAGGCCCTCGTAGAACGGACGGTTCCCTCCGGGATGACAAGTTCGGGGGGGGAGGAAAAGGGATAGGGGTAGCACGGGCGTAACCGCGTAAATATTACATTAGAAATTGTTGCCACATTGACCACATTTAAAACACATTGACCACATTAAAATTATTATATGTTTGCAAAACTCTTTCTCGAACTCACGGAGTTCGCTTTTTTCCGCCGTCTGGTGTGGAGGCCTGTTTATGAAATGCTGGCGCGCGTATTGCCACTTTCGGAGTGGCAATTTATGAATTACGGTTATGCCCCTTTTCCGGACGAGGCTCCCCTGGAATTGGAAACTGCCGACGAATTGCACCGTTATCCCTTACAATTGTACCACTATCTCGCTTCGCGCACCGGCGTGCAGGGCAAAGACATGCTGGAAGTGGGCAGCGGGCGTGGCGGCGGCGCCAACTACATTGCCCGCGCTTTGAGGCCGGCTAAAATAGTGGGCATGGACCTGGCGGGCAATGCCGTGAAATTCGCCCGCAAAACATTTCAACAACCCAACCTGGAGTATGTGCAAGGCAATGCGGAAGCCTTGCCATTTGCCGATAGCAGCTTCGACGTGGTGATCAACGTAGAATCCTGTCATGCCTACGGCTCGGTCCCTAATTTTCTGCGTGAGGTGTGGCGCGTTCTGCGGCCGGGCGGCATTCTGGTCATCGCCGATATGCGCGGCGTACCCGGATTGGATTTGCTTCGGCAACAATTGCAGGACTCCGGCATGACCCTGCAGGAAGAAACGGACATAACCCAAAACGTATTGGCGGCCATCGAAGCCGAAGACCCCATAAAAAAAGATCGCATCCGCCGGCTGGCGCCCGGCTGGATGAAGGGTGCTTTTGAAGAATTTGCCGGCGTGAAACACTCGGCCGTACACCGCGATCTGGAAAGCCGCGATTTGATTTATTACCGGTGGAAATTGCAAAAAAGTGCTTTACCTGAATAAGAATTTGACCATAAGCGCTAATCTTGTCGCCTATGCACCGTTTATTGTACCGCGTATTATCTGATATCCTGCGTCGCAGCGGCAATTTTATATCCTTAGAAGCCGTAAGCCGGTATCGCATCGCCAAGGCGTTTTACATCCTGCGGCTGACTTTCTTTTTTCGCTTGCGCGAT
>CAUJEY010000334.1 GCA_963169325.1 Bacteroidota bacterium
TTCCCGAACGACGTGATCGTCACGGTCTGCGACGGAACGGGTAACTACGGCGAACCGACCTTCTTCGGCGAAGATTGCGAACTGCTGGGCGTATCACACGAAGACGAAATCTTCACGGTGGTGCCCGATGCCTGCTTCAAAATTGAGCGGACCTGGACGATCATCAACTGGTGTACCTACAACCCGAACCTGGGCTGTATCGAAGTACCGAATCCGAACCCGAATGCGACGGTGAACCACCCGTCGAACCTGCCGGGCCCGATCGTATCCGCACCGGGTACGGCGGCTCCATGGGCGCCGACAGTGGTCGCTATCAGCCCGGGCGCCACACCGACGAACTACGGTGTAGCCTACTGGAACGCCAACGCGAACTGCTACAAGTACAAACAGATCATCAAGATCATCGATACGCAGGACCCGGTGGTGGAAAACTGCCCGGACAGCACGGTGACCTTCTGTGATCTGACGCCGAATGCCGGTGACCTGTGGAACGAATCCTACTGGTACGATGCAACGACGGAAAGCCACAACTTGTGCGAGGCGCCGACCGACCTGACGATCACGGCTACGGATTTGTGCTCGGGCGCCAACGTCAACTTCCGCTACCTGCTGTTCCTCGATTTGGACGGCGACGGTACGATGGAATCGGTGGTGAACAGCAATAACCTCGGTATCGCCGGTCTTGGCTGGAATGCAGTACCGGTTGGTAACGCACAGAACCCGAACTACGCGGGTGGCACCATCCGCCAGTTTGACGAACGTCCGGTACCGGCCAACCAGAAATACGGCTTTGCCCTGCAGGTCACAACTTCGGGTACGAAACGGACGGCTTCGGTGCGCTGGAATACTCAGCAATCGCAGAATTCCTACACCGTACCGGAACTGCCCTACGGCACGCACAAAATCAAGTGGTTCGTAGAAGACGGTTGTGGCAATGAAACGGTTTGCGAGTACACCTTCGTGGTGAAAGACTGCAAAGCGCCGACGGTGGTTTGTGTCAACGGCCTGAGCATCAATATCATGCCGACGAAGATGGTCAGCCTCTGGGCGTCCGACTTCCTGCAATACACCGAGGACAACTGCACCCCGTCGAACAAATTAGTGATCGCGATCCGCAAATCGGGTACGGGTACGGGCTTCCCGACCAACCCCGACGGCACCCCGCAAACGGGCGTGACGTTCACCTGCGACGAATTGGGCACCCAACTGGTGGAACTGTGGTCGATGGACCTGGCCGGCAATGCCGACTACTGCGAAACGTACGTGATTGTACAGGATAACATCGGTGTGTGTAACCCGGGCGACAAAGCCACTGTGGCCGGCGTCCTGGCTACGGAACTCGACAAAGGACTTGAAGAGGCTTATGTAGAACTGCAAGCGACGCATCCGACGCAAGCGCCGGTGAGCCAGTTTGTGCAGTCCGACATCAACGGGGTCTACGGTTTCCCGAACGCCGTGCCATTCGGCTCGGATTATACGGTGACGCCGCTCAAGGACAACGACCCGCTCAACGGCGTATCGACCTTCGATCTGGTGCTGATCAACAAACACATCCTGGGTCTGGAACCGCTCAACTCGCCGTACAAAATGATCGCCGCGGATGCCAACAACAGCCGCTCGATCACCACGTTCGACATCGTGGAGTTGCGCAAACTGATCCTGGGTATATACACGGAACTGCCGAACAATACCTCCTGGCGTTTTGTCGACGAGGACTACCAGTTCCCGAATCCGTCGAATCCGTTCATGGATATCTTCCCGGAAACGATCTCTGTAGCCGACGTACAAGCCAGTCATTTTGACGACGACTTCGTGGCGGTGAAAGTGGGCGACGTGAACGGGAACGTGGTAACCAGCAGCCTCTACAGCGTGGAAGACCGCGAGGAAGGCCTGATGTTGTTCAATGTTCAGGATCGTACGGTGAAAGCCGGCGAGTTGTTCACAACCACGATAACAGCCGCGGAAGCCGTGAAAGGTTACCAGTTCACGCTGTACTTCCCGAACCTGGAAGTAGTGGAGGTGAAACCGGGCGCCGACATGTCGGTGGGCAACTTCGGTATCTTCAACAGCGAGCACGCACTGACGACCTCGTTCGATGCAGAACAAACCGTAGGCGAATTCGCAGTGACCTTCCGCGCCAAAGCCGCCGGCCAACTCAGCAAAATGTTGGCCGTGTCGAGCCGGATCACGAAGGCCGAAGCGTACAAGTTGAATGCCGGCAATACCGGTCTGACCCACATGGATGTCGCCCTGCGCTTCAACGGCCAGAACGGCGCCACGATCGCGGGCCAAGCCTTCGAACTGTACCAGAACCAACCCAACCCGTGGATGCACCGCACCCAGATCGGCTTCTACCTGCCCGAGGCATCGGAGGCCACGCTGACAGTGTACGACGAAACGGGCCGCGTGTTGTTCGGTCAAACGGGCGACTTCGGCAAAGGCCACAACGCCTTTACCTTAGACAAAGCGCTGATGAACACGACCGGTATGTTGTACTACAAAGTGGAAACACCGACGGATAGCGCGGTGAAGAAGATGATACAGACGAAGTAGAAGTTTGAAGTTTGAAGTTTGAAAACCGAAGTCGGCGCTTTGAACTCCAAACTTCGAACTTCGAACTATAATAGCCGCCTCTTTTCCGTTCCGAGTATTCGGGACGGGGAAGGGGCGGCTTTGTTTTGGCAGGAGTATTTTCCCGCGTTTTTCACGAAAAATTAGAAGCAGCGCGTTCGCAATCTCTGTAGTTTTGCCTAAAACAAGCAGCGTCCTTATGCACTACCTCCATTCGATCCGTTTGTCCCTGATTATTTTCTGGCTTCTTTTTTCCTGCGCCTTATTTGCACAAAGTCTTCAATGGACGCAGGACGGCAATGCGTATTGGCTGGCTGATAAGGACGGTATTGCGCAAATGGACTTTGCCGGCAAGCAAAAAACCATGATTGCCTCTGCCGCACAACTCACGCCTGCCGGGGCGGCAAAACCGTTGTCCATCAAATCGTTCAAACCTTCAAACGACGGCAAAAAAATATTGATCTTCACCAATAGCCAACGGGTGTGGCGCTATGAGACCAGGGGCGACTATTGGGTGTTTGATCTGAATTCAGGCAAACTCCGTCAATTGGGCCGCACACTTCCTGTCGCCTCCCTGATGTTTGCCAAAATATCGCCTGATGGCAACTCGGCGGCTTACGTGAGCAAACACAATATCTATCTGGAAAACCTCGCTTCCGGAAAGATTACACAACTGACCAGGGACGGCGCCGACAAAATAATCAACGGTACCTTTGATTGGGCTTATGAGGAAGAATTTGATTGCCGCGACGGCTTCAGATGGAGCCCTGATAGCAAATCCATCGCCTATTGGCAGATCGACGCCCGCGAGGTGAAGTATTTTCTGATGATTAACAACACGGATTCGACCTATTCCTTCACCATTCCGGTCGAATATCCAAAGGTTGGAGAAAGCCCTTCCGCTTGCCGGGTGGGTGTGATCAACCTGAAAACCAAAAAGACCCTTTGGATGGACGTTCCGGGCGATCAGCGGCAGCACTATATCCCCAGAATGGCTTGGGCCGCTAATGCTACGGATATTATCCTGCAGCAACTGGATCGAAAACAACAGGAAAGCAAGATTTTTACCTGCAAGGCTGCTACCGGGATAGCGACGATGATCCATGCTGAAAAAGATGAAGCCTGGGTAGACGTACAGGAGGTTTGGGGCAATTCCGATGGCTTGGATTGGTTCAACAAGGGCGCCGAATTTATGTGGGCCAGTGAAAGGGACGGTTGGAGACATTTTTATCGTATTTCCCGCAATGGACAGCGTGCGGTGAATATCACCCCCGGCAATTATGACGTCATTCGCCCTCTTTTGGTGGATGAAGCAACGAATACCTTTTACTTCCTGGCATCGCCGGACAATGCCACCGAGAGCTACCTCTACCGAACGCCTCTAAATGGGACAGGGAAAGCTACGCGCATCACGCCCATGGATCAGCGCGGAACGCACAGCTACCAGATATCCCCGAATGGCAATTGGGCGTTGCATACTTTTTCCAATGCAGGATTCCCCAAGGTGCGCGAACGAATTTCACTGCCGGACCATCGTTCTTTGGATGGAGATAACGGCGTGGCAGCATTATGGGCCAAACACGATGCCAGCAAGGACAAGGTGGAGTTCTTTCAAGTGACTACCTCCGAGGGCGTCACTATGGATGGATGGATCGTTAAGCCGGCCAACCTGGATACAACCAAAAAGTATCCGGTAGTATTCCAGGTCTATACAGAACCTGCCGGTACGACCGTCAAAAACAGTTGGGGCACGGGTAACAATGAACTTTACGAAGGTGATATGGCTGCGGATGGCTATTGTTACATTTCGCTCGACAATCGTGGCACACCCGCTCCCAAGGGGCGCGCCTGGAGAAAAGCCATTTACCGAAAGATCGGGATCGTCAACATCCGCGACCAGGCACTCGGTGCACAGGAGATTTTTAAAAAATGGCCATGGCTCGATACAACCCGGGTGGCGGTACATGGCTGGAGCGGTGGCGGCAGTGCCACCTTAAACCTGCTTTTTCAATATCCGGAAATTTATAAAACAGGCATCTCGGTAGCAGCAGTGGCCGACCAGCTTTGCTACGACAATATTTATCAGGAGCGTTTTATGGGCTTGCCACAGGAAAATCTGGCAGATTTCGTAGCCGGTTCGCCGATCACTTACGCGAAAAACCTGCAGGGAAATTTATTGTATATCCACGGCACCGGCGACGATAATGTGCACTTCCAGAATGCCGAACGCCTGGTAAACGAACTGGTAAAACAAGGTAAGCAGTTCCAGTACATGGCCTATCCCAACCGTTCGCATGGGATATCCGAGGGAGAGGGAACGTCCAAACATTTGCAGCGTCTGTTTACGAAGTATTTGCAGGAGAATTGTCCAGCGGGCGCGCGGAGTAAGGAGCCGATGGGGGAGAAAAAACCCTGATGGCCTCAACCTCTGTGTGACAGGTAATGTCTTGCCTGGCTTTCCTGGCCTCCGAAGCAACTATTTAGCCACCCCCGTCGACCGTTCGTCAATTAACAGCCGCCGCTCGCAAGGTTTTCCGGCAGTCTCGCCGGACTTTACCCTCATTTTTGTCCTGTCAAACGACAAAAACCTTGCTATGACAACAATTAAGTTCAGGTTAATTCCGCTGATCACATTGATCGTCGGAACAGGCCTTTCCGCCCAAACGATGGAGCGGCAGGTTATCAGCGCCGGCGGCGGCTTCATTCAAACCCCGGCCGGCACGCTGCATTGGACAGCGGGCGAAACGGTCGTCGCACCGTGCACGGCAGGCGCCGTCTATATTGGGGCGAAGGCTTCCAGCAAGCCTGGTATGGTTTTCGAGATGTCGCCTGCTCGTACCTCGCAGACTACACCTCGAAAACCGGGTCGATTGCACAAACCGGGAATTGCTGAAACCAAAGCAGTTGCCGGGTTATTGTTTCCCAAGTTTACACTTCTTCAGTTTTTCTTCTCCATCTTCCTTTGACAATGCTTCGAATTCGCAAACCGCATGCCAACCGGCCGGGGGAAGTTTAATATCCTGCAACACGTAATGTTTTGTATTTGCCTTAGCCACGACCAATAATGGGGGCGGTGCATCGGAAGAAACTTTCCACCCGATTCTATATTCACCCGGGTCAACGATTTTATATAGATAATTTTTTCCTTTTGTTATACCCCAATCTGCGTCGTTCAGGGTAACTATCATCTTTAGTTGGCTGGCTTTTACCGCGGGTCGTACCAGATAGATAATCGCCTTGCCGTCGGGAATGGCCATTTTTTTGAAATCTTCTTTTTGGCCGAAGGCGAAAGTAGTGGTGAACAGGAGCAGGAACAATGCAAGTTTTTGCATGATATTTAATTTTTAAATGGTTGACAGATAAGATATTGGCGCCAAAGCAGCGCCTAAAAACGGAATTGTAAACCAACCCCGACAACCTGGTTGGATGTGCAGGCCAAACCGATACGTACAGGTTTTAAAACAGCAGTAGTGTCGTATTTAGGGTTAGAATAGACGGTTTTATATTTTTTTCTGCCCGACCCAATGGCTACTCCAATGAGCGCAGAAACGGCAGTGATGCCCAGCACAACAGGTGCAACCTTGGATTTGTCAACCTCTTCTCCATTTAAATCTGCACTATTTATAGCCTGTAGTACGCCAAGAAGACTTCCAAGAAATCCGGCGCCTCCCAATACCAGTCCCCATTTCGCGGCTTCCGTGCCCGTTTGCTGCTCGATACGCACTACATTGCCGGCGGCAATGCTGTTAGATTGACCGGATGCGGCAATTTTGTAGGTGTACTTATCCGCATCGGAGAACAGGCTGGTAAACTTAATCTTTTGCCCTTCGTCGGTCCATACCCGGCCTTTATTGACTTTGAGCGGTATTTCGGTGTTTTGTGCATAGGAGGATGCAAAAAAGGTGATCAGGGTTGCAAGCAAGCAGAACGTGCGAATCATAATGTTGAAATTTTAACGGTTAGGAAAAATGTGTTTTTTCAACAATCGTGAAACTACTGAAAAGGTAAACCCGGAGGTGCGAAATATTTATGGAAAAGAATTTATTTCGCTCCGGTTTACCATTTAGAACAATCTACGATTTATGTCTGGCGATTCAAAAAAGGACAAGTCCAAACATGTGTGCACGGATGATGAAGCACTGCTTTGGCTTCGGGATGGTTCTCAGGAACCTGAACGCAAATTCATTGAATGTCTCTACCGGCGACTTTTGGACAAAATCCGCCATTGGGTATGGTCCAGAAACGGCTCCGGTGAGGATGCCCACGACGCGCTGACGGAGGCGTTGATTGTCTTCATCGTCAACTTTCGGGAAGGCAAATACCGGGAGGAAGGCAAGTTGGAGCATTTTCTTTTCCGGGTCGCCCAATTCAAATTCTATGATATCCTCCGGCGCCGGGGCCGGGGCGGTGGAGATCAGTCGATTGAGGAGATTTTTCCTGGTGGCATACCGCCGGAACTTGGGGAAGACCCCGCTGATGACGCCGAAGCAGCGGCAGAAATGGAAGAGCGCAGACAGGATATGGAGCGCTGTCTAAACCAAATCGGCGAACGATGCAAGGAGCGGCTTATCCGGTTTTGGTATCTGGAACAAGGCCACGAAGAAATTGCCGCGGCTATGGGCGATGCCAGTGTGGATGTGGCAAAGGTGATGAAAGGCAAATGTCAGCGCAAACTCGAAACGTGTATGTTGCAACCCTAAATACCTGGACTTGAACCATTTGTTTAAGAAAGAAATAATTCAATGGAACATATTGAAGATCAAAAAATTGAAGCGTACATCCGGGACAAAATGACTTTGGAGGAACGCCGGCGTTTCGAGGCAGATATTGCTGCCGACCCCGAATTGCGCCGGCGCGTGGATGCGCTGCGCCGGCTCGCTGAGGACATTCGGCAAATCGCCCGCGCCGACACCCGGCGACGGGTGGAAGCCACGCGGGATAAGATCACGGTGGAGGAACAAACTCCGAAAGAACCGCGGCTGCCGGCAAAGCGGTGGCGGTGGTTTTTGGGAGGGCTGTTGCTGGCCGGGCTGTTATGGCTCGGCTACCGTTATTTTTCTCCTGTTGATCCGAAAGAGGGCGGAGGAACACACCCGGCGGGCACACGGGATACGTTGACACAACAGCCCGCAGGGCCTGTTGCTGAAATTCCGGACGCCGCTGAAATTCCGGATGAATTGGGGCAAAGCGCGGTCACGCCTTTTACTACTGAAACGGTGGAAGTGCTGGATGCTTCGGGAAATAAAATCGGACGTACCATTCGCGTAGAGCATTACCGGGATACGACGCGGCTGTATATTTTTCGGGATAATATTTTGGAACTGTACATACCGCCGGGAAAAGACCTGTCCGGGCCTACCGTGCTTACCGCGCGTAATGGCCGGCTGTATCTTCGTGTATCGCGCGGTAACGAGGTGCATCTGGAAGCAACAAACAACCCGACACCATTTTGACCAATGATATGTTGTTAACAAAACCCAGCCTAATGAGACCATTCTTTTTGATTTTTTCCCTGGTATGGCTATGCTTTGCCAAACCGGTATTTGCCCAGGAATTTGCCGGCGGCGGCCTGGAAGAAACGGATTGGGATTATCTGGCAGCCGGCGAGGTGGATACAATGAACCGGCGAGCCGGACAAACGCCTCCACCGGCGCGATTCTTTTTTCGCGAGCATATCGATATTCCGGTTTTCGATCAGTTTAAACTACCGGCCTGTGTAGGGTATGCTATCGCCTCGGCAGTGGGCATCCGGCTCAACTGGTTCTGCCGCAATCGTTGTGCCTGCCGCCAAAAACTGCCACCGTTTTCGGCAGCCTATATTTTTAATCAAATTTACAATGAAGGCGCCAAAGGCATTTCCCTGGCCGTTGGATTGGATACCCTCTGGGCCCAGGGTATTTGCCCGGAACATATTTTCCGGAACGACCCGCGTTCGGCGGCTGAAAAACCGACTACGGCCGCCCGGCAAGCGGCGGGTATATACCGGTTTTGGCAAAAAAAAGAACGTATCCTGTTCCTGCCCGACGAAATGCCCGATGCCTCAAAACGCAAGGCTCTCATGCTCGACTTGTTGCGCAGACATCTGTCGGGCGGGTTGCCGGCTATCGTTGGCATACGTTGCCCATCTGATTTTTTCGATTTCAGGGGAGAAAAATATATCGCTTCAGGCCTGCCGGTCAAGGCAAATCATGCTGTTGTAGTGACGGGTTACGACGATGAAACGAGGGAAGTAGAAATCCTGAATTCTATGGGAACGGCGTGGGGCAATAATGGTTTTGCGCGCATCGGGTACGATGATTTTTGTGAAATGGCGCGTTATGGCTATATTTTCAGGGTGAGCGGAAAAGCATCGAATACTTGTAGTGAAGGAAATAAAAAATGAAACTTTTTAAACCATGAGTCATTTGAAGATCCTTATCACAGCAGCTATATTTTTATTGGCTTGTGCGGCGCCCCGGACTCAAAACCCTGCCGACAGTTGCGCTGCATTGCTTCGCCGCCTGGAAGAACTGGGCAAAGAGCAAAATCTTGGCGCAATGGTCCTGCTTGCCATGAAGGCGGAACATGTTTGTACAAAAGAGTTTGGAGCGGCGAGTCTGCAATACGCCGAGGCGGTTTCCTTTCGGGGGTTTGCCTATATGGGTACGGGCAGGTACCGGGATGCACAAAATTTGTTCCTAACGGAGCGCCAGGTGCGTATCGCTGCTAAAGCGCCTTTCGACGACGAAACTTATGGTAATCTTCAGAGTAATTTAGGTCAAACCTATATGCATCTCGGCAGTTACGATTCAGCCCGGGTTCATGTAGATTCAGCCCTGGCCATTGCCTTGAATGTGTTTGGCCGCACACATTCATCCTATGCCAACCGGCTGGTGAACAAGGGTATGGTTTTTTTCAGGCAAAAAAATGCAAATCTCGACAGCGCTGAAATTTATGCGCGCCAAGGGCTGCAAATTTTGCGAAATGCCGGAGATTCAACCTTTTACTTTAGGAGCAATGCCTTGAATACACTCGGCGCAGTTTTGAGGGAAAAAGGACGTTACGACGAGGCCGTTTTATTGTTCGACGAAGCTTATCAATTGTCCAAGGCAAAATACGGAGAAACCAACCTGATTACTGCCATTATGTTGGGGAACAAAGCGGTGACGATTTTTGAAAACGGCGGGTACCTTGAAGCCGAGATGCTGTTGGGACGGGTGATTCGTTATTTTGAGGAATCAAATTTCACGGCACATCCGGTGTACCACAAAATACTGACGAACCTGTCGATGACAAAGGGGATGCTGGGGAAATATGACGAGGCCACCCGCTTGCAGGAAAAGGCAGGCCGGTTTCCGCGCAGCATTGGTACGGTTGATTCCGCAGAATATTTTTCCGCGCGGGCACTGGTACTGCAATTAACCGGTAACGAAGCGGAAGCGGTGGATATGTTCCGAAAATCGGCTAAAATGTTTGAAAATTCGGAGAAGAAAAACTTCTCTACTTATCTGAAAGTTTTGTCAAATCTCGCGGTGATTTACAACGCATTGGGCAACTATGAAGAATCCGCTGCTTTGCTGGATAAATCTGTTCAGGTTGCGCGACAGCATTGGCAGAAATCCAACCAGCAATATGCCGTTCTCCTGCACAACACAGCCAACAACTATTTCGACTTGGGCCGGCGCGAGGAAGCGGAAAAATTACTGACCGAGGCACAGACCATTTCCAACGCTGCTGATAATGAAAACTCAATATTGGCCAATATTTATTACACCGCGGGCTATTTCAAATATCAGGACGGTCAGTTTAAGCATGCAAAAAAATTATATGCCCAAAGCCGGCGGATATGGGAGGAAACCGTTGCCCCGGAAAATATCAATTATTGCAAATTGCTGGTTTCAATGGCGGTGTTGGAATACAAAACCGGCCACCCGCGGAAAGCGGAAAAATTATTTAATCGCTCCGTCTCGTTGCTCGAAAAAGGCGGCAATGACGACACCGAGGCTTACTTCTACGGTCTTTCCGAATTTGCGAACTTTCAGATCTCCCGCGGAAAAATTCGCCCGGCTTTTGCGCTTTTACAACGCACACATCGCAAATTTCTCGACCGGATCGACGCCAATTTTACTTTTCTTTCTGAAATCGGCAAGGAACGTTTCCTGCAAAAAAACGAAGATAACATACAGGTTTATGCCCGCTTCGCCAACAATTATGCCGGTAATATGCCACAATCGGCAGGGCTTGCCTATGACAATGAACTGGCGGTAAAAGGTTTATTATTGAGTTCCGTTCGATCCGTTGCCACGTCTATTCGTAATTCCGGGGATTCGATACTGATCGGGCAATTTCAAACCTGGAAGACAACCAAACAACTCCTGGCCAAACAATTGAGCCTGCCGGCAACAGAGCGCCTGGTGCAAAAGCAAATGCTCGACAGCCTGCAATTGCTGGCGGATGATGCCGAGGTTGACCTGACGATTCGCTCGGCAGCATTTCAGTCCGCCAGAGCAAGGGTGAGTTGGCAACAAGTGCGGGACAATCTCGCCGCCGACGAAGCAGCAGTCGAATTTACCCGGTTTTACTATCCCGGCGCCGCCGACAAAGTGTACTACGCAGCCCTGGTATTGCTGCCGGGCGCCCTCGACCCCGTATTTGTCCGGCTTTTTGAAGAAAATCAACTGGCCGGTCATTTGCGGGAGGCCGCTGAAGATGCCGCCGATTATATAGAATATGTCGGCCTGGCCTACCATGGGCACGAAACGACCACGCTCTATCAACTTATATGGCAGCCATTGGCGCCCCTGCTCGGGCAGGTTAAGACCGTTTGGTATGCTCCTACGGGCCTGCTGCACCGGATTGCTTTTGCAGCCATTGCCCCGGAAACAGGTCAACCTCTGGTGAAAACATACGATCTGCGACTCACCGGCAGTACCCGCGAAGTGGTGTTCCGCAGGCCTTTACCGGGCAATGCAATACATACTGCCTTGCTGATCGGCGGCATTGAATACGCTGCTGACAGTCTCTGCCTGGCTCAAGCCGGCAGAGCACAAAATTCCAATGAAACACCGCTTCCCGTACCGGAACTTGTCGTGGAGCGCGGCGGATGTGAAATGGGGCCGGTGCCGGCTTTACCCGGTACCCGGAAGGAGACGGATTCCCTCGCTGCCAAGTTGCATAAACGCATGTATGTGCGTTTGTTGCAAGGTTGTGAAGCACGGGAAGAACAAATAAAAAAAATGGGCGACCCCAAGGCCGCTGATACGCCGCCGCCAGGTCTGATACACGTGGCCACACACGGATTTTTCTGCGACGATCCCATATACGCTGCAGGCGATAAGCCCGTTCCGGGCAAACTGCCACTGTTGCGCTCCGGATTACTGATGGCCGGGTCGCAGCGTGTTCGCATGGGTAAAATGCCGTTTAAAAATATGGAAGACGGCGTATTGTATGCATCCGAAATTGCTGAGCTCGATCTGGGCGGCACGAAGGTAGTAGTGTTATCGGCTTGCGAAACAGCGCTGGGGACCATTCGTGGTGGTGAAGGGGTGTACGGCCTTCCCCTCGCTTTTCGGCTTGCCGGCGCCGAACACGTCATCATGTCGCTTTGGCAAATCAACGACGCGGAAACCGTGCTTTTTATGGAAACACTTTACCGCCACTGGCAAGCGGAAATCGATATCCGCGCGGCATTTTTGGCGGCTCAACGCGAATTGCAGGCAGCGGGAAAAGGCGAAGAGTTGTGGGGGGCATTCGTATTGATTTGAAGGGTTGCTTCAATCAATTTACACCATACCTCAAAGTGGGCCTGCCGGCAACTATTATATCATTATATCGGCGAACGGTTCGTCTGGCGGCAATTTTTCTATTGCCATTGAAAAAATGAACGCGCCGGCAACCGCTGAATTTTTAGAGTGCAATGCGAGTTTGAATGGAAATCTGAGCTGTGGACCGGTTATTAAAGCCTACCGCTATCTCGTTCAGCAAGGCTCCCGTTCCAGGATCAAAGTTGTGCCCAGCGGAACTGCCCCCGAGGTTTGGCTATGCGACAAAACCGGTAACATACTTGCACACCAGGCAGGGAATCTGGGCGATATAATCACATTCGACACCGTGCTTGCTAATCAAACCGATTGTTATTATCTTTTTGTAGCCTCTTCAAACGGGTTCTTTTTCAACCAGTACAGCGTTTCTCATACGCTGCTTTTTGGCAACTGCGCGGCTCCAACCGTTCAAATTGTTCCGTCAAATGGTAATGTATGTACGGGTGATTCTTTCTCCCTGAGCGCTTCTTCTCCCTTGCCAAACGCCAGTTATTTGTGGAGTGGCCCGAACGGCTTCTCTTCAACTCAGCCGCAAATTTCGTTTTCCGATGCCGCCGACAGTTTGTCAGGAGTGTACACATTGACTGTCACTGTTCCGGGTTTTTGCCCGGCCGTTTTAGTCCGCGCTATTTCCGTGAAACCATTACCGACAGTTGCGGCAAGTGTGACACCAACAAACGTTTGTGCAGGAACAAATTTTACGCTCAACGTAAGTACCAATGCAACCGTGTATGCCTGGAGTGGACCCTACGGATATACAAGTACGTCCAAATCGCCGCAAATTACCGTAGCAGATACAGCGCATACTGAACTGAGGGTTTATGCCGTCACCGTAACCGCTGGCTCAACGGGGTGTACCAATACTTCCGACGTTTCCGTTCAAATTAATGCCAGGCCTACAAACGCCATTATTTCGCCGGCTAACGGGAAAGCCTGCTTTAGTCGGGTACTTCAGTTGGACGTTGCCACTAATGCACAGAACCCCATTTTTTCGTGGTCAGGGCCTTTTTTCTGTGGGTTTACTTCTATGTTGAAAAATCCGCAGGTTCCAAATATAGACTTTGATTGTCATGGAAACTATACTGTAACTGTGACAGATTTGGCCACCGGATGCAGCAGTACATCCACCAAGTTCGTCAGTGTCAATTCGCTTCCGCTGGCGGATATTTCGGGAGGCTCTATTTCATTGTGTGCAGGCGAAACCAGGGAACTGACGGGATGTTGTTCCGCGCAATCCTACCTTTGGTCGACTGGGGAAACCACTAAAGATATCAGCGTGATGCCCCTGGATACTACAAAATATTCTCTTACGATTACAGATGCCAATGGTTGCACAAACTCGGATAGTACTATTGTAATGGTTAAACCGTTGCCTTCGATCCTGATCATTCCTCAAACCGAAACGGAAATCTGCTCAGGTCAAGGTCAGGTTTTGCTTTGCGTCTTATCCAACGCAACCGATCCATCCTGGCAATGGGCAGGTCCCGGATTCAGCAGTGCCTTGCAGTGTATTTCGCTTTCTACCCCACAACAATCGGGAATTTACAGTGTAATAGTGACCGATGGGGTAACAATGTGTACGAATAAAACGAACGACACTGTTGTCATACATACCACGCCCACGGTGTCTATTTCACAAATTCCACATCTGAGTCCATTTTGTGAAGGAGAGAGTTTTACGCTTTGCGCTTCTTCCGATGCTTCGGGTCCTGTCTATAAGTGGGACGGACCGGACAATCTTGTCAGTGCCGATATTTGTGTGGCTATCAATAACGCCGGCGCCAAGCATGCAGGTAATTACAACGTTACGGTGACCGATATTTACAACTGCCAGAATTCAACAGGTATTCCTGTTGATATTGATCCTGTTCCAATTGTTACCATTTCGGGAAATATATCTATATGCGAGGGTGCAACAACTACACTTACTGCCGCGGGTGGGCTTAACTTCAAATGGTCTACAGGAGAAAATGGGGCGAGTATCTCTGTCAGCCCGGCAGGCACTACTATTTATACGGTTACCGTCACCAACAACTTTGGTTGTGAAAGTATGGCATCCGCCACCGTTGTGGTGTTGCCTAACAATCTGTCGTTATCCGTTTCGACGAATGGAAACAATATTCAGGCGAGCACCACCGGCGGACAACAACCCTACACATACTCGATCTATCCGGTAGTCCCGCAATCAACTGATATGCCCGGATTATTTGAAAATGCGCCGACGGGAACTTATACGATTATTGTGAGCGATGCTTTGGGGTGTACCAGTTCCAAAATGATCAGCGCCGTAAGCGTGGTGGAACCTTTCACTACATGGGGACTATCGGTAATGCCAAACCCAAGCGACGGATTGTTCGAAGTAATCTTGGCGAATTTACCTTCGCAACAGTTGCGGTTAGACGTATTTGCAGGAAATGGAAGGCTTTTGCGAACCTTTCAAATGGAAACGATGGTCAAACCGTTGGATTTAACAGATTTGCCCAATGGGATGTATGTCTTGCGCATATCTGACCGGGAAAAGACGGGCGCAGTGCGATTAGTAATTATGCGTTACTGAGAAATATCATACCTGATATAATATTTATGAAGACAAAATAAGTTGCCAACTGTTGAGGCCGAGCGAACGAATCGAATCTCTTACCTTTCCGCGTGCATTTTGATTTACCCATATCGCCATTGGAGCCCATCGCCGAACACCCGGGAACGGAGGCCGGGGTGTCTTTGTTTGTCAAACGCGACGATCTGTTGCATCCCGACATTCAGGGCAACAAGTGGCGCAAACTCGCACCCGTACTGGCAAAAGTGAAAAAATCATACCCGGGTGGTATCATCACCTTTGGCGGACCCTTTTCCAACCATCTGGAAGCCGTAGCCGTGGCAGGGCGAGTGTTCGATATTTCCACGTTCGGCATCGTGCGCGGCAAACACGTCGATTTGGACAACCCGACCTTGCGCGCCGCCCGGAACAACGGCATGATGTTGTTTCCCACCCCCAAACAGGAATACGACGACTGTAAAAATCGCGGCGAGGATTTGCTCGGCCGCGATTTTCCAAAATATTACATCCTGCCGGAAGGCGGCGCCACGCGTATGGCCGTGGAAAGTTGTTCGGCTATTGCCGGGGAAATTATCACCCAGCTACGCCTGGGCCATATGGCCCTGCCTCCCACGCAGCCGCTGTATATCTGTGTGCCCGCCGGTACGGGTTGCACGGCAGCAGGCATCGTGGACGGGTTCGGCCACCAAACAGGTCAGGTGTTGGTTTTTCCGGTGGTGAATAAAGATTTCGACGCAGCAACCATCCTTGAATTGCTGGAGGAAACCCGGTTGCGCAGCGCAACCGAACGGCTTGCATTAGAGCGGCGGTTCAGCATCGTGCGCGACTATGAGTTCGGCGGTTTTGCCAAAAAGAGTGTGCCCGTGCTCGATTTTGTGCGTTCGTTTCAAGCGCAAACCGGGATTTTGCTGGATCCCATTTATACCGCGAAAATGATGTACGGGGTGTATGATATGCTCGCCAAAGGCGATTTTTTGCCCGGCAGCACTGTGGTAGCGATGCATACCGGCGGGCTGCAGGGCTGGGCGGGGTTCCGGGAGCGGTTTGGAGTGGAATAATTTTCCAGCCGAACGCAACCCCCTTACGGGTATCCCCGTATTCGTCATCATCCTGACGTCGGATGTTTTCCAAATTCTTCACAAGTAAAAAACCACACAATCATGTACAAACACTGGTTAAAAATCTCCCTGCTGATTATGGTAGTGGGCGTTACTGCTTTTATCGGTTGCAATAAGGACAATACCGCACAAACGGTGGAAGAGTCTGTTGACGAAGCCCTGTTCTCTATTCAGGAGCGCGGCGGCATGGGCAAATACGGCTGCTACGAACTGGTTTTTCCGGTAACGGTCAATTTTCCCGATAGTACTTCACTGGAAGTGAACTCCTACGATGAATTCAAAGATGCCCTTCGCAGCTGGTTCGAGGCCAATGGCGGCGGCGGCAACGGCGACGGTCACCACCAACACCACGGCGCCGGCGCCAACCAGCCGCGCCCGACACTGGCCTTTCCCCTGACGGTCATCTCGCCCGACGGCGAACTGATCACGGTGAATAGCGAATCCGAACTGCACGACCTGAAAGTGGCCTGCGGCGGAGATATGTTCGGCCACCACGGTCCGAAAGGACACGGCCAGCACGGCCTGGCTTGTTTCGAAATCCAGTTTCCACTGACCATTCAGTTCCCCGACAGCACGACGGCCGTCGCGGCGGATAAGGCTATTCTGCATACACTTTTACACGACTGGAAAGAAAACAATCCCGGCTCGAAAACACGGCCTGAAATTGTATTTCCAGTACAAGTAGTGATGAAAGATGACGGCACGGTAGTGACGGTGAACAGTAAAGCGGAATTGAAAGATTTGAAGGAAAATTGTGATTGATTGGGGGAATAGCACGATCGGATGCCCGGTTGGTGGCGTAGGGGCGACCCTCGTGGTCGCCCATGTCGTGTGGTGTGATATTGCGTTTTGTGCTCACGTGCAAGGGTGGCCATGGATCGGACACGGGTGACCACGGGCGGCACGGGCGACCACGGGCGACACGGGCGACCACGGGGGGGGGCCCCAACGGGGGGGAATCAGGGTCGGGTGCCCGGGGGGGGGGGTGTGGGGGGCCCGCGGGGGCGCCCGGGGG
>CAUJEY010000335.1 GCA_963169325.1 Bacteroidota bacterium
GGCCCGCACCTTCGGCGCTAACCTTAACCTTAAATTCTAAACGATTTTACACATGAAAAAGACAATATTATTCCTCTTTCTTATCGGGCTCTCTTATTCCTGTAGTAAAGATTTTGTCGATCTGAATACGGATAAGAAACGGCCGGCCAATGTTCCTCCCGGCGCATTGTTCGCCTTTGCGACAAAAACCTTGTCGAATACAATGGCCAGTTCCAATGTCAATCTCAATATTTTCCGCCTGATGGGACAATATTGGACAGAGACCACCTATTTCGACGAGTCTCAATATGACCTGGCAACCCGGAATATCCCGCAAAACGTCTGGTATGCGATGTATCGGGATGTACTGAAAAATCTGAACGAAAGCCAGTTGCTGATCCCTGCACAGGGTGCAGGTGTTGTGCCTGCCGTTCAGCAGAATCAGAATGCCTGTGCAGAAATCCTGAATGTGTACACCTATATGGTATTGGTTAATACATTCGGCGATGTGCCTTACACGGAAGCTTTGGATTACCGGAATGTTACACCGAAATATGACAAAGCAGCGGATATTTACACCGACTTGGCTACCCGTTTGGACAAAGCCATTTCGGATATCAGCACCGCCGACGGCGGCTTCGGCAGCAGCGACCTGCTTTATGGCGGCGATATGGCCGGCTGGAAAACGTTCGCCAATTCGCTGAAACTCCGTATGGGGATGATTTTAGCGGATGCCGATCCGGCTAAAGCAAAAAGTATGGTAGAAGCAGCCGCTGCCGGCGCTATTTCCTCCAACGATGAAAATGTCGTGTTCCACTACCTGGCTGCCCCGCCGAACACCAACCCGATCTGGGTCGACCTGGTGCAGAGCGGCCGGAAAGACTTCGTTGCCGCAAACACGATCGTCGACTTTATGAAAGGCTTAAGTGACCCGCGTATTCCGCTTTACTTCACCGTGGACGCCGATGGCGGATATACGGGCGGTATTTACGGCACCAGCAATAACTACGCAGCATTCTCCAAACCCGCCGAATCTATTGTTGAACCTGATTTCGAAGCATTGTTTATCGACTATGCCGAAGTGGAATTCCTGCTCGCTGAAGCCGTCGAAAGAGGCATGAACGTGGGGGGGACTGCCGCAGAACATTACGAAAACGGTATCCGCGCCTCTGTTGAATACTGGGGTGGCGCCTCGGCAGATGCCGATACTTACCTGGCTCAAGCCAGCGTAGCGTATGCTACCGCCGCAGGCAACTGGAAACAGAAAATCGGCAACCAGAAGTGGATCGCCCTCTACAATCGCGGCTTTGACGCCTGGACGGAATGGCGCCGTTTCGATTATCCGATTCTGAACGTGCCGCCGAATCCGGACATCACGTATGACGATATCCCGCGTCGCTTCACCTATGCAGTATCCGAGCAAACACTGAATACGGATGCCTACAATGCTGCGGCAGCTGCTATCGGTGGTGATAACGTGAAGACCAAATTGTTCTGGGATAAATTCTAAGCGCAACTTTTAGTGTGCTTTCAAATACGGAGGGCTGTTTCGGATCAACCGAAACAGCCCCCTTTTTTTGTGCGCTATTAACCACCCTCCGGGCTGCCTGATTCACACTGGCAAACTACCCGTTGAAACATTTTATACGCCTGGTCCCGCCATTTTTATCGAAATTTGCATCTCTTCCCGATACATCTCTTTTTTTTCCACCACTCAATTGTTATGCCGTATGTCAACCGATGAACGCCTTCGCAACCGCCGGACCATTCGCAACCCTTTGCTTATTTTGGGATTCGCCATGACTCTCGTTTATTTAGGGCTGGGTGCTTATTTGTTTCTGGATAAATCCTTCCTGCCGGGTATACCTCCCGACTTCCGCAATATCTTTGCCGTAATGCTGGTGGTATATGGCGGATACCGCGGCTGGCGGCTGTATGCTGATTTTTTCTCATCTTAAACTACCAAAGATTATGTCACGCAACTTTTTTGTTATCAGTCTTATATCGGGCCTTATTTTTTGGGGATGCGAAAACCGCGGCAAAGACGGAACGGTACTGGACACGCCCACTACCGGACACCTCCGCATCATGGTGGATGAATCGTACAAGCCCATCATTGAATCTTCTATCGATGTGTTCGACTCGATATACCGCCGGGCAAGCATCGAGGCAAAATACACCTCCGAAGGAGAAGCGCTGATGGGACTGATTCGCGACTCCGTCCAGGTGATCATCATTACCCGGCAACTCACCACGGAGGAGTTGGACCGGTACTTCCGCCCGCGTGGCTTCGAACCGCCCATGACGCCCATCGCGCACGATGCCGTGGCCTTTATCCTGAACCCGGAAAATAGGGATACCGTATTTTCCATTGATCAGATCCGGGATATTTTAACTGGAAAGGTCAAGAATTGGAAAGATTTTAATCCCCAATCGAACTTGGGTGAAATCCGCCTGGTGTTCGATAATCCATTATCCGGCACGGTGCGTTATGCCAAAGATTCCATCAGTGGGGGCGCGCCGCTGTCGCCCAATGCCTCCGCCCTGCAAACCAATCCGGAGGTTATCGCGTATGTAGCTAAAAACAAAAACGCTATAGGCATCATCGGCGCCAACTGGATTTCCGATACAGACGACAAAGGCGTACAGGCATTCCGGCGGGAAATCAAACTTGCCGACATCGCCAAAACCACCGGTGCGGAAGGGTTCGGCCCATACCAGGCCTACTTATCCACCGGACGGTACCCCTTCAAACGCACCGTTTATATCATCAATGCCCAGGCACGGAAAGGGTTAGGGCTGGGATTTGCCTCCTTTTTGGCCAGCGACAACGGCCAGCGTATTGTACATAAAGACGGCCTGTTGCCTGCCCAGGCGCCCACACGAGTCATTCAAATACAACGAAAATAAAATCCTGACAATCCCCTGACGCCCCCCGGGGCATCATCGGAAGTGCTTCTACGTTAAGTATATATTAAAAGTTGTTGGTGAATCGGCCATTTTAAGGAATAGAATGTTGCTTTTAAGCATAAAAAACGTCAAAAAAATTAAAACTTTGCGGCTAATAACAAACATCCGTGCATGACAGTCATTAATAAAAAACTTATCCAAGCAATGACAACTTTCCAAAGAAAAATCTTTGTGCTGCTCTTAGTTGTAGTTTACGCTGTTTCGGGCAACGCTCAAACCCACGAAGACGGGTTGGCGGCGATGCAATTGGAAAACTGGGACAAAGCAATTAAGGTCTATTCAGAACTGACCAAAAAAGACCCCACCGATCAACCTGCCTGGTTGACGTTGGGAAGCGCCTATCTGGTAAAAGGCGAAAAAGACAAGGCCAAAGAATCTTTCGAGGCTGCATTTAATGCCAAAGCGGATGGCCCGTACGCCATGATAGCCAATGGTCGTAATCTTTTGTTGCTCAGCAAACAACAAGAAGCGGATGCTAGCTTTAGTAAAGCCGAAAAATACGGGAGAAAGGACGTCGGCGTCAAACGCTTGATCGGCGAATCCTTCCTGTACACTATGCCGGGGGTAAAACCGAATTTTACCCGGGCAGAAGAATGGTTTAAAAAAGCCATGGATGTCACGGCAAAGGATTTTCCCACCCTCATGGCCCTGGCTTATTGCTACAAAGAAGTCCCGAACGGCGGGCTGGCTGCTCAAAACTATGAATACGCCGTGAATCTGGCGCCTAAAAATCCTTTGCCGGTATTTATGCTGGCCAAGGTGTATAAATCAGCCAAGTTGAATGATAAATTCATCACCTACGTCGACAAAGCCATCGCACTTGATCCGAAATATACGCCGGCTTTACGGGCAAAGATGGAGTTCCTGTACTTCGAACGCCAATGGGAAAATGCACTGCTGGCAGCCAAAGCGCTGATCAATAACGGAACGGACGTGACTATTGAGGATGAAATGTTGCTGGCCAACTTGCTGTACATCAATAAAGACTGCGTAGGCGTTAGCGAACTGGTAGAAAAAATTCTCAAAAAAGACGGATCTAAAAACTACCTGCTCCGCTTGAAGGCCTACTGCGATTATGACAACGGCAATTTCAACGACGGCTTGTCTATAATGAAGGATTACTTCAAAAAAGTGGACGCTTCAAAAGTACTGGCTTCCGACTACCTCTACCTGGGGCGTCTGATGCTCAGCACTAAAGGCGATACGGCAGAAGCAATCCGCAACATGCGGAAATCCATCGAAATGGATCCATCCTCCTGGAAATTGCACGAAGAAATCGGCAAAATTTATTACGATGCCAAGGACTACTGCAATGCGACAAACGCTTATCAGGCTTTTATCGATTCGCTGACCGAGACTCAGGCACTTGTCAACTCCTATTATCGCCTTGGCCTCAGCCATTACTTCTGCAATGAGGACTCCATGCGTTACGAAAAAGCGGAAAAAGCCTTTGCTAAATTAACGGAATTGCTGCCCGACGCCGGTCTTGGATGGGTCTGGCGGGCAAAATCGATGTCGAAATTAGAACCGGATATTGAAAACCACCCGGAGCTCCTGGAAGAATTCGGCAAGGCAAGACCTTATTTTGAGCAATTTATTACTATTGCAGAAACGGATACGGCAAATCTGGCCAAGAATAAACGCGACATGATCTCCGGTTATGAATACCTGGCATCCTACTATTTTCTAAACAAAGCAGATGACAAGGTTAAAATGTATTTGGACAAACTGTTCACCATCGACCCGGAGAATGAAAGCGGACAAAAGATAAAACAGTTTATGGAAGGTGAAACGCCCACACCCACGTCGCCGGGAAAAAACGGCAACAAGGGTAAAGGGTAGGAATTTGAAGGTTTAACGGGTTGAGCGGGTTTAACGGTTTTCCAACTTATCAACCCGTTAAACCCGCTCAACCCGTTAAACCTAATATTGCAGTCCCGCCAAACACTTTTTGATTTCCCCGGCGACATATTCGCGGGGGTCTTGGTTGAGGTGCATCTCATCATCCAACCGTTTGAGGTCGTCGGGATGTGTGGGGAGCAGGGTTTCCATTTCGCGGAGAATGCGCAGGGCCTGGCCCCATACGCCGGCATCGGCAAATTCTTCGGCTGCGCGTTGGCGGATTTTGAATTGCGCGATAATGGCATTCATTGCAAAACGCTGGCGCTGGAACAGGTCTTCATAGCGCTCCTGCACGCTCGCGCGCTGGATACGCCAGATGGTATCGCCTTTGGTTATCCGGACGATATCATTGATTTGGGCATAACTGTTCATGGCTTCGTATGCTTCGCGGTAATCGGTGAGCGCCGGCGCATAAGTATCCGTAAAAAACAGGGAGTCGCCTTTGATCATGTTGTCGGTAACGATGGTGTCGTACAGCGCGTGCAATTGTTGCACTTTTACGAGTTCCTCTTGTGCGTTCCGGCCGGTCATGTGTCGTAGAACGGCACTTTTTACCGGTTGATTTATGAGATTTTGGTAGGCCTCTACCCCGGCATGGAAAGCTTCGCCGCTGACGATAAATTCGGCTTGCTCCAACTCCTTTCGCGCGGCCTGCGTCCAGTTGTACAGGTACAGTACGGTGAACAACAGCATCAGGATAGCTGTGGTTAGTGAGAACAACGCTACCCGGCGGGCCAGTTTCCGGCGTTCTTCCATAGCTTTCAACTGGTCCTGGATGGCTTCCCGTTGTTTGGCCTCTTCCACCAGTCGCGCCTGTAGTTCGGCTTTTTCCTGGTCAGCTTTTTCGCGCTGCCGCCGCGCATCCCGCGATTCTATAATGGCCGGCAGCAGCGTATCGTGGCTGATTTCGAAGTAGTAATCGTTGAGCCGGAGTTCTTTGCGCAGCAGGCGGGTTTCTACGAGGGTATCCAGAAAATCGTGGTCCACGTGCCAGGTGGAGGTCAGGAAATCGTCGACCATACTACAGCGCCGCCCGATAGGGGTGACCAAACTTTCCTCGATCAGGTTTTGCGCCGTGTGAATAAATGTGTCCCGGTCCGCCACACTTTTAGCCGTTCGGCGTGTAAAAATTTCCGGCAGGCCTTGTAGTTGTTTGTGGTAAAAATCCCGGATTTCACGCTCCAGGCCTTCGTGGCCGTCGTAAAACGCCGGGGTCACTTCAAAGCCTTCAGGATGGCGTTCGTCAATGATCTTTTCTTCGACGTACTGGCAGAGGATTTGCAGGTTGAAGGACTCGATTTCATCTTGTTTGCGCAGGGCGAATGAGGCGTCTCCTTCTTCTGCTTCCGATGCTTCCTGCCGGCCGGCCAGGAAATCGAGAATTTCGGTTACCGCTTTGGCGTGGTAGCCGAAACTCGGGCTGGCAAACAGCCCGGTAGCACGAGCGGGCTCTTCCACGGCTGTTTGGGCCTGTTTGCGGTTGAGCGGCTGCAACTGGTAGCGGTTGCGCAAAATATTGGGGATCAGCGGACTGATTTCATCCAGCAAATGCAAGAAGTCCGACCGGATAGAAATGACCAGTCGCAATTCGGGTTGCCGCTCCCACCACTGCATCACTTTGGGCGTCAGTTTTGGGTCTTCCCGTTGCAGGCGTTGCATCAGTCCGGCCCGTATACTTTCCGGCATGGATTCGTTGGCCAGGTCGGCCAATTCGCCCAAAAAACGGCGGCGGCTGGTTTCGCTGTGCCCCAGCGTGAATACTTCTTCGAATTGATCGAGCACCAGTACCGGTGTGGCCGGCAGACCGTCGAGGTCGAATTCGAGGCGTTTCATCCGTTCCCAGAGGGTCATCCGGTCGCCGGCAATTTCGCCCGTATTGTCGCGTCCACCTACGCTGGGATGTTTTTCCAGGGCTTCGCCGATGGCATCCACCAGGGAAGCATTGGTATTATCGGCGCGAATAAAAATTGGGATGAAGCCCTGTTTTTCCAGTTCCGGCGCTGCGCCGGCCTGGAGCAGCGAGGTTTTACCGATCCCCGATTTGGCAAACAACACCACCAAACGTTCCCGCAACGCCAGGTTGGCAAAACGCTGCACGTCTTCTCCACGCCCGTAAAAAACGGCGCTTTGGTTCCGTTCGAAGGGCTTCAGGCCCGGGTAACGGCGCGGCAGGTTGGCAGAGGATGGCGTCATGCGAGGGTGTCGATGTATTTTTTAAGTGTTTCGGCGATATCCGCAAGATGTTTGTCTTCCTGGTTATCGCCGAATACGGCTTGTCGATTGAGTGGGCGGGTTGTTTTCAATTGGCCCAAAGCGGTGCCGTCCATACTCACGGCTTTAAGCAAAACGGGCATCACCAGAAAGCGGGCACGGGGGTTGTTGCGCCGCACGATCTCGTCCAGCAAAGGCAGCGCGGGGTTGCTGTCGTCAAAAAAATCGGCGGAAACCAAGGGCAATACGACCTGGCATTCGTCCAGTTTTTGGCGCACCCAGGTCGTCACGTCACCGGCTCCGAGTGCATCGCGCAGGGTCCAGGTGCGCACTTTGAGTGGCCGCAGGTGGCTGAGCAGGGCTTTGCAGCCTTCTTCGTCGGTGGCTTCGTTGTGCAGAATCAGCACGTCGGCCTGCGGCGTATCGTCGTCGCCGGAAGCCTGCCCGTCGAGCTGCTGGAAGTGTACGAGCAGGTTCGATATGAAAGTTTCCATGTCCACTTTCGGAAATTCCATCCGGAACTCGCCCTGGAAAAATACCTTGGCATGGGGGCCGGCGTCGGGTTCGCCTTTGAGTGGGTAGGCAAAGGGCTGAATGTTGTTGCGGGCATTGCGGAACAGGGCATCGAACAGGATGCGGAGGCGCCAGTCTTCGAAGTCGAAGCCCATGAAGAGGTAGAACCGGGGAACGTTGAACGCTGCCAGCAGGCTGTCGGGCAGGCGTTCGTGCTGGGCGCCGGTGATTTTATTCATATAACCGAGTTGGTCGCCGTAGGTGAGCACGAGCGATTCCGGTTTTTTATAAAAACCCAACAGGTTGTAGATCAGTGGCGGCGCATCGTCGCCGAAGGTGTAGAGCGGGTCGGGCGTTGGTTTGCGAAAATTGTAATAATCGAAGCGGTAGTCGCGCACGGCCTGGGCGTAATAGCGCGCAAAAAAGTCGTCTGGCGAAGTATTGATGATTATTTTGAAGGGTAAGTCGGCCAATTGTTCCAACATCGGGTGGAGTACGGCCTCGCGCTCGGCTTTCTGGAAAAAGTCCTGCACGGCGGCTATGATCATCGTATCGCTCAGCAGGTTGCGCATACGCAGGGTGCTGGTAACCTGGGCGAGCGATTCTTCTTCGCCAGGGGTCAGGTTGAGGCCCTTGGACAGGTGTTTGGCGCAAAGTTCGATGAGTGGGATATAGCTACCGTCGGGCTGTTTGGCGGCCATGGCGGTGGGGCCCAGAAACAACACGCAGCTGCCCTCGCGAATTTGCCGCGCGATGTTTTGGTACAGCATGACCGGCAGGTTGTCTGCGTCGCTGCCGGCCGTGTTTCCGGATGTATGCGTTGTGTCGGTGGGCATTTTGACCGGGTTTCGGGATCGGTTAGAATGAACAAAGGTAGTTATGCATTGGTATTGTGCAAATTATGTACCGGAAAAAGGGAAAGGGATTGCGGAATACGGATTGCGGAGTACGGATTGCGGAATACGGATTGCGGAATACGGATTGCGGAATACGGGGTATGGAATGCGGTAACCGCTGGGCATTTTTTATTTCACGCAAAGCAAAGGTACAAAGTATTAAAAATAAATATTATGTACCCCTTCTTGTTGTGCTTTGTGCCTTTGTGTCTTTGTGTGAAACAAAATGTCGCCCAGCAGTATGGTTGCCAGGGCAGTTTTTTGCGCACTCAAAACCGTAGTTTTTGTCTCAAAGATTTGATTTTCAAATTAATACGGTGATGGAATTCTAAAAATAACCCCCTGAAACGGTGTGCAACTGTCGGTGTTTTCCCCAAAAGTGGGCTATACTTTTGTCCCGCTGGAAATATAATACCTGTTGCGTTCAGGCATTTGAAACTATAAAACCGGCAAAGTCGCCACTCAAGGTTAACCCAAAACAGCGCAAGCGCATTGATCACACACCATGAAAATTGCCCTCATCACCGGCTCCGCAGGTTTAATCGGCAGCGAATCCGTTGGCTTTTTAGCCGGTAAATTCGACCTGATCATTGGTATAGATAACGATATGCGGGCTTATTTCTTTGGAAAAGAAGCCTCTACCGCCTGGAATCAGGAACGGTTGCAAAGCACTTATGATAATTATAAACATCACCATGTAGATATTCGGCATTATCCCGATTTGGCGCGGATATTTAAAACCTATTCAACGGACATTAAACTGATCGTACACACCGCAGCGCAACCCAGCCACGACTGGGCGGCCAAAGAACCGGTCACCGATTTTACCATCAATGCCAACAGTACCCTTAACCTGCTGGAACTGATGCGGTTGGAATGCCCGGAAGCCGTTTTTATTTTTACTTCCACCAATAAGGTTTATGGTGACAATCCCAACCTGCTTCCGCTGACACAACTGGGGAAAAGATGGGAAATTGACCCTTCGCATGCTTATGCTGAACACGGGATAGACGAACGGATGAGTTTAGACCATACCACACACTCCATATTCGGCGTCTCGAAGATGGCCGCCGATGTGCTCGTGCAGGAATACGGCCGGTATTTTCAGTTAAAAACCGGCGTTTTCCGGGGCGGCTGCCTGACCGGGCCGAATCACTCCGGCGCACAACTACACGGCTTTTTGTCCTACCTGATGAAGTGTAATATCACCGGTCAGGACTATACTATTTTCGGCTACATCGGCAAACAGGTGCGCGACAATATTCACAGCCACGACTTAGTCAACATGTTCTGGCATTTTTACCAAAATCCAAGAGCAGGGGAGGTATATAACGCAGGGGGCAGCCGTTTCTCCAATTGTTCCATACTGGAAGCCATTGAAATGTGTGAAGAAATCACCGGCAATAAAATGCATTATACCTATTCGGATCAAAACCGCATCGGCGACCATATCTGGTATATCAGCGATGTCCGGAAATTCAAGTCCCACTATCCGGGGTGGGAATATAAATATGGTATCCGGGACATTTTGGAAGAGATATATACCCGGCGGAAAGTGGTTTGTGAGCAGCCTGTGCTATCCACCGGGGGGCTCGCAGTCTAATGTCGTCGATTTAACCCGCGCATATCCCTAACCCGTGTGTCACCCTGTAAGAAACCGTCTGCTTAAGTTTGGAACTCGATTTTCCAAATAAAACGGGGCGCATGGTATCCACTTTCCATCCGGTGTATATACCTCGCGCCGCCAAGCTTTTAGCATTAATAAGAGGCACAAAAGCCAACTCAAGAATATTTCACGCAAAGGCGCAAAGTAAGAGGGGCTAACCCTTTTTATTTTACGTAAATACATAAGCCTTGTTCCCCTCTTACTTTGCGCCTTTGTCCCGACTCTTCGGGATGAAATAAAATTTATCAAGAAGGGGCAAAAGCGACTTGTAAGCCCCCTATTGCCCGGGCTGATGCTGAAAACTTGGCGGCTCGAAGTATAGAATAAAATTACACAAATGAAACCTTCCGTTACTTTCATTACACGCTATTATCCTCCGAATCCCAATATAAACGGCGAATCGATCTGCGATATGGCGCATTACCTGCAGGAGCATTTCGGCATTGAATCCACCATTGTTACCACGGACCGGAGTTTTGATGGCGGCGGTTCCAACAGGAAACCCACGGGCCGTGTTATTTTTTTAAAAACCCTCTTTAAAAGCAATCACCCGCTTTTTCGTTTTTTCTCGTTTTTATACGACGGTTTTGTGCTGATCCGGTACGCCCTGAAATTTAAAAGCTCTTTACTTGTTGTAACGACAAGCCCCCCAATGTTGCCTTTTTGGGCTTCTCTGTTCTATGGGAAAAAAATAAAATGGGCTTTGTGGGCATTTGACTTGTTCCCGGAAGGCTTTGGCGCCACGAATATGATCCGTGAAAACAACCCTTTTTATAAATGGGTGATCCGGAAAACCTACCAGTCCAACCCTTCGCGGCTCATTGCCTTGGGGCCCAGGCAAGCCGGATATATACTAAACCAATTTAAGCGGGATATACCCACGTCCATTTTGCCTTGCGGAGTATTCTTTTACCAGGACAAAAGTGATACCCCGCCTTCCTGGTATGAGGCGGATAAAATTATATTCGGATACTGCGGGAATATCCACGACGCCCATAATCCCGAATTTATCAAATCCGTCGTGGATCATCTCGACCCCACGAAACACAAAATTATCCTGGCACTGTACGGTTCAAAAGCGCCAGCATTAAAAGAATACGCGTGGAATAAGCCCGGCGTAGTCCTCACGGACCACGTGCCCAGAAGTCAACTGCATTTTATCGATATTCATTTGGTATCGCTTGCCGTTAAATGGACCCATATCGCCGTGCCCTCGAAGGCGGTGAGCGCCATCACAATGGGCTGTCCGATCCTGTTTTGCGGAAGCCGGGACAGCGACAACTGGTATATGTTTCAGGAGGCCGGCTGGTTCATCGATGAAAGCACCGGTATCGACACGCAGGTACAGGATTTTATGGCCGGCTTAAGTCGCGCCGGTATCCAGGATAAAAAAGACAAAACAGCGGGTATTTATGAAGAACTTAAAGATCAGGTGCTAAAGGCGTACCGGGAAGTAGCAAAAAATGTGGGAATTATGTAACATATTCAATAATTCACAAACATTTAACACCCCTAACCCCATTTCGCTTGGAATTTAAGGCAAATTTGTATTGAATATTAGATTCGACTGATTTGTGGACATGTTTTAAGCGATAATTCCGATGAAAAAAATAAAAATTGCCTTTTTTGCTGACATCCTGATCGAAGACTTTGACGGGGCTTCACGTACTATGTTCCAATTAATCCGGCGCATTCGATCAGATAGGTTTGAGTTTTTGTTTTTTTGTGGCGTTGGACCGGATCAAATTGCAGGATTTGAATGCGTACAAATTCCTCCCGTTACCATACCGGTCAATACAACGTATAAAATGGCCGTTCCATGGTTTTCAGGGGGCCGGATGCGTAAAAAATTGCAAGAATTTCAACCGGATATCATTCATATCGCCACCCCCTCGCTCCTGGGGGAGTTTGCGTTGAAATATGCCAATCAGCACCAAATTCCGGTCTTAACCATTTACCATACCCATTTTATTTCTTACATTGATTATTACCTGAAATTTAGCCCTCCTTTGATTCGGTATGTGCGATTGATGGCAGAGAAAAGCCTCCATTCCTTTTACAACCGTTGCGACCGGGTTTATGTGCCCTCCGAGGAAATGAAATCGGCGCTTTTGTCCTGGCAAGTAGACGCCGACCGGTTGCAAATCTGGCAGCGGGGTATCGATACCAAGTTGTTTTCTCCCGCAAAAAGAGACTTGACGGTAGTGCGGCAGCTGACAGGCAATAACCGGCCTGTGATTTTATTTGCCAGCCGGCTCGTGTGGGAAAAAAACCTGGAAACACTCTGTAATATCTATCAAGGCATCCAGGACCGGCACTTAGGATATAATTTTGTAGTCGTGGGAGATGGTGTAGCCCTGGAGACATGTCAAAATCGTATGCCAAACGCTATTTTCACGGGGAAGCTGGATCAAGACCGCCTTGCAGTGTTGTATGCCTCTGCTGACATATTTCTTTTCCCGTCCATCTCCGAGTCCTACGGCAACGTCGTCATCGAAGCCATGGCATCCGGGCTTCCCTGCGTAATCGCTGACGGCGGAGGCTCCAGAAATTTTATCCAGCAAGGTATCAATGGCTTTCTTTGCCAACCGAATCAACCGGAAGATTATCTGGACCGTATAACTATGCTCCTCCAGGATAAACAATTGTATCGTAAGTTTGCCGAAGAAGGCCTGCGGTACGTCCGGTCTTTGAGCTGGGATGACCTCGCCGCCACATATTTTAAAGATTTAACGCAGATGGCCCTGGAGCAGCGTGTATCAACCCCTGTAACCTTGTGAAGATTTATCTCAAAGTAGCCCTTTTCTTTGTCATTCTGATATTTTTAGGGTTTTTCGTTCGTGCTACCGATTGGTCGGCGGTCATGGCATCGGTGCAAAAAGTAGGGTATAATTTTCTGATCCTGATGTTCACCACATTACTGTCCGCCTGGCTGGGCGTAATGGGATGGCGGTATTGTTTGCCCAAAGAAAGTACCTTAGTTTCGGGCTGGCAGTTGTTTTGGATTCGTATGTTTGGTGAAAACGTCGCAATACTCAATCCCGCCAGTATGATTGGCGGGGAAGCGGTGAAAATTTATATGCTGACCGATCTCGGTATCCATCAGCGGGTAGCCCTACATTCGATTATCCTTTCCCGGGGGATCATGATAATCAGTCAGCTTTTTATGCTGCTGATTGCCGGTATTTGGTTTTTGAGCCTTAGGGCGTCGGATTTTTCCTGGTCCGGTTTTCAATGGTTTTGGCTGCCGGCGGTCCCGGCCATCATAATCATTATTCTTGCCTTGTTGCGGAGCCCTGTTTTCAGAAAGTACATAAAAATCCTGTTTCACCACCTTCGCGTGTTGAATCTGTTCTTTAAAGTCCGCTTGTTCGTAACGGATTTGTGGCAGGAACTACGCCTGTTCTATCGGGAAAACCGGCGTGCCATGATGCGGGCTTTTCTGTTTAGCAGCTTACACTGGATTGTCGGTTCCCTGGAGTTTTATTTTATTCTTTTGTTTTTAGGGGTAAAAACCACGGTGTTCAATGCCTTGCTGGTGGATATGGGGGTTGTCGTATTCAAATCTGCCGGTGGATTTATTCCGGGCCAAATCGGTATAGAAGAATATGGAAATAAAGTAATGCTCTCCATCATCGGGATTACCGGTAGTACGATATGGGTTACGGCGTCCATTTTACGGCGGGCAAGGCAATTGGTCTGGATATTTTTAGGGTTATTGATGTATGTTTCCTTCTTCCGCAGGCGACCGGCCATTGCTCAACCGTAGACATGGAGATACTTTTTATTACGCACAAATACCCGCCATCTATCGGCGGTATGGAAAGACAAAGTTTTGAGCTCACCCAGCGGATGAAACAGCACGCTGTTGTTCACTTGTTGTGTTGTGCGGGTGCAGCGCATAAAGTGCGGTTTTTCGCGTCGCTAAAAAGAAGAATCCGGGAAAAACTCCGGCAACATCCCGGTATCACCATTTTGCATTTTAATGACGGATTAGCCGCTGCATTTTGCTCGGGCGCGCGTGATTTCCCGGAGTGCATCCGTACAGTCACGATTCACGGATTAGATGTCGTTTTTCCGAATACCGTGTATCAACGGTATATCCTGCCCCGTTTCAATCGATTTCAGTCTGTTATTGCCGTGAGTCAGGCTACGGCACAAGCCTGTATCCAACGGGGTATTCGTCCGGAAAAAATAACGGTGATTCCAAATGGCGTTGATCACGACATCGCTTTTTACGAGCCCACGCCGGCAGACCGCGCGGCGTTTGTGGAACAGTACGCGGGCGTTTTTGACGGAAAAAAAACATTGGTCCTGATGGGCCGGCCGGTGTTGCGCAAGGGATTTTCGTGGTTTTTGCAAGATGTATTTCCGCAGTTGCCTGCCGATTTTCAGGTGCTCCTGATCGGACCGTTTCGGGAAAAACGGCTGTTTTCTTCAACGTTGTTGCGACTGCTGCCGTCCTTTTTCCGCAAACAACTGGAATTACTCTTTGGGCTACCGTCCGACGAGGACAACTTGCGCACTTTACTCCGGTCGCCCGAACTTCAGGGGCGCGTCCGGCATCTGGGAAAACTACCTTTTACCCACATCATGCAGGTCATGTCGGCGGCCGATGCTTTCGTTATGCCGAATATCCCGGTTGACGGCGATATGGAAGGTTTCGGCCTGGTGTGCCTCGAAGCCAATTTGCGTGGGTTGCCGGTATTTGCCGCCAACCTCGAAGGCATCACCGAAGCGGTGCAGGATCAAAAAAACGGGTGGCTGGTACCGGCCGGGAATACATCAGCCTGGTTGACGGCGCTGGGGCTGTTGCAGCAGGACCCGGCTTTTGTCCGTTCTTTTGGCCAACAGGCCCGGCAATATGTTTTGGAAAATTTTGGCTGGGAAAAGATGACGGCGGGGTACTATGCGCATTTTGAAGATTTGAATGCGCGGTAACACCTACTTTAGAGGTTTTTGAACCACATTAGTACACATTAGAGCACTTTAGCCGACTAAGATGCACTTTTAGAGCGTATAGAGTAGTCGTTCAAATCACTCGTAATCGGCTAAAGTGCTCTAGAGTGTACTAAAGTGGTTCAAAAAATTAATGGGCAAAGTAGTATTAAGGTTTAGGCGCCTCGATGAAATGGTATTCATTTTCGTAATCTTCGATCAGCAAGGCAAGTATTTCTGCCTCGTCCCCTTCCGGAGTCCCGGGCAGAGCATCAAATGTTACATCTAAGCGTGACAGTGCGGATTCGTATTCCTGTTCCGATTT
Source organism: Bacteroidota bacterium (assembly GCA_963169325.1). Taxonomy (GTDB): domain Bacteria; phylum Bacteroidota; class Bacteroidia; order Chitinophagales; family Saprospiraceae; genus M3007. The sequence continues at coordinate 15,401 of CAUJEY010000335.1, forward strand.
TATTGGTTTAATATTCATGATGAAGCGAGTTTAAACAGTCGTGGGGTCGATTTTATCATATTCGGCATGGGGGTAGTACTATACAGATATTTATTCCCCTCAGCGTTGGTATTTCAGCAATAATGGCTTTCCTTTGGTTGCTGATTCTCGCCCCTGAGACAAGCCTAGATGGAATTTGCTATTGAACTGGTGCATGCCGGGAGATGAGGTGTGCAACTCGATGGCGAATAGCAAGCGAAAAGTTACGCGCAATTAGATAACAAACTATGGCGAAGATAATACAGATGAAATAGATGTTGTTATGAAAGATTATACCCTTCCTGCTGATCCTGGAGAATACAAATTGACAAGTAATGAAAAGTAAAATGAGAATGAGCACATACAGCGTACATTGTTGGTAACGAAAATGTGCAAAGTTTAAACTTGAGTCTTTAAAATATGCTACTAAAACTCAGACCATCCCTATTTTGGGATGTAAATGTAGAAACAATTGACTTGCAAAAGCATCGGGCATCCGTGATTGAGCGTATCACTTCGCGTGGGCGATTGGACGAGTTCCGGGCCATGTTGCGGTTTTATGGGCGGGAAACGGTGAAGCGTGATCTGCTCAATACCCGGTATCTCGACAAAGTCACCTTAGCCTTTTGCAGCACCATTTTTGATGTACCGGTAACCGAATTCCGATGCTACAAACTCGCACAATTGAACCCAGGACATTGGGACTTTTGAAGCAGCTCATGTCCATGCCGATTATTGACCCATTTTTCTTAGTTGGCGGCACAGCGCTGGCACTTCAACTGGGTCATCGTGTATCGGTTGACTTGGATTTGTTTACACCGCAATCTTTCGACAAACAAGAACTGCTCGAATCGCTTATTGCCAGGTTTGATGTTTCTATCGAATCAGAAGGCGGAAGTATGATCATAACCTACATTGATGCTATAAAAGTCGATTTTGTAAAAATGGGCTACCCGATCTTATTCCCATCTTTGAATATTGAGGGTATTCGAATGCTTGACATAAGAGATATAGCTCCTATGAAACTGAAAGCCATTGCTCAACGCGGCAGTAAAAAGGACTTCTACGATATTTATTTTCTGATGCACCGGATGCCGCTTGAAAATATGATACAACTTTTCCAAGAAAAATTCAAACAACACGAAATTTTCCATATCGTAAAAAGCCTGACTTATTTTTCGGATGCGGAGCAGTCTGCCGACCCGGTTGTATTCGACCAAACTGTCACTTGGTCAAAAGTAAAATCTGTTGTCAGAGAGACCGTGAAAAAACTGGTTTAAGCAGCGACCTGCAATTTTTGTAGTTCATAAACACAAAACGGCCCGGTTCGCTTTCGCAAACCGGGCCGTTTCCATATCTCCGTATCAAAGTATTTTAATTCCCTTCCAAGGCCGCAGCGCCACCTACAATCTCTCCCAATTCGGTGGTAATTGCTTCCTGGCGGGCTTTGTTGTAGTTGATTTTCAGCAATTTCAGAATCTCCTCGGCATTTTCAGAGGCCTTATCCATGGCTGTCATCCGGGCGCCGTGTTCGCTGGCGCTGGTATCGAGCAGGGTTTTGTGAAACTGGAGTTGCAGGATGCTCGGCACCAGAGTTTCGAGCAGTTGTTGTTGGTCGGGCTCGAAGAGGTAGTCGGCTTTGCGTGTCGCTTTGCTGCCGGCAGGTACGGGCAACTTCGGTACGGGCAGCCACTGTTCAACCGTCGGGAACTGGGTGGCGGCGTTTCTGAAACGCCCGTACACGATGTCGATAGCGTCGTATTTGCCGCTGGAAAACTCGTCCATCAACTGACGGGCTACCGGGCTAGTCAGATCGTATTCCAATTTCTCGAACAGGCCGATAAATTCCGTGTTGAATTGGAGGTCGCGGAACCGGCGGCGGAAATAGTCGAAGCCTTTTTTGCCGATAAATAACACGGTTACCTTGCCGTCGCGGCGCAGCTCGGCATATTTTGCATCGATATGCGCGATCGCTTCTTTATTGATATTGGTATTGAACGCGCCGCACAAGCCGCGGTTGGAGGTAACCACCACCACCAGGGCATTTTTCACCTTCCGGGCTTTGCCGAAAGACGTCGTCGCATCCCCATCGAGATTCGACAGGATATTAGACAACATACGGTTGAGCCGCTCGGTGTACGGGCGCATTTGCACGATAGCGGTTTGCGCCTTCCGCAGCTTGGCCGCCGATACCATTTTCATGGCCTTCGTGATCTGCTGCGTCGAAATGACCGACTTGATACGTTCGCGTACTTCTTTTAAACCACCTGCCATAATTCTGAATGATGAATTATGAATGATGAATGATGAATGAAAAACCGCTTGCGATGCAATTCATCATTCATCATTCATCATTCATCATTAATTTTTTTTATATTGTCCTGTCAATCCCGCTGCCAGTTCTTTCATTTTGGCGATGCTGCCGTCGTCGAGTTTGCCTTTGCGGAATTCTTCCAATACATCCGGGAGTTGTTGTTCCATCTTCATCAGGAAGATATCTTCAAACTCGCGTACTTTATCGAGCGGTACGTCGCGGAGCAGGTTGTTGGTGCCGAGGTAGATGATAGCGACTTGTTTTTCCACCGATACCGGGCTATATTGGGCTTGCTTGAGCACTTCCACGTTGCGGGCGCCTTTGGCTAGTACGGCCTGTGTGGCGGCGTCGAGGTCGGAACCAAATTTGGAGAAGGCCTCGAGTTCGCGGTATTGCGCCTGGTCCAGTTTCAGCGTACCGGCCACTTTTTTCATGGATTTAATCTGGGCGTTACCGCCTACACGGCTTACCGAGATACCCACGTTGATGGCCGGGCGCACACCGGCGTTGAACAGGTTGGATTCGAGGAATATCTGTCCGTCGGTGATCGAGATCACGTTGGTCGGAATGTATGCGGATACGTCGCCGGCCTGGGTTTCGATGATCGGCAGCGCCGTCAGCGAACCACCGCCTTTGATCATACCGGCTTTGACGAGGCTGGGCGGCAGGTCGTTCATGTCGCGAGCCACTTTATCATCGTTGATGACTTTGGCAGCGCGCTCGAGCAAACGGCTGTGGAGGTAGAACACGTCGCCCGGATACGCTTCGCGGCCCGGTGGGCGACGCAGCAACAGCGATACTTCGCGGTAAGCCACGGCTTGTTTGGACAAATCGTCGTAAATGATCAGCGCCGGCCGGCCGGTGTCGCGGTAAAATTCGCCGATGGCGGCGCCGGCAAAGGGCGCATAGAATTGCAGCGGCGCCGGGTCGGAAGCCGAAGCCGACACGATGACCGTGTAGGGCATAGCGCCGTATTCTTCGAGCGTGCGGGCTACCTGGGCAACGGTGGAAGCCTTTTGGCCGGCAGCCACATAGATGCAGTAGACCGGTTCGCCGCGGTCGTAAAATTCTTTCTGGTTGATAATGGTATCGATAGCGATAGCCGACTTACCGGTTTGGCGGTCGCCGATGATGAGCTCGCGCTGACCGCGGCCGATGGGAATCATCGCGTCGATAGCTTTGATACCGGTTTGCAGGGGTTCGTTTACCGGTTGGCGGTAAATAACGCCGGGCGCTTTGCGTTCCAGCGGCATTTCGTATTTCACGCCGGTGATCGGACCTTTACCGTCGATCGGCTGCCCAAGGGTGTTCACCACGCGGCCTGCGAAACCTTCACCCACTTCGATGGAAGCGATTTGTCCGGTGCGTTTTACCACCGAACCTTCGCGGATACCGGCGGGAGAACCCATGAGTACCACACCCACGTTGTCTTCCTCCAGGTTGAGCACGATGGCGCGGGTGCCATTGTGAAATTCGACCAGTTCGCCAGACTGTGCACGGTTGAGACCATAAACGCGGGCGATACCGTCGCCGACCTGAAGCACCGTACCTACTTCTTCCAAGTCAGTATCGGCGCCGAAGCCGGCCAGTTGTTGTTTTAATATTGCGGAGATTTCTTCCGGTCTGACGTCTGCCATATATCTTAATGATGAATGATAAATGATAAATGATGAATTATCCGGGATGAACTCTGAATGCAGATGATGAAATATTCATCATTTATCATTCATCATTCATCATTGAACAATTAAAACTCTCGTACGTATTGATTTTGCATAAAATCCGACTTCAGTTCGACCAATTTGGCGGCGACGCTGGCGTCGTATCGTTTATTATCAAATTCGAGGATAAACCCGCCGATCAGGCTGGGATTAACCACAACTTCAATTTCCAGGTTTTCCGTGGTGATGCCGCTGGCCAGCAGTTTGTTGCGCAGGTCGCTGAGCACATTTTCGCTAAGCGGGCTCGCACTGATGACCCGTACCAGGGTGATGTGCTTCATCACTTTGTACTGATGAATGAATTCCGTGGCAATTTCCGGCAGGTACATTTCGCGGTGTTTATTGACCAGCAAACGCAAGTAGGACATGGTCAGGACATCCATCTTGTCTTTAAACAAGGCGTCCAGCACGGCTATTTTTTTGTCGGTATGCACGATCGGGCTCTTCAACAGCAGATACAGGTCGCGGTTTTTAGTGGCGGCCTTCAGCGTGTTGATGTCGCCAAACATCTGCTCCAGTTTGCCCTGTTCGATGGACAGGTCAATCAGTGATTTGGCATAACGTGTGGCAATTCTGAGTACGGACATTGTATTTATCGGTGGACGGTGGACGGTGGACGGTGGACGGTAGCGCGTGAAGCCGTCTACCGTCTATCGTCTACCGTCCACCGTATTTAACTTAGTTTGATGTTATCAACCAGCGATTTGGCGTAAGATTCCTGCTCGGGTTTGTTGGCTAATTCCCGGTGCAGGATTTTTTCAGATATTTCGATAGCCATTTGGCCGGCCTTGTTTTTGAGGTCGACCAGGGCTGCCATTTTTTGGTTCTCAATATCCTGAATAGCGCTTTCCACCTTGCGTTTGTACTCGGCGTTGGCGCGTTCTTTGGCCTCGGCGATGATCTCGTCTTTGGCCTCTTTGGCCTCTTTCAGGATCATGGCGCGTTCTTCGCGGGCTTGTGCCAGCAGTTTTTCGTTTTCTGCTTGCAGGTGCGACATCTCTTCCCGGGCTTTTTTAGCCTGGTCGAGCGCTTCCTGGATATCCACTTCTCGTTTTTTAAGCGATTCGGCGATCGGTTTGAACGCGAAGCGGCTCATCAGGAACCAGAAGATCAGAAAAATGACGGTCGTCCAGAAAAGCAACCCCGGTTCGGGCTTGATGACGGAAAAATCTCCGAGGAACAACATATATATTTATTTACGATTTTGGATTTACGATTTACGATTGGTTCACTATTGTGGGATCCGGGCTATTTACGGTTTATGTTTTCCGACTTCTGATTGTGTAACATCGTAAGTCGTAAATCGTAAATCGTAAATCAAAAAATCCGGGCCGTTGCGTCGCCAACCGCTTCGCGCCGGCCCGGAGAAAAAATTCTTAGCCGGCGGCTTTCACGAAGAAGGCCAATACCATGCATACCAGGGCGGCGCCCTCTACGAGAGCGGCCGTGAGGATCATGTTTGCACGGATATCACCCACTGCTTCGGGCTGACGGGCGATGGCGTCCATCGCCTTACCACCGATTTGACCGATACCGAGACCCGCGCCAATTACGGCAAGACCGGCACCAAGAGCTGCGTAAGACATTGTATATGATTGAGTTGATGAATAATTAAATGTGGTCAATGTGGTCAATGTGGTCGAAATGTGGTCAATGTTGCCCTCCTTCGAACTTCAAACTTTGAACTTCAAACTTCAAACTTCAATGGTGATGCGGCTCTTCTACAGCCGTTCCGATATACACCGCCGACAACATGGTAAAGATGAAAGCCTGCAGGAATGCCACCAGTAACTCCAGCGTCATCATAAACAGGGTAAGCGGAATAGAGGCAATGGCGCCTGCCACGGAACCGCCGACGCTTTCACCGGCATTTCCAAAAATAAAGATCAGGCTCACGAAGCTCAGGATTACGATGTGGCCGGCGGTGATGTTGGCGAAAAGACGCAGCAGCAGCGTAAACGGCTTGAGGAAAAGCCCGAGCACCTCGATCGGTGTCAGGATAAGTATTTTAAGCGCAGCCGGCACACCGGGCATCCAAAGGGTATGTTCCCAGAAGTGTTTGTTGGCGCTGAATGTCGAGATCAGGAAGGTGAGCAATGCCAGTACGATGGTCACGGAAATATTGCCGGTGACGTTGGCGCTGCCGGGAAAGAAAGGTATTTGTCCGATCAGGTTGAGGCCGAGGATAAAGAAGAACGCCGACAACAGGTAGGGCAGGTAACGTTCGTATTTCGCGCCGATATTCGGCTTGGCTACTTCGTCGCGGATAAACGTGATAAAAATCTCCAGAAAATTCTGGAGGCCTTTGGGCGCATGATGGTTCCGGCGCACGGAGGCGTTTGCGGCGGAACGGAACAGGAAAAACAGGATCAGCGCCGTTAGCAACATGGTGAACACGTTGCGGGTAATGGAAAAATCGTAAAAATTGGTAATGCCGCCGCCCATAATACCGCCGTCGAAGGTGGTCTTGGCGTCGAGCGGTTCGCAACGGCCGTCGATAACGGCACTGTAAACAGTTTTCGTTTTGCCGTCCACCGTTTCGTCCTGGTGGGCGTAGTCGACGATTTCAATCTCTCCCTGGGCCAGTTCCGGATTTTTCAGGCGCATGACGTTGCCATGCACAAGCACATAACCGTCTTTGCTTTTGGTGCCGTTTCCGTGGTGGTGGGCATGAAAAGCCGCGGTGGTCGTCAGCGTCCAGCCGTGACCGGGAGCGTACAGGATGCAGGGGAGCGGGAGATAAAGATCGCCTACTATATGGAGTGCGTTGGCGTCGGCGATGTGGTGTACTGCGTTGTCGCCGGCGTTGAATTCCGGCTCTACCGATACCGAATGGCCGCAGGGTCCGTGGCCTTCGCCCGGATGGGCTGCCGCTTCCGGGTGATCCTGTGCTTCGCCGCCCGGATGAGCGGCTTCGCCGGCCTGCTCCTGCGGATGGTTTTCATGCCCATGCTGGGCGATTGCCGCCACACCGAAGGCACTGAAAATCAATACAATCCAAAACTTACGAAAGGTTGTCATATCCACGTCGAGAAAGGCTCTGTTGAAATCGGCGGCAAAAGTACGACGGGAAATTCGTTTTAGGAAACCGGAAAAATAATTTTTCCGAAAAAAATGGGGTATGGCAGGTTTTTCAGTAGGGTTATCAGAATTTAATTTGGAACGGCATGTTTAGGGGCGGGTATTTTGGCGAATATTGACCTTGTACAACCGTGCATTGACGTCGGTGGGGTCGGGTCGGGCAAGAAAATAAGCAAACCCATCCCAAACTTTAATTTGACTGGGAAAGTACCCAACCTCCGGCAGCGGGTAATCAGCTACCGGCTCCAGGTTGTGCGGGTTGAGTTGACGCAGCAGGTGGCGACCACCCGGTGCGAAAAGCGCATACAGATCGCCACGGGCCCGGTCGCGGAGCAATTTTTTCTGCCATCCCGGTGCGTGGTGGTAATGGATGGGCAGGCGCTGGAATTGCCGGACCGAGTCGGCCTGGAAACGGAGCGCGACGTCGTGTTCATGGTCGAATAGCAATAAAGTGTCGTCCAGTTGCAGTAGCGGAGCGTAAATGGAATCGAGCCGGATGGATTCAAGCCGGCTTACGTGTGCGATTTGTGCGTTGGTATTGGCCATTTTTTGCAGGTGTTCGATGCTGTGATCGCCCTGGTAAAAGTCGGGCTCGTGGTTGAAGCCCTCGTAGTAGGGTTGTCCGCGCCAATTGGGCGGTAAGTTGGGTTGAACAACCATAGGGGCTCCGGTAACCATGTCGTTGAACGCATAACCGGCTTCCCGCACCCCCGCTTCGTTGTGAATTTCAATCAGCAGATGTCGTTGTTTGGCCGGGTCGACAAACCAATACGAGACGCTTTGGTTAAAAGCGCCGCGTTTGCGGAAGTAGTAGTAGTCCTCATGTTCCAGCACACAGGGTTCGACCAACCTGAAAAATTCGGCAGCATCATACCGTGGAAAAGTATCGAGGCGATCGTCTTGCATGATAATCAGTTCCCGGGCAAAATCCGTTCCGGCCACGTGAATAACCCCGGTACAACTCCGGTGCAGGATGCGGGGGCGCCCGGGCAGCTCAATTTCGGCCAAGATACGCTGAGCCGGGTCGAGCAAGCGCACCAGATGTTTTTTCCGGTTCCGCATTAACAGGAGCACCTTTTCTCCAATCAATTCAAAGTCGATAATGTCCGTTTGAAAATTTTCGGTAACGATAATTTCCGCTCTTTTTGCACCGATGCGCACCTCGGGCAAGGATGTTATTTGCTGTTCCAGGACAAAATTGAGCCGGAACGGTTGCTCTTCCGGAACATCGGCGCGAATGGTTACGGTTTTGGGGAAGTACCCGATGGATACGGCGGTCAGGGCGCTTGGTCGGGCCCTAAAGCTAACCCGGTAAAACCCGCGGGTATCGGAAATCGCGACAATGGAATCGGCCACCTGTACCCGGGCGCCCGGCAAATGCTCGCCCATTTCGTTTTTAACAAACCCTTCCACTTGCCAATCCGGCGTTTGGGCTGATGCCAGACTCGCCAAAAGGATAAGCCAAATCCATCCGGTCATTTTTTTCATAAAAACAAACGTTGAAATCACGCTGAAAAATTACGAAACCTGGCGTGCAAAGCCACTGCTATTTTACAAATGGCACCGTTCAGCGGGCGAACACATACTTTAAATGAGTCAATGGAAAAGAGGTATTCAGATCATTGCCGCGAAAAAAAAGCCGCCGGAGTGGTCCACTCCGGCGGCTTACAAAGCACTTTTGTCTGGAAAAGTCTTTTAGTACATCATCAGTTTGCGGTTGGCAATGCCGAATTCGCTTTCCAGCTGGTAAGCATACATGCCCGGTTCTATCAAATCGGAACGGCGCAGGATGATGTGATTTTCGCCTTTGTCGAAGTTGCCGGCTTTGGTGTACACTTCCTGGCCGCGGCTGTCGTACACCCGGAGGGTGACACCTGTATTGGCAGGCAAGTTGAACCACAACAAGGTCATTTCGATAAAAGGATTAGGTGCGTTGGGCAACAATTCGAGGCCGGTATCGGAAATTGACTGGCCTTGGAAGAGATGCATGGGTCGACTACTCATGAGATTAGGATGATTAAGCAAAGATTATTGCGTGATGTTGTGCGTTTCCCGATTGAACAGGTCCGGCCGGGTTATCCGGGGGAGGAATTTGTTGTTTGTTTACTTTTTAATTTGGTTCAAAACCTGTGCCAGAAGGCTTTTACGGCTTTTTTTACTGCGTCCGGCACCTGACATTGGCTTGTATATGCTTCATTTTCAGCGGAGTAAAATTTGCGTTAATGAAGTTTAAATCTCTTTTCACTTGTCCGGGCAAACCGTTGCAAAAGAAAAAGTGTTATCTTTGCCCGGCCTTTCGGGGCATAAGTAACCTTTGCGGGATTAGCTCAGTTGGTAGAGCGCTAGCTTCCCAAGCTGGAAGTCGCGAGTTCGAGTCTCGTATCCCGCTCCGTTCAGAAAAAGCCGCACCCGCGAAGTGTGGCTTTTTCTGTTGTAATGGCATCACAACTGCCCATTCGGATTGCTCTAAACATGTTTATGTTTGTACAACGCAGTTACATACCGGTTACGGTTATTCTTTTAGCCGGGTTATTCGGCAACGCTGCCTGCAACAAACGGGCTACCGACCCATACGAACCGGTTGATGTTGCGCAGCAATACCCCTATTTCCCGCTGGAGATCGGTAAATATATCGAATATGCCGTCGACAGTGTGGTTTACGACTTTGCTCCCGGCGGTGGCACAGTTCGCGACTCTTCGCACACCCTGGTGCGCGAAACGGTCGTGGATACGCTGCGCGATAACACGGGTAGCTTGGTATTCGCCATCGAACGCGCCGAGCGCGCCGGCGACACGAAGCCCTGGCAGCCGCGGCAAGTATATTCCGCTACCCGCAGTGCCACCCAGGCCACCCGCACCGAAAATAACCTGCGTTTTCTCAAACTCATTTTCCCATTTGACCGCAGCAGCACCTGGGATGGCAACCTGTGGATCGACCAGTACCGTGAAATTGAAATCGCCGGTGAACGGATACAACCCTTCGTAAATTGGCGGTATGAAGTGGATTCGCTGCATATTCCGGCACAAATCGGCGGCTTTGCCTTCGATTCCGTGCTGGTTGTCACCGAAGTCGACGAAACCAACGCCATCGAGCGCAGGCTTTCCCGGGTGAAATACGCCAAACATATCGGGGTGGTGTACCGGGAGATATGGATACTCGACTCGCAATATTGCAACCAAATACCCGCGCCGGCGGATTGCCTCACCAAACCCTGGGTGGAAAAAGCCGAGAAAGGGTATATTTTGCGGCAAATAATCACCGGGCATAACTGATGAAGCTTCCCGCAGAGAATTTTCTTGCAACGATTATTTGGTCTCCCGCAGATTTCGCAGATCAACGCAGATTTTTATTATTACAACGGGTTAAAATAATCTGCGGGAGACAGACTAATGATACAGCCACATCAGCGACAAACCACGCATATCATGGACTACATTCAAATCGGATTTACCAAAAAAACGCACGGCATTGCCGGTGAGTTAAAGTTTTTTATAGAAGAACCTTATGAAGATATTTTTCTCGAAAAAGACCGCATCTTCCTGGAAATCAGGGGCAATAAGCAACCTTTTTTTGTGGAATCCGTACGCGGCGCAGGCGACCTGATTGTAAAACTTGAAGATATAAAGGTGCGGGAAGATGCGTTGCTGCTTCAGTCGAAACCCGTTTTTCTGCCTGCCTCCGAAATTCCGGAAGATTTGGACCTCACGGAACTGGAAGCCGAATATGCCGGCCTAACCGGTTACCTGCTGACGGACCAAAGCACGGGCGATATCGGCCATGTCCAGGAGTTGCTGGAAATGCCGCAACAGGAAATGGCCGTGGTGTTGTACCAGGGCAAGGAAGTGCTGATCCCGCTAAATGCACTATTTATTGTGGAAGTGGATCATGCCGGCCGAAAAGTACTGATGGATTTGCCGGAAGGATTGCTGGAACTGTAAGGGATGCAATGGGTTATTGAAAAGTTATCATTAACCTATTTTTGGTATTTGGCACGTTTTTTGGCAAGATGCTCTTGTCACCAAAATTTATGTCCTATGCAAACTTCACTGGCCCCCGCCAAACGTTCCAATTACCCGGTCTCCGTTGTTTTAATCGTAATTTTACACCTGGCGTTGGGTTACGTCATTTACAACAAGGTAGCCCACACCGCCGGCAACAACAACGGCATTGAACTGAAACAAACCACTCAACAACAGGGAGAAACGGTTATTCCGTAATCCTTTACGCAAGGGAAACAATCTGCAAACGGCCGCCCGGATACCCGGGCGGCCGTTTTTATATGTGCCACGTAGGCTCACCGCATAATGATCGTCGTATCCCGGTCATACACCAAACACGTAAATATCCCCAGCGGATTGCCCGTTCCGCTCACATTACTTTTGATAGGCGAGGGCTGGGCGAAGGGATTGATATTGCCGAAAACGGCCAATTGCACGCTTTCGATGTAGTTGTAATAATCCCTGCTGATGTGGAAAATGGCGTTGAACACGGTATCGCCTTCCGTCAGTTCGTAGCCGGTGCCGAATGCGATCAGTTCCGTGGTAGAAATTCGGTCGCTGACCAGAAAGTCCTGGTCGGGCACACTGTCTAAGGAACTGTAATTCAGCAGGCGGCGATAAAAGTTTTCCTGTGTCTGGTCGTCGGTGATGTAGGTGAGCATACGGGCCAGGGTATCTTGTTCCGGATTCCATTCCACGCGAATACTGTCGATAGGTACGAAAGGCAACATGGTCGATGTACCGGTCACTGTTTTGCCGTCGGGCAGGGTGATATTCAGGGTGTATTCGATGCCGGGTGTGGCCGGCACTATGGTTGGGCTGGTGTAGTTGTAAATTTTAAACGGATCGGATTCGAACGTGGGGATATTTTGCAGCGTCACCGTCTGCCCGTCGTAAGCGATTGTCACCGTGGCGCCTTGCAGCAGGGTTTTTTCTAAAAAATTAGAATCCAGTCCGAAGGGATCGAAGAAACTATAACTGGAGGTCAGCAGCAGGCGGAACGGTTTCCCGGGTTCGAGATAGCATTCCACTACCGGCTGGCGGTCGTATTCGGGCAATTCAATATCTACTTCTTTTTCGAGGTTACAGGCAGCCAGGGTGGCCAGGGCTGCAAAAAATATGATGGAACGGAGTGATTTCATTGTTTTTGTGTTTTTTCTTAAAACTTAAAATTCCAGGTCACCGATGGCAGAATCGGAAACAGCGACACTTGTTTGGCTTTAATGCCGGTAGGGATATCTATCTGCGGGCCGCCGTTTCCACCCACGGTTTCCAGTTCGGGTTCGAGGAAAATGAAATAGGGATTGCGGCGGTCGGTGGCGTTGTAAATACTGACCGTGATATCCTGTTCGCTGCGACGGGTTTTCCATTTATATATAATTCCGAGATCGAGTCGCATGTAAGGCGGGTACCGGAAGGTGTTGCGCGGGCCGTACACCGGCACTACCGGCTGGAATGGCGCGCCCGGCACATCCTGAACGGTGTAGCGCCCTTGCGGCAGCCAGCTGACATAGCCGGAAGTGTACACCCAGGTGGCGGTGAATTGCCATTTGCGGGTAAGGTTGTACAGGGCCACAATACTCAGGTTATGGCGGGTGTCGTAGCGGGGCGGGAAATAGGCGCCGTTGTTGATGTCCGGGAAATCGCCGCGTTTTACCCAAGCCAGCGTGTAACCGATCCAGCCTGTGAGGCGGCCTTCTTTTTTCTCGATTTCCAGTTCGAGCGGGCTGTAGGAATAGCCGCGGCCGATAGTGAGTTCGTTTTCCAGGTCGTCGTTGCCGAACAATTCGGCGCCGTCGATGAAGTCCACCTGATTTTGCAGCCATTTATACCAGGCTTCCCAGGTGACCAACACTTTGTCGCCGATCATAAACGAGGTACCGACGGCCACCTGATCGCTGATCTCGGGTTTCACCTGTTCGGTGCTGGGATACCAGATGTCGGTGGGTAGCGAAAGGCCGCTGCTGGCCAGCAGGTGTACATACTGGTTCATGCGGGAGTAGGAGCCTTTGAGTGACCAGCCTTCCCGGACGGAATAATTGGCCGACACGCGGGGTTCAATGTTGGCGTAAAATGCCGGGCTGTTGTTCCAGGCAGAAAGGCGGGCGCCGTAGTTCACTTTCAGGCGATCGGTCATGGCCCATTCGTCGCCGAAATACAGGCCGTATTCCATGCCGTCGTACCCTTGTCCCGACTCGAAGTTCACCCGCCCGTCGTCGCTGCCGAATTTGAGGCGCGCCACGTCGAATTCATGGTAGGTGACATTGCCGCCGAACCGGATGGTGTGCTGGTTATTGGGCTGGTAGTAAAAATCGACTTTCGTGTTGGCGTCCTTTACATTGGAGCCCAGGTTGAAAGAAAAGCCCTGTATGATGTTCTGAATGCGGTAGCGGTAGTCGGAAAAAGTAAAGGTGGCGTTGGAAAACAATTTAGGCCCGAAGGTATGGTTCCAGCGGGCGGTACCGGTGGTGTTGCCCCAGTCGAAGAGAAAGTTGAAGGTTTCGTCTTTAAACTTGAACACGTCGCGCCCGAAATAGCCGCTGAGGTACAGGCGGTCTTTGGGCGACAAGGTGAAATTGACCTTGGTGTTCAGGTCGTAGAAATAATAGTCCGGGATAGCGGTGTAATCCGCCTGGTTTTCATTGGCCTTATTGATGCCGCGGGTGATGAGGTCGGCGTAGGTACGGCGTCCGCTCACGATAAACGACGATTTATCTTTTTGGATCGGCCCTTCGATGGTGAGCCGGCTGGCGATGAGGCCCAACCCGCCGGTAACATCGTACTCTTTATTATTGCCTTCTTTCATGCGCACGTCGATCACCGAAGAAAGACGGCCGCCGTATTGGGCCGGGAAACCGCCTTTGTACACTTTCAGGTCTTTTACGGCATCGGAGTTGAAGGTGCTGAAAAAGCCGAACAGGTGGTTGGCGTTGTACACCACGGCTTCGTCGAGTACGATGAGATTCTGGTCGCTGTTGCCGCCGCGCACGAAGATGCCGGTAGTGCCTTCGGAGCCGGCGACGAAGCCGGGTTTAAGTTGCAGGATTTTGATAATGTCCACCTCGCCGAAAAGGGCGGGTAGGGCTTTGGCGTCGCGGGTATTGATCGTGGCGACCGACATTTCGGTGCTTTTTACCTTTTCTTCCAGGCTGTTGGCCGAAATCACCACCTCTTTGAGCACCTCGCCCCTTGGGCTCAGCGACACGTCGAGTTTTAGTGTCGTGCCGGCAGGTTTTACCTTGCGAACTTCCGGTTCATAACCGAGATAACTAAATCGCAGGGTGATGGAGTCGCCGCCGGCAGGAAGTGTAAAGGAATAAAAGCCGTATTCGTTGCTGACATTACCTTTGTTCAGGCCGAGGACTTCTACTGTGGCGCCGATGAGGTTTTCCCCGTTCGCTGCATCGGTGAGCCGGCCGCTGATGGTCGTGGTTTGGGCGCCGAGGCGGAGCACAGTTGTTAAAAAAAACAGGACAAGTACAGGATTTTTCATGTTGCGAGGGTAGGGGATGCGGTTTGTGGTGTAAACAAAGGACACAAAACAGGCTTAAAAAAATTTTGTTCTGCAAAACTGGCTACCCGAGTCGGTATTTGACATTTAAATTCGATAAGCGCCGTCGCCACTTAGACGCACGCATCCAAGTCCGGCGTTGCATACGCTGGAAAATTTAACATTTGTTCTGTTTAAGGGATAACAAATGGGCGGAAACCAAATTTTTGGTAAAACTGCAGTTTCCAACAAACGGGCTTATTGGGCCAATCAACCTGGCATTAATCCATTTGCCCGAGCGCCTTTTCCAATGCCTCCAGGAATACCTTGCTGTCTTGCGCGCCGGATACGGCGGATTTCCGGTTGAACACAAAAAACGGAACTCCGGAGATGCCGAACTGCCGGGCTTGGGCTATGTCATTTTCCACGTCGGCGGCGTAATCATTTCCGGTCAGCACTTTTTCGACTTCTACGGCATCGAGGCCGATTTCAACGCCCAACCGGATCAGGGTCTGCCGGTCGGCGGTGTTTTTGCCCTCAACAAAGTAGGCGGCAAACAATCTTTCTTCTGCCCGGTCCTGCAACCCGTGTTTTTTGGCAAGGTGTGAAAACCGGTGCGCATCGAAGGAATTGGCCACCACGGCCTTGTCGAAATGGTAAGTCAACCCGACTGCCGCCGCCATGTCGGTGACATAAGCTATTGATTGTTGTGTGTATTCTGCCGACCAGCCTTTTTTCTCGGCCAGCGATTGCGGCACACTTTTGCCGGGGTCGGTTTCGAGGGACGGATCGAGTTGAAAACTTTTCCACTCCACCTCTACCCGGTCGCGTTGCGGAAATTGGGCCAGGGCCGCTTCAAATTTTCTTTTACCGATGTAACAGAACGGACACATCACGTCCGACCAGATTTCTACTTTCATTTTTGCCGTAGTGTTTGTTGTTTGTATGGTATCGGTGGCTGTTTGGCTGGTTACCCGCGCGCCGGCGGTTACCAGCAGGGCAAACAAAACAGCCGTTTTTAGTTCAGGACATTTCATCGTGTTCATATATTGGTAGCCCTCCAAACAGGGTTTTTAAAAATATGTTCCACGCGAATTGTAACTATTGATGGGTACGGCCACCCTGCCGAACGGTTTTATTTCACACAAAGTCACAATGGCACAAAGCGTAGAGTCCTTATTTCACGCAAAGGCGCAAAGGCGCAAAGTAAGAGGGGGGATGACGCTTATATATTTAAGTGAAATACAAAGGTTTAGCCCCTCTTACTTTGCGCCTTTGCGTGAAATAAGTGTACTCTACGCTTTGTGACTTTGTGTGAAATGAAAATGTCCAGTAGTGTGAGGGTAAACACATCGCCAAAGGTGATAAGCAAAGGCGTAGAGCGGACAGTTCCGCCTGTACCGGCGAGCATCGGCTATGCATAATCCCGGAATCTACCCTATACCCCCAGGTCTTTCCCTCTCGCGCTTGTCATCCCGCAGGGAACTGTCCGCTCTACGCCTTTTCCGCCCCGCTTGGTGTTTTCACCAAGCGGCTCTACGCGAAACTGCTTGGTGAAAACACCAAGCAAGGCGGAAAAGGCGTAGAGCGGACAGTTCCCTTCGGGATGACAAGCGCGCAGGGGGAGAAAAGGGGGAAGGGGAGGTTCGCGGATTATGCACAGCCGATGCTCGGCGGTAGCGGCGGATGACAAGCGCGTGGGGGAAGAAAAGGAGGTGCAGGGTAGGTTCGCGGATTATGCGCAGCCGATGTTCGGCGGTATTGACCTGCTTTTGAACGCTAACTCGGACAAAGTCCGCTCAATATTCGTCGTCGCGTCTGATGACGTTCGACAGCAAGGTTTAGCCCCTCTTACTTTGCGCCTCTGCGCCTTTGCGTGAAATCGCGTCTGAAGACGCTCGACAGCAAGGTACGAACAGGTGAGATCACTGTTTTTGAGATGTCGCCTGCTCGTGCCTCGCAGACTACACCTCAAAAACCGGCCATGCCGACAAACCGAGAATCACTGATTTTAGAAGTTGCCGTATCTTCACCCAAAATCAGATATAATCACCCGCTAATTTATCCTTGCACTTTGAACTACTGGAAATACACCATCCGCACCTCCCCCGAAACCGCCGAAATCCTGCTCGCTTACCTGTCCGATGCCCCTTTCGATACCTTTGAAGAAACGCCGGAGGGGCTGCATGCCTACCTGCCGGAAAGCGCCGACCGGGACATCGCCGAACAAACGCTGGCGGAGTGGCAGGAACAATTCGGGTACGAATGGACCAAAGAATTTCTGCCCGCCCAAAACTGGAACGAAATCTGGGAATCCAATTTTCATCCCGTTATCGTGGAGGATTTTTGCGCCGTGCGCGCCGATTTTCACGCGCCCATCGCCGGCGTACAACACGAGTTGGTCATCAATCCCAAAATGGCCTTCGGTACCGGCCACCACGAAACTACCTGGATGTGTCTGCGCGCCCTGCGCAATCTGCCTTGCCACGACGCGCGCCTGCTCGACTACGGCTGCGGCACCGGTGTGCTGGCTATTCTCGCCGCCAAACTCGGCGCCACCAACGTAGAAGCCGTGGACATAGAAGATGAATCGTACCGCAATACCCTGGAAAACAGCGAAATAAACGGCGTAAGCGCTCAAATAACAGCCCGTTGCGGCACCTTGGATGCGGTGGAAGGCCGCGACTTCGACGGCATCCTGGCCAACATCAACCGCAATGTAATCCTGGATTCCCTGCCCCGCCTGGCGGAACTGCTGAAACCCGGCGGCTGGCTGCTGGTATCGGGTATTCTGGAGCAAGACGGGCCCGTGGTGACGGAAGCGGCGCAACAGGTCGGATTTGTGCCGGGCGAAAGTGTGAAGCGGGGGAATTGGTTGTGTATCCGCTGTACTAAATCATAAATCCGGAATATTTATGGCTGACCGTAAAAATTAACGCGAATTTTTACGGTCAGCCATAAATGTTTCTACCTTTGGGCCACAATTGACCGATTTATGATTGAAAGGTTTTACTTAACCAGATTACAAGAAGAATTCGCCCAAACACACAAGGTAATCGTACTATATGGCGCCAGACAAGTGGGTAAAACCACGCTGGTACGCGAGGCACTACGGCATTTTCCGGGCAAAGTCTTGGAGGTTAATGCTGACCTTCAGCAATATATGGACGTATTGTCAAGTCGCAATCTTGATCGACTAAAAGGTTTGGTTCAAGGCTACGACTTGTTGTTTATCGATGAAGCGCAGCGTGTGCCCGACATCGGGATCAACCTGAAGATACTACACGACCATTTGCCCGATTTACAAATTATTGTTACCGGCTCTTCTTCTCTTGATTTGGCCAACCGGATTAAGGAGCCCTTGACCGGGCGAACCTGGACGTACACGCTCTATCCGATTTCCGTCGGCGAATGGATGCGAAACCGGAATGCCAACACGTTTGAAGTCACAACCAGACTCGATGAATGGATGCGTTTCGGAATGTATCCGGAAGTATTACAAACGGAAAATCATTCCCGCAAAGAGCAATATCTTAAAGAAATCAGCCAATCCTATTTATACAAGGATCTTCTGGTGCTGGCGAACATCAAATACCCGGAAAAACTGAGACAATTGCTGCAATTATTAGCCTATCAGATTGGCAATCAAGTCTCTGTACATGAATTGTCCAACAAACTTCAAATTAACCGGGAAGCGGTGTTGAACTATATTGATCTGCTTGAAAAATCTTTTGTCATTTTCCGGTTAAACGGACTGAGCAGAAACTTGCGGAAAGAAGTGTCCAGTATGAGCAAGATATTTTTCTATGATCTCGGCATACGAAATGCGTTGATAGAAAATTTTAATCCCCCGGATGCGCGCCAGGATACCGGACAATTATGGGAAAACTTTTTGATTGCAGAACGTATCAAAAACATGGAGTATAATTTCCGATCGGCAAACCGCTATTTTTGGCGCACCTATACAGGGGCCGAATTGGACTACGTAGAGGAGCATAGCGGACAATTTTCCGGCTATGAATTCAAATGGGGAGAGAAGACCGTTTATGCCCCGGCATCCTGGAAAGAGACCTACTCAGACGCCACTTTTCAGGTAATCAACCGCAATAATTTCCTTTCCTTTCTGACGGAATAGCGCGCTGCGCCACCTTTGCTTGTTAAATCCGTACTTTCGCGGGTTCATTTCACGTTAGTGGCAGCACAAGATTTTTTCTCCTGCTGATTTCAATCATTTCCCGTATTGTAATATGAAACTACTGTCCGCCGCCCCCATTCGCCTGTTTTTCCTGGTAGCCCACTGCCTGTTGTCTACTGCCTACTCCTTACTGGCGCAGACGCCCGCCACCGCAAAATTTCCCGATAGCCCCAACGAGTTTGTGGACAAACTCGGCGAGTTTATGACCGCCTCCAAACGCCCCGACATGGAGGAGTCCTTTGCCGTGTTTAAAAAACAGTACAAATCGGGCCAGATGACGGAAGCGGATATTCAGGGTATCGTCCGCATGTCGAACCTGCTGGCTGAGCAACGGCTCGGCGCGTTCCCGTACTATAAGAGTTATATCAACGCCGTTACGGCAGCCAAAAACGACCCCGATAGCACCCTGTTCCAGCGCTGGCATACGTTCGCCGAGCAAGCCCTTGGAGGCGTGGAAAAGGGGCGTACCAAGCCCGTTATTCAGTTTCTCGACTTTTCGGCCGACTTTATCGGACAGCGCGCTTTTCAGGCCGGGGAAGCCGGCCTGATCATCTGGAGCGTGCGCGGGGGCAAATACGAGTTTGTGTATGAGGATCAAAAACCGCAACTCCGCTGCGAAAATATCAATCTCGTCGGCGTCCGGAAAACGGACTCGACCATGGTGCAAAATACCTCCGGTGTTTATTATCCTTTCGATGGTATATGGCAGGGCGCCGGCGGCAAAATAACCTGGCAAAATGCCGGGCTCGACTCCTCCGTGTACGCCCGGCTGACCAATTATACGGTGGAAGCCAAAAAGCCGATTTTTAAATGCGATTCGGCCGAATTCTTTTACCCGCTTTATTTTCCTAAAGGCGGTATTTGGGGTAGATTTGAAGAAAACGTGGTGGTGTCCACCAAAAGCGGCGTCTCGCAATTTCCGCGGTTCGAGTCGTTCGACGAAGCCCTGAAAATCGCCAAAATCGGGGAAGGCATCGAGTATGTCGGCGGGTTCAAGCTCTGGGGTTCCTCCGTTTACGGGTACGGCCCGGCAAACAACCCGGCTCAATTGACTATTTACAATAAAAAAAGACAACGGATTTTCTTCGGCACCGCCGAGTTGTTCATTATCAAACGCGAAATCAGTATCGTGGCCGAAGGCGTAAATGCCAAGTTGTTCATGGACACCGACAGCCTCTTCCATCCCGCCGTCGACTTTCGCGTGGAAATTCCCAACCAGATCATTCACCTCACCCGGGGCGAAAAAGGATCGGAGCGCAACCCGTTCTTTTCGTCGTTTTACAACATGAACCTGGAAGCCGAAAAGGTTTCCTGGTACGTGGCAAACGACTCGCTGGAAATCGGCTCGCGCACCGGTTTGGCAAAAGGCGTGATGCAAAAAGTGGAGTTTGAAAGCAGCAACCGCTTCGATGCCAGCGAGTATGTCCGCGCACAAAATATCACGAGCGTAAACCCCATCGCCATATTGTACAAACTGGCGCAGGAAACCGCCTGGGACAGTACCCGGCAAACCAAAATCCTGTCGGACGACGCTTTCGCCATGGCGCTCAATCCCAAGTTCAACTACTCCAGTATCCAGACCCTCCTGGCCGAGATGGTGGCCGCCGGATTCATCAACTACTATTTCGACCGGCACGAGATAGAACCGCGGCCCAAACTGTCGCACTATGCGCTCGCCAGTCAGGGTAAAAAAGACTACGATGCCATTAAAATCGAATCGGTCAGTCCGACGTCGAACGCCAAACTCGATCTGAAAACCAAAGAAACGACCATTTATGAGGTCAAACGTATGGAATTCAGTACCCGGCAACGCACCGGGTTTATCCCCAACGGACGCGAAGTAACCCTGCTCAAAAATCGCGATATGCGCTTTGGAGGGCGGCTGTTCTCCGGTTTTGCCCTGTTCGAGGGGAATAATATGTTTTTCAATTACGACAAATTTCAGGTGGAATTCGACTCCGTGCGCAACCTCGACTTTTACCTGCCCACCGGGATAAAAGACAAAAACGGCCAACCTACGGCCGATGCCATGAACTCCACAGTGGAATATGTGTCCGGTATCCTGCTGGTAGACGCCCCCAACAACAAATCGGGTAAAGAAGACCTCGCCATCTTCCCCTCCCTCCAATCCAAGAAAAACTCCTTCGTGTTTTACGACCGCCCAAGCATACAGGGGGGCGTGTATAACCGTGACTCGTTTTATTTCAAACTCGATCCCTTCTCCTTCAACGGCCTCGACAGCTACACCAGCGACATGTTGAGATTTAAAGGAGAAATGAGCCCAGCGGGTATTTTCGACCCCTTCAAAGAAACCATCGTCGTGCGCGACCATGATAAATCCTTCGGATACATCCATAAAACTCCGGTAAAAGGGTACCCGACCTACGCCAAAAAAGGCAATTACACCGGCGAACTCGACCTGAGCAACAAGGGTTTTCTCGGCAAAGGAACCGTGGAATACCTCACGGCCGATATCGAATCGGAAGACATCGTGTTCCGGCCCAAACAAATGACCTGCACGGCGCGGAAGTTCTTCATGGAAGAAGACCGTACCAGCGCCGTAAAAGTACCCCAGGCCCGCGGCGAAGACGTGAAGGTGAACTGGCTGCCCTACCGCGACTCCATGTACGTGGAAAGTAAAGTGAAAGCCTTCGAACTGTTCAAGGCGCCCGGCTATACCCACAACGGCCTGCTGATTCTGACGCCCTCCGGTTTGAAAGGGCAGGGTGTGTTCGAGTGGTTCGGCGGCAAATTGACCTCTAAAATTATCGAATACGGGCCCTTCCAGGCCAGTTCCGATACCGCCGACCTGCAAATCAAAGCCCTGAACGGCGAAGACATCGTATTCGACTCCCGCAACGTAGACGGCGAACTCGACTTCGACAAACAAATCGGTAATTTTAAAGCCAATACCGCCGACGCCGCCACCACGCTGCCACTCAACCAGTACCGCACGTCCATGAACGAATTTACCTGGGACATGAAAGGCCAAACCGTGACCTTCAAAAGCGACGAGAAAAAACCCGGCGACTTCGTTTCCATCGACCCCGACCAGGATACCCTGCGTTTCCAGGGGAAAACGGCGTTGTACGACATGAAAAACAGCCAGTTGAAAATCGGCGGCGTGGAAGTTATCAAATCGGCCGACGCCTTTATTTACCCCGACTCCGGCGACATCGAAATCGAAGCCGGCGGCAAAATGAAGGAGCTGAAAAACGTGAAAATCGTGGCCGACACCGTGAACAAGTACCACACCATCAACCGCGCTACCGCCACCATCCTGGGTAAAAAATTGTACAACGCCACCGGCTTCTACGAATACAACATCCCCGGGCATACCCAGGAAATCTTCTTCAACAATATCATAGGCGAGCGCCGGGGCCCCGGCATGCCTTCTACCAAAAACGTGCTGACCACGGCCAGCGGCGACGTGAAGGAACCCGACAGTTTTCACATGGACGTAAAAACCCTGTTCAAAGGCGCCGTTATCCTCAAGGCCAACCAGCCTAACCTGCGCTTCGAGGGTTTTGCCAGTCTGAAAGCCGAGCTGCTCCCCAATCCCTGGTTCAGCGTGTACACCGAAGTGGATAAAAACGACCCGACCCTCCGCGTCAAGGACGTGAAGACGGAGGCCGGTGATCCCTTGTTTATTGGATTCTTCCTGTCCAAAGAGTCGGGGCAGTTGTATCCCTGCATTCTCCAGCAGCCTTATGCCCGCGTGGACCGGCCGATTATCAACTGCGAAGGCGTATTCAAATTCGACCCGCAAAACGACCGCTTCACCTTCGGCGACTCGGCACGGGTAACCACGCCAAGCCTGTTCAAAGGCCCCAAACTGACGTACGACAACAAAACAGGCATCGCCAATGCCGAGGGCCCGCTCAGCATCGGCAGCGGCCTCGAATACATGAAAGTAAGCGCCGCCGGCCGCCTGCGGACCGACTATAACATCCCCGACACGGCCACGTTTACCGTCACCGGGGAATTTATGACCGGTATCGAAATGACCGTGCCCAAAGTGCTGATCGAAATGATGGTGAACGACATCAAAGCCTCCAGTTTCGACGCCACGGTGCCGCCTTTCAACAGCCAGGCCGCTTTTTACCAGCCGGCACTGAATGAATTTATCACCGATGAAAAAGACCGCGAAGAAGCCCAGGCCAACTTGCGCAACAACTTCCTGATCCTGCCGAAAAAAGACAACAAACATACCTTCCTGCTGGGCCGTCACCCGGTGATCTGGAACGCCGATTACCAGTCGTTCCTCAGCCTTGAAGACCGCATTCCCATCGCGGCCATCAACGGCGAGCCGATCCAGAAAATGCTCAACGCCTATGTGGAATACAAGATGCCCGGCAATGCCGACGACCGCTTCTATCTCTATATAAAAGCCTCGCCCGATCTGTGGTATTTCTTCGGCTACCAGGCCGGCGCCCTGAACGTGATATCCAGCAGCACGCGCTTCAACGACGCGCTGTTAGCCCTGAAACCCAAGGAAACGCAGATCAAAATGCCGGACGGGGAGATATATGAAATCGTGGCGGCCAATCCGTCGCTTGCGGATGCGTTTGTGAATCGGGTGAAGTCGGGGAGGAAGAAGGAGTAAGGAGAAACAGGCGCTGCCCGGTTATTGCCTGAAACGTCCCAGTTATCAGGTTTTCTGTCCCATTCATTAGGTTGTTGTTGACTGGTGAAGAGGGGGGCGTTATTTTTGTATGGTGCGATTCCCCTATGCACTACATATTTTACTCCTCGCAAACACGCTCCTCCAGCCATGCAAAACAACAATTACATCAACAAAAAACAACTTCTGGCAGAATTCGGCATCTCCAGGGCCACCTTTTACCGGTTCATCAAACGGCAGGGTATATCGGTATCGCGCAGGCTGCTCTCACCTGCCGAGGCAACGCAATTGCGCGAAGCCCTGCTGCAGCACCGCTCCTATGATCCGCTGATGAGACAAGATGAGACAAGATGAGACAAAAAGTGTGGGTGGCACGAGGGCATCTTTGTAGAGGGTATTCTGAAACCCATTTGCAGTCGAACCAGTTTGAAAATTACCAGCCTATCTATCTATTGAGAAAGGTGATTCGCTTCACTTGGTTGCAGACTCAAGTGTTTTACTACATGCAAATTTTTATCCGTTAAAAGCCGAAATATGCCTTCTGAAAGATTCTTTTACCTCATTCTTTTATCACTATCCTTCACTGCCAGCCATATACTGGCCCAACCCGCCAACAAATACATTTCCGATGCGACCGTGCCGGCCCCAAATGCCGGGGCACTGGGTAAGTACGGCGATATTCCGGTGAGTTATTTTACCGGGGTGCCGGATATTGGCATTCCTATTTACACGGTACAGGAAGGTCCGTTAAGCCTGCCGATTTCCCTCAGTTACCACGCTTCCGGCACCAAAGTGGCTGAATTAGCCAGTTGGGTTGGTATGGGTTGGAGCCTGAATGCCGGTGGGATAATAACACGGGTGGTACAGGGCCTTCCGGATGAAACCGCAGCAACCGGTTATTACAATTACGGGCAATATTTGCCGCCGCCTAATGACCCCAATATAACGTCCTTTTTAGTCAGTGCCGGTAACGGTTCGTATGACACGGAACCTGACCTTTTTACTTTTAACGTTGCGGGGTACACCGGCAAGTTTTATATCGATCATAAAAATGCAACCGCAGTTGGAAAACCAGCCTACCAACTGATTCCGCAGCAGGATTTGAAGATCGAATTCACCACCGATTTTACCCGGTTTATCCTTTTGGCGCCAGACGGCACACGATATACATTTGGGAAATCTGTAGTGAACGGCTCTGATGTAGATGCCCGGGAATTTACGCATCAATTCGGCGAAGCCAGTTGGAAAACATTTTGCTCCAGTTGGTACCTCATCCAGGTGGAAAGCCCAGACCGGAAATTTTCGATTTCTTTGTCTTATGCCAACGACACCTATGCTTATATGAATCTTGCGCCCTGTACCTGGGTGGAAATCATGGAAGGTTGCCCGCCCAATTACGGCAGTTCGGGCTCAACCGGCTATCAATGCAGTGGCACTTCCGGTATAGATACCTACCACAATGGATTTACCACTGAAGTTACAGGCAAACGTTTGAGTTCCATCAACTTTAGTACCGGTGCGGTGACATTTAACGCCACAGTGAACCGGCAAGACCTCGATGCTCAAAATGGCGCTAATCTGGATGCCAAACGATTGGAATCGATTCAAATCGCAACGGGTACACCCGAGCTTGCCTGTAAGAAATTTGAATTTTCGTATGATTATTTTCAGGACCCCGCCAAAACCGCTTCCTATGCCAAACGGCTAAGATTATTGCAGATTCAAGAAAAATCTTGCGATGGAACACTGGTAGTTCCGGCGTATGTTTTCAATTATAACGGGAGTTTTCTGCCTTACCGCTTGTCAAAATCAACCGACCACTGGGGCTTTTACAACGGTGCTACCCAAAATGAAACCCAAATAGTCAGTATTCCGCCCACCACGTTACCGGTTCTGGGAATGGGTACTTACCGATCCTATGGAGCTGCCAACAAAGAGACGAATGTAACCGAAATGAAGAAGGGGATTCTGACCGATATTACTTACCCGACCGGCGGCAAGACATTTTTTACGTACGAGGCGAATACCGTTTATCAAAGTTTGCCAACGACCCTGGTAAAACTGACCTTGCAAAGTTGTAACGACTTGCCGGCAAATTGTTGCGGCACACGTACCGGCACCTCCGGACTTATCCAGTTCACTGCGGCTGAATTAGCAAATAATAATACCAAGTTTAAAGCGCAGCTGTGGAACATTCCAAATCAAGGTTTCCCGCCGCCGACCTGTATTAATCAACCCGCTTCCTGTATAATACAAGCTTATAATGCCAATGGTACGCCATTAGGTTCGTCCGTTGGGTTTAACATTCCAGCTAATTTTGGTACTGACTCGATCGTCCAAAACCTCTCGGCACTGGGCAACTTCCAACCGAATACAAATTATTACTTTACCATCCAGAGTACCAACGGTTACAGCACCTTAACTATCAACTCCACCACCTCGGTTTGGCAAAATTACACCGTCGGCGGATTGCGGATCAAACAGATACGAACCTCGGAAAGTGGCGTACAAACTGCAAATGATATTATCAAGAATTATGAATACCTGCAAACGGATAATACGACAAGCAGCGGTGTGATATATAAAACGGCCAAGTATGGTAACAATATCACTGGTACAGCACAGTTGTTAACTCCCACCGGCACCAATTATGACGGATTTTATCGCATGTTTTTTTCCGAACAGCCGGTATTTCCATTGTATAATTTCGAGGGGTACAGTTGTGGTTATGCCAGGGTAAAAGAGCAGTTTAACGGAAATGGAGAAAAAGTATATGAGTTTTCCTACATCCAGAATTACAATAACTATACAAATTCGAACGTATATCCAAACCAGCCGGATCAGCCAACTGTCTCCCTGGGAAAACCGGCTAAAGAGAGTGCTTATAATTCGACCGGAACTTTGCAGGCCCAAACAATTTCGGCAGGAGGAGAATCCAGCATTTCCAGTATTAACGCAGGCTACATATACAAAATAGTCAACTCATCGTATACCTGTTTTGACCCGCCCAATAACAGCTCTTTTGGCGCTACGGGTGTCAGCTACGCGTTTTACAATATTACCACCAATTGGTACAAATTAACTGCTACATCCGAAACCCTGGATGGCGTCACCACGGCAACCTCCTACGAATACGATAGCCAAAACCGTTTCTATGCGCCCACAGCCACGCAAATCACTAATTCAGATGGAAAAACAAATCGCACCGAATATAAATATCCGCATGATTTGACCGCGGGATGCCTTCGGGATTCGCTGCTACGTAAAAATATGATTGCGGCGCCCTGGCAAACTATTGTCAAAGTCAGTAATGTGCAGGTGGATGGTTCGGAAACCGTATTCGGCGCATATAATTTAACGACAGGCGCATTTTCTTCCGCCACAGCCTGTGCAACGGGTACTTTCCCACGCCCCTATCAGGTTAAACGATATGAGGTTACCTGGAACAACGGAGTCATTACAACCGGCAGTTGGGTGACAAAAGGCACGTTTAATTCCTACAACACAAAGGGGAAGCCGGCCTCTTTTACCACCGCGAATTGGGCCGATCCGGAAACTTATACCTGGAATACGGCCGGACTCATTCTGACCCGCACTTTTAAAAGCCATGCGGTTTCGTATGATTATTATCCCGGTACACGCCTGTTGCGCCTGATCACGGATATCGACGGCCGAAAAACCGGATTTACTTACGACAAGTTGATGCGGTTGGCCAAAGCGACCAAAGACAATGCAGGTATATCCGGCGAGACGGTGTCAGACGGCAACGTAAAAACCGAGTACACTTATCATTACAAGATTGTCGCCGATCCGTTTAACCGGATAAAAACAAAAACTACTTTCACCCATACAAGCGGTAGCGGCCTTGATTCCACCATTGTATTTGAATATTTTGACGGCATCGGCAGGGGCTTACAGACGGTAAAAAAAGCCTGGTCACCCGCCCAAAAGGATGTTGTTGCCGGGGTATTATACGACAACCAGGGCCGTTTGTCCAAGGAATATACACCTTTCGAAACAACCAACAATAACGGCGCATTTGCCACAGTTCCGGGGAGTCAGCCGCATACACTTTATCAGTACGAAGCATCTCCGCTCAACCGGACGATTTCCCTTACGCCACCTGGCTGGTATGCCACTACCACGGCGTATTCCGGCAATGCAGCCAATGAAGTAGGATATTACAATGGCAGTTCCGCTACCTCATATTACCCGGCCAATAGTTTGAACAAAACTACCATCACTACCCCGCAATCATCGGCGAAGAACCTCGAAACCATCACCTATACGGATAAAAAAGGGCGGGTATTGCTCACCCGTCGCAAGGAATCGGGCAGCAGCACCAATATAGCCGACACGTATTCGCTTTACGACGACAAAGATCGCGTCAACCGCGTCTTGCCGCCGGGCGTAAGCACCGGCGCCTCTGAAGCGAGCCTGCGTTTCGATTATGTCTACGATGCCGCAGATCGTATGACCTCGAAGAAAGTACCGGATGCGGCGGCTGTGACCATGAAATATAACAACCGCGATCAGCTGGTGCTGTCGCAAGATGGGAACCTGTTAGCCGCCGGGAAATGGATGCTGGTGAAATACGACGACTATGGCCGACCCATCAGCAGCGGCCTGCACACGGGCGCCAACCCGGACCCGAATAACACGGGTTTGGCTTACAATGAGCAACATACAGCCACTACTTACGGTACGAGCGGTGTGGAATTAGGAAAGATAAAGACCGCTCAATCCTGGATGCCCGGCGGCGCCTCCATCACCCGCACCTACACTTACAGCACAATAACCGGTCGTATGCTGACCGATAACGGCGCTAACCACCTCAACGGCAATACCGGCTCAGACAACTATACTTACGCCTACGATTATGCCGGCAATCTGCTAAGCGAAACCCGCGCCCACAAAACCAGCAGCGCTTCTGCTACCCTGACCTTGCTGACGCGTCGCGCATACGACCACTCCGGACGCAATACGGCTTTGTATCATAAAATCAATACCAACGCTGAAAAACAATTGGCAAAATACGTCTACGATTTTCGGGACCGATTGATCGACAAGAGCCTGGATTCCGTTCGGGTGGGCTCGGTTAGTTCCTGGCTGCAAAGTATCGATTACGCCTACAATGAGCAAAACTGGCTCACTTCCATCAATAGCGGGAGCAGTTTCGGCGCGCTCTCGCAAGATGCCATTGCCCTTTGTAGCACCAACCCCGGTACGCCCAACCCGGCTGAAACCGCTTACGCGACTAACCCCGACGGCAATGATCTTTTCAAAGTTGATCTCTATTACGACAGCCCGGGATTGACATTTGGCAGCCCGGCCCCCAACGGCCAGCGCAACGGCAATATCTCCCAGCTCGTATGGCAAACCCGCGGTCGCCAGCGCCAGGGCTATACCCTGCAATACGACTACCTCGACCGGCTCACCACGGCATACTATGCCGACATCAATTCTGCCGGTACGGCCACCACCGACAACAAATACCAGGAAAACATCAGTTACGCCGATGCGCGTGGCAACATCCAGTCCATCAACCGCAGAGGCATGTACAAAGACCCCTTCGGCGCGACCTGTTTCACCAACGGTGTGATTGATAACCTGACTTACACCTATAACTACGCCTCCAATCGAATCCAAAAAATAGCGGATGCCACTACCAACTCGGCTGCCAAAGCCCAGGGCTTCAACCCCGGCAGTGCCGGCGGTACGTCCACTTATTCGTATGATGCCAACGGCAACCTAATCTCCGACCCCTACAAGGGCATAAGCGGCATGACGGTGACTTACAATCACCTCAACTTGCCCTCTTTGATGAGTTTCGGCTCCAACGGATCGCTCGCCATACTCTACGACCATGCCGGTAAAAAACTCCGCAAAACCGTATCGCCCACCACCAGCACCGGCTACACCCAGGATTATGTTAGCGGCCTTGAATACCGCACCAATGGCGGCGGCGGAACGCTTACCTTAGAGGCGATATACCATGCAGAAGGGCGGGTCACCCCGCTCAGCGGATCGAATTACCAATATGAATACACCATAAAAGATCACCTCGGCAATGCCCGGCTGAGTTTTGCCGATTTAAATGCCAATAGTATCGTGGATGTGCCGGGAGATATTTTGCAGGAAAACCACTACTATCCATTTGGGATGAATATGAACTACGGGTGGATGAATGCAACGGCTTTGGACAACCGGTATCAGTATAATGGGAAGGAATTGAATGATGATTTTGGGTTGAATTGGAATGATTATGGGGCGCGGTGGTATGATGCGGCAGTGGGGAGGTTTCCTAGTGTAGATCCAATTATTGATAAATTTCCGTACCTTACTCCTTATAATTATGCAAGCAATAGCCCTGTGGCGAAGATTGACTTATACGGATTGCAGGGTATACCAACTACAGCGGATGGCGTTTGGCAGTACATGTGGTCTTCAACTGGATTAACAAATGATTGGGGTGGAATAGACAAGGTTAAACAATTGGCTAAAGATGTAGTGATAGAATCTGGTAAAATAATAGCTACCATGGCTATCATTGAAATAGCAACACCTGTTATAATTGAAGCCTTGGGGGTTGAGGGTGGAGAAGCCATCGCATTGACAACCTCAGCAATACGGGCAGAGAGGTCTGTGGCTAATACAATAGTGCCAGCGGCAAATAGTGAAGTGAGACAGGCAGCCTTAAATAGAGCTGTAGTGGAGGTGGAAACAAGCGCGAAACCGCCAACTATGACAGCTGCTGTGCGTGATGCTGAAACTGGGAAAATTTATACGGATGTTAGCGGTAAGCCTCACCCAATTTTAAGCAAAGATCTTCAAAAACAAGCTCCTAATCCATCTAAAGAACCTTGGCCGCCATGTAATTGCGCTGAAACTAAGGCGGCAAACCAAGCCGTTAAAGACGGGGCTAAGCTAAAAAACCTCGAGCATCACACAGTAAGAACCAAAACTGGCCAAATGGCACCTCCATGCAGGAACTGCCGGGAAACATTAAAACAATCGACGCATGTCAAAAACTAGATTTTCTTCTGATCATATTAGTGACATTATGTTGCAATCAGGGTGGTTCAATGGTCGAACAATTGAGGTTAATTCATTGAAAAATGAGTTAATTGCAAATGGATATGACTGGTTCGAAGCGGTTGAAATGTTTTTGAGTGAGTTTGGCAATTTAGAAATAAAGTTCATAGAAGCCGGCGAATCAGAAGTATTTCACTTTAATGTATTAAAATCTATTCATGATATTGCATCTGACTGGGTAAATATTGATTATAAAAATAAAATAAAGAGAAAGATATGTGTTATAGGGCAATCGCATAGAGGCTATTTGACTTTATGTATGGCGAGCAATGGATATGTGTACGCAGGGTTTGATGATTTGCTCTATTTTGTGGCTGAAAATGGTATAAAAGCTATTGAAAACTTAATTAATAAAGTTGACATGGCAGAAATATAGTCGGTAATTTCTGGTTTATAAAAATCCATAATATAGTTCTTGGTTTTTTGATATATTTCATTGAAGATAAAATCATCATTAGAATATACAAGATATTTATTTCCCTATTGACTTGCTTTTTTAAAAAGGAAGAGGATGGCTTGGGTAAAAGGCATAAAGTGAAAACAAGGCTTTGCGCACTACATTTTATAGAAAAAATATGACTATTTAATAGCGTTAATATTTTCAGATCAATAACCCTCCTATGCAAAAAATAACCGTAATTCTATTCACTCTTCTCTTGTCTTCGTCCCTGCTACCCGCCCAGGTCGTGGACAATCCCATCCCCACCTCCCGTCAATACGGCACACAATTCCGCCTGCGGCAGCTGCATTCCGCTTATCCATCCATGCAGGATGATATGGCGGTCATCGAGCGTTTTGCCACCGATTTCCGGTATTTTGGGCAAATCGACTCCATGTCCGTGGCAGTGGTGTTTCACCTGCTGCCCCTGCCGGCCGGCGCTGTTGCGATCACGGAGGCAGATATCGAGGCGCAGCTCGGGCGGCTGGCACTTGATTTTCTGGCGCCGGAGCACCCATATCTGGGGCAATCCTACCAACATCCGCAACCATTAGTGGACTCTTCGGGCCATATTACAGGCACGGAGACAGACTACCAGAACTACTTTTCCTTAGCCGACAAAATGGAGGATTTCGCAGGACGCGCGGCCAATCCGCTGATCAGTTTTTGCCGCCCGGCGCTGGATCCCACCGGGCTGCCCACCAATGGCGTGATAACCGTCTCCGGGACGGCTCAGGTTTGGAATCCGGACGAAGAAGCCTTGTTTTACTCGGATAAGGGCGGGAGCGATGCCTGGGACCCCACTTTTTATTGCAACGTATGGGTTGCGCGGCTGCCGGACGATATGGCGGGCTTCGCACAAATGCCCGGCGGCCCGGCCACCGGCGATGGGGTGGTGATCGACGACCGGTATTTTGCCCGTGCCGTAGCCGAATCTGACAATCCTTTTGCCACTGGGAAAACACTGACCCACCTGCTCGGCTCTTACCTGAATCTCTACGAACTTTGGAACGATTTCACGCCTTGTGCCGATGATCGTGTGGAGGATACGCCCGTTCACAATACCTCCAACTTTGGACTATCTAAATATGAGTACCGGCACCTGAGCACCTGTGCCGGTAACCCGGTAGAAATGCTCTCCAACCTGATGGATAATGCGATCGACAGCGTTCAATACCTTTTCACCTGGGGACAAGTGATGCGGATGCAGGCAACATTGGCGCCGGATGGGCCGCGCAACAAACTCCATTCTACGCGCACCGCTTGTGCTGAAGGTCCGCACCAAAACCCTGGCGGAGAAACGGTGGATCGCGATAATGCTACTACCGACGTGGCTGTTAATACCGTGTATCTCCGCATATTTCCAAACCCAAGTGGGGGCCCGTTTACTGTTCAGGTCGAATCTTCCGGTATGGCAGAAGCCGAATTATTTGTCACAGATGCCTTGGGCGCCGTCCGGCACAGGCAACCGCTGCTGTTGCAGGCCGCTACGAACCGGTTTTCTGTAAACGCGGCCAAAGATTGGAAAAGTGGCGTGTTTGTGGTGACGCTCGTGACTAAGGATCGAACGGTTTCGGAGAAGGTATTGCTGAACAGGTAAGGCCCTTCAATCTCAGACACAGCATGCACTTTTAAACAACTGGTGCAGGATGATTCAAAAACGCATATTTTGCAGCGGCTCCATCCCTGAACAACGTGCCGCATGCAAAAGTCAATCTCCACCTTTTTGTTACTATTTTTCGCAGCCAGCGGGCAAGCGCAATTCCACACGCTTCTTTCGCCGGATGGCCGCCTGGAAGTAACCATAAACACTGGCGCGAGGCTGGAATACAGCATACAGTACGCAGGTAAACCGCTGCTCGATTCCTGCCGGGTATCTTTGTTACTCCAAAACGGGCAAACCCTTGGACGGCAACCCCGGCTGCGCAAACAGGAGCGGCGTTCGGTGCGGGACACCATCGTACCCGTTGTGCCGGAAAAACGCGCGCGCATCCCGGATGTATTCGAAGAACTGATCTTGCACTTTCAGGGCAATTACGCCGTCGTTTTCCGGGCCTACGACGACGGGGTAGCCTACCGTTTCACTACTGCGATGCCGGACAGCATCACGATCATCCAGGAGGACGCCGTTTTTCAGTTTGCCGGCACACCTTTGATTACCTATCCTGCCGTGTGGAAGCGCCCGGATGCCGACAGTTTTCACACCAGTTTCGAAGCGCCGTACAAGACTTGCCGGCTGGATACCATGCCTGGCGACCTGGCTTTTTCGCCCGTTTTGCTCAGTACAGAGAAACTCCCGCACGTGCTGATCACCGAATCGGACCTGCTCGGGTATCCCGGCATGTTTTTACGCAGACACCCGGACGGCGGTTTGCGCGGTGTGTTTGCACCTTACCCAAAACATATTGAAGTCACTACCGGGGAGTTTCCTCAACAAATCGTAACGGACCGCGAGCCCTGGATCGCGCGTTGCGCGGGCGCACGCACCTACCCCTGGCGGGTAATCGTGGTGGCGCCGGAAGATGCCGACCTGGTGCGCAACGACCTGGTTTATCGCCTGGACTCGCCCAACCGATTGCCCGAATCTCCATGGATACGGCCCGGTACCAGCACGGAGGAATGGATCATCGGCAGTAATATTTACGGCGTTCCCTTCGAGGCCGGTATCAATACAAATACCTATAAATACTATATGACCGATTTTATGGACCGTGACGATCAACACATGGTTCAGTTTTACGAACGCATCGCAGAGGCAACGGCGAAATATAAGATAATGGTCATGTTTCACGGAGCTTTTAAGCCGGCAGGTTTGCAGCGCACCTACCCGCATTTGATCACCCGGGAAGGCGCCCTGGGCTCAGAATTCAATATCTGGAGCGACCTGGTGACGCCGCGACACGATCTGCTCCTGCCGTTTATCCGTCAGGCCAGTGGCCCGATGGACTACGAACCGGGCATCCTCGACAACGCTACACAAAAGACCTTCCGGCCTATCGGCGAAAAGGTAATGTCCCAGGGCACGCGCGCGCATCAACTGGCTTTGTTTATCGCCTACGAAAGTCCCTTGCAGATGTTCAGTGGAAATCCGAGTAAAGCATACGAAGAGCCTGCATTTATGGAGTTGCTGGGTAGTTTGCCCACGGTTTGGGACGAGACCCGCGTCGTGGAGGCCAAAATCGGTGAACGTCTGGTGCTTGCGCGCCGCCGCGGCGACAACTGGTACCTGGCATCCATCAACGACTGGACGCCGGTGGAAACAACCGTTGCGCTCGATTTTTTGCCGGCGGGCGTACGTTTTCGCGCCACGATCTGCGCCGACGGAGCGAATGCGCATCGTTATGCTTCGGATTATACGATCAGCGAACGATTCGTTGGCGCTACAGATCGACTTGCGGTTAGGCTGGCGCCGGGCGGGGGATGGGTGGTTAGGTTGGAATGGGTGGGGGAGTGATATTTGAACATACTCCCCCCCTCACACCAACGCCAACAACCACTCCTTTTCCGCCAGCACCGACATTGCCATTATCTCCCGGCGCAATTCCGCCCGTTGGGCCGGTCGTATCCGTATGATGCGGCGCAGGGCTGCGGTGAAATTGAGGTAGCGCTCGCCGTACTGGCCAATTTCCTTGTGCCTGCGGATATACTTGCGCATGGCTTCGAGGTGCGCCTCCAACAGATCGTATTCGCCCAATTCCTGGAAACATTTGGCCTGCACGGTTTTTGCCGACAGGCTGAGCAGCACGTCGTCGAAGAGGTCTTGTTGCAGCAAGGCCAATGCGGGGCGGTATTGCCGGAGTGCGTAGTCGAGCCGGGCCTGGTTGAACGCGACGGCGCTTTCGCGGTAGCGCGGCTCCACCTTGTCGCGGAAATTGGACAGAAACTCGCCGAGCCAGGCATAGCGCCGCCCGATAAGCGCCAGGGTACCGATATTGAGGAATGTATAGCCCGTCACCCAGCCGTTTTCGAACAGGAGTTCCTCGCGAAGTCCGTAGCCGTACAGTTCGAGTTGCGCGTCCAACCAGGTGGTATCCCCCGCATTGTAGCGTTGGCTGCAAAAATTGATCGCCACGAGCAGGAGGTCGCGCTGTTCGTCGCGGGAGAAGCAGGCCGGGGCGGCCAGCAGTCCGTCGCGGAATTGGAAAAAATACTGCGGCGCTTCGGGCGAGGCAAGCGCCTGAAAACCGGCGAAAAGGATTTGAAGTAAGGGCAGATTGGCATAGTCGGCCTGCGGAAAGGCTGCGGCAGCCCAGTCGAGCAGGGGGTCGGGTGGCCAGGCGGCGCGGTCTTTTTGGTTGGAACGAAATATGCAGGCTGCGCGCAGGCGCTGGGCGAGCAATGCCACCGTTTGGCAATACATACTCCGGCGGTGCAGTTCCGGGTCGTGTTCGCGTTCGATGTTGCTGCGGTGGTCATATAAAAACTGGTACCAGCGGGCGGCCTGCCCAAAGTCCGCAGTCGTCCAGTCGGCTTCATCGGGCGGCCAGGGGAGGGGCGCATCGAGCAGGCGCCGTAACAATTTGGCCTGGCCCCGCTCTGCGAGTAATTCGGCCAATCGCAGACGAAAGTCGAACGTTTCCGTTGCCTGTTGTTCGGCGACGAGAAACTGTTCGAGCAGGCGCAGGAGCCGTTCCATTGTTTTGCGCAGACGCGCATCGTCGTAGGGCGCTGCCTGTCCGAATACGCCGGGAAAAACAGCGGCTTTGTTCTGCCGATCCAACGTCGCTACCGGGCGGCCTGTATCCAGCAGGCGTTCCGCAAGCCGGGCTATTTCCGGCGATGCACCGGAAATGGGCGACCGTACGAATGCAGCAAACGCTTTTTTTTCGCGTGTTGTGAGTGTTTTGAGCAAATCATGTAAGACGCCTTTTTGCACAAAATTTATTTTTAAAAATTGAAAACCAATGTTTTAAAAAAACATAAATTGCACAAACCCTAAAAATTGGGTTTGCGCAAAGATGAGAAAGCGCCAACTTTTGCTCCTGAAAAAAACACAGAAATATGAGAAATATCCTGATTGCCTTGCTTCTCCTGATTTGCAACACGTCACTGCTCCGCGGCCAGGGCTGGGAACGGCTGTACTCGCTCGAATTGGGTCTTGTAGATGGTTACGACATTCTACCTATGCCCGACGGCGGTTTTTTAATGTCGGCTATGGCTGACAGCTCCCTAAGCAACTCAAACATGCTCTTCCGGCTGTCCGCCACCGGTACGGTGGAGTGGGCGCAGACGCAGCAAAGCGTACTCGGCATTTCGGAGGTGTACATGCTACCGGTCGGACAGACCGAATTCCTCTTTCTGGGCCGGCAGGCGCCCGGCGCCTACCGGCTGGTAAAAACCGATGCCAACCTCAACATTCTGTGGTCGAAACCCGTGAGCGGGTCGAGCTATATGCTGCGCCATACCCCCGGAGGCTACCTGATCGCCTACCAAACCGGGTTCTATTATTCTCCGGTCGTCATCATCAAAACCGATGGGAACGGCGACGTGATCTGGCAAAAAACATTCAGTCTTGGCGATGAACAGGCTGGTACCGGGTTGGACCTTTTATACGACCTTGCTTCCGACAACCAAGGAAATATTTACCTGGGTGGCGTGGAAGATATTCCGTACCAGCCCGAGTTGATCAAAATTTCACCTTCGGGCGATTTGATTTTCCAAAAAGCTTACGCCCAGCCCGATCTCACTTACGGTTTCTTATCGCTCGCCGTCGTCAACGACAACCGGATCGTCGGCTCCTCTCTCAGTAATATGGCCGTGTTAGACAGTACGGGCATCTTAGTAAACACGATTGCAGAACCCGCTTTCATTCTCCGCGCGACCGCCGACGGCAACTTGCTCACCAGTTATTCCGAAAATGAAAATCTGAACATTCGCAAAATATCCCTCA
Organism: Bacteroidota bacterium; assembly: GCA_963169325.1. GTDB lineage: Bacteria > Bacteroidota > Bacteroidia > Chitinophagales > Saprospiraceae > M3007. The sequence goes on from CAUJEY010000335.1 coordinate 52,267, forward strand.
ATGGCGCCCAACTATGGAAACATACCTCCGATATCGTGTGGGACCTGGACCCTGCCTTGGTGAGGGAACTCCCCGATGGTGGTACGATCGGTGTCGCGTGGACATTCACAGGTAGCGGTTTCGACCCCTATGTGGTGCGTACCGATGTCAACGGCAACACGTTTCCCAACCGCCTGCTCGGCAACGTATTTGTCGATTCGGACAACGACTGCGCGTTTTCGCCGCCAGGCGACCTGCCTGCTGCCGGACGCATCGTGCAGGTGGAAAAAACCGGCGAAATCCGCTATGCCGTCACCGACACCGCCGGGAACTACGGTTTCGACCTCGACACAGGGAGCTACCTGCTTCGAGTGCTGCCTCCCAACGGTTTTTGGGAAGCCTGCGCAGATTCCATACCCGTCATCTTTACCGGGTTTCACGACACGATTCAACAGAACCCGGGTCTCACGCCGTTAGCGGAATGTCCGTGGCCGGAGGTATCGATTGGCGCGCCGTTTCTGCGCCGTTGTTTCCCGAGTACCTACACTGTGCAATACGCCAACAGCGGCACCGCGACCGCCGAATCAGCCGTGGTGCGCCTCACTCTGGATCCGTTCCTGAGCCTGCAATCGGCCGCGCTCCCTTATGATGAAGTCGGGCCGCAGATATTTGAATTCGAGGTCGGCGACCTGCCGCCGCTGTCGCAAGGAGCATTTACCGTCACGGTATTCGTGGATTGCGATAGCACAACCCTGGGGCAGACCCACTGCTCCAGCGCCGAAATTATAATCGCCAACGAATGCCCGTTCACCCCCATTTCCGTACCTGTCATCACGGTGAATGCGAGCTGCGACGGCGATTCCGTGCAGTTTATCATCCGCAACGCGGGCGGCGCCCCCATGACGCTTCCGGCAGAGTTTATCGTCATCGAAGACCTGATTGTGATGCGCCAGGGAACCTTCCAACTAAATGCCCAGCAGGAAACGGTGATCCGGTGTCCGGCAGACGGCTCCACCATGCGCATTTACGCAGGGCAGCCCCCCGGCGGCGCGCCCTTCTTTTCGCCTACTGCCGCCATAGAAGCTTGCAACGGGCCGCTGAACCCGGGGGTATGGAATATGTTTCCGGAATTCTCCGGCAATACCATTGCCCGCGATTGCCAGCCCAACATCGGCGCCTACGACCCCAACGACAAACTCGCCGTACCCACAGGCTACGACACGCAGCGCTACATCGGACAAGGCGTACCGATTGACTATACCATTCGCTTTCAAAATACTGGTACCGATACGGCGTTCACTGTCGTCATACGCGATACGTTGTCTGAATGGCTCGACCCCACCTCCGTGCGCATCGGCCCGACCAGCCACCCTTATACCTGGGGCCTGCATGGAAAAAACGTGCTGGAATTCCGGTTCGACAACATTCTGCTGCCCGACAGCAGCACCAACCTCGAAGCTTCGCAAGGATATGTCAAATTTCATATCGGCCAAAAACCGGGTATTCCCTTAGGCACGGACATCTTCAACGACGCGGCCATTTATTTCGACTACAATGCACCTGTCATTACCAATACCACCCGGCATCGGGTAGGTAAAGATTTTATCATCGTCGGCCTTTGGACGCCGTCCCGTCCGCTCGCCGAATTGCGGGTATTTCCCAACCCGGTATCGGGGCGCGCTACGGTGGAGTTGAGCGAAGTATCTGCCGGTGCATCATTGGAGTGGACACTCAGCGATGCCGCGGGGCGGATCGTGCTGCGCCAAACGACAATTGGCGGGCGTTTGGACTTCCAACGCGCAGGCCTCCCGGGCGGAATTTACTGGTTACAGGTGCGCGAAGGGGCGCTGTTGTTGGGGGCCGGCAAGTTGCTGATGCATTAGGGGCGATACCTTTTCCGGTCGGGTATTTCGCGGCGCTTTGGGCGCGTTTTTAGTACTACTTTGCCACGTAAAACCGCTTGGATAGTTTTAACGTGGCAAAGTAGTTTTACCCCGGCTTTTAACCCGAAAACCAACTTGCCCATCTTGCCGAAAGTCGCATCGGCCATGGCGCCCGGGCAGAAATATTCCCGAAGATTTAGAAAATATTTTCTAAACTGTTTGAGTCTACTATCTTTGCTACACGCCAGGTTGAAATACTTTCAATTTGTGGTTTTGTACAAGAACTAACCAAACAGTGTAATGGCATTCGCAAAATCAAACCGCCTGCCCGTCGGGGCTATCCAGTGCGACAATACCACCATGAGCCTGCTCAAAGCCAACGACTACGTGGCCAAAAGCATACGGGACAAAATGCAGGCCCAGGCTACCTTACTGATCAACATTACCTCGTCGGCAGGCAGTGGCAAAACCACCCTGATGCAGGAAACCGCGCGCCGGCTCAAGGATCAAATCAAGATGGCGGTACTCGTGGGCGACCTCGAAACCGAACGCGATGCCATTCGTATCCGCGAAGCAGGCATCCCTTCCACTCAAATTGTCACCAACGGCGTTTGCCACCTGGAAGCCCAGATGATCGTGCAGGCATTTGATCACCTGAATACCGAGGGGCTCGACCTGCTTTTTATCGAAAATGTCGGCAACCTGGTGTGCCCGGCCGCTTTTGACCTCGGCGAAGACTACCGAGTGACCCTGCTCGCCTCCACCGAAGGCGACGACAAGCCCAAAAAATACCCGCGTATGTTCCTCACCAGCGAATTGATGCTGATTTCAAAAGCCGATTTGTTGCCCTATATTCCTTTTAAAGTAGCCGCCGCCGTCCAGGATGCCCGCGAAGTGAACCCTGAAATAGAATCCATCACCGTATCCAGCACCACCGGCGAAGGTATGGATGCCTGGTGCGCATGGTTGATGGAACGTGTAAAAGACAAAAAGGCGACGTGCGCTCCCCAACGGTTACAAACTGCCGGGGCATAAATCCACTTTTTCAACCACTCAACGTTTACGATATGTGTTTAGCCATTCCCGGTAAAATTAGCTCCATTGAAAGCCGGTACGACGGCCAGGTGAACGTAGCCAAAGTGCAATTTGGCGGCATCACCAAAGAAGTCAGGCTCGATATGGTGCCCGCCGCCAAAGAAGGCGATTTCGTGCTGGTACACGTCGGCGTCGCCATCAGCATCGTGGATGAAGCCGAGGCGCAAAAAACGTTCGAGTACCTGTCGCAAATCGGCGAAATAGACGAACTGGTCGAACACACGCAAATCTGAACGGCCCGAATTTTCGCCCGTTTCACCTTTCTCTACCCCCCCGGGGCTTGAAAATCATGCCAGACACGATCCTGAATATTACCCTGAAAAAGGCAGGCGCCAGGCCGCTTTTTCCACCGGCCACCGGCGCAGAACCGTTGCCGCAATGGATATTCAAAGGACCGGAGAGCACCCCGTTTCTGGCGCCTCGCGGCGTGTTTTTATTCAACAACCAACTCTTCGTATCCGATACCGGCCGCAACCGGGTTTTTATCTGGCATACCTTGCCGGAAACGCCTTTTCAGGAACCGGATGTCGTGCTTGGCCAGGACAATGCCGACGATGCCGGCCGGAATGCGGGCGGCACGGTGAACGCGCAAACACTCCAATATCCTTCCGGCATCTGGTCGGACGGGCAACGGCTCATCGTCGCTGATGCCTGGAATCACCGGGTACTGATTTGGCATACCCTACCCACCCGGCACGGACAACCCGCCGATGTCGTGATCGGTCAGCGGGATTTCGGCACCAACCAGCCCAATGCCCAAAAAGTAGGCGCCGACCCCGGCCCATGCACCTTGTTTTGGCCGTACGGCGTGTTCAGCGACGGAGAGCGACTTTGGATCGCCGATACCGGTAACCGGCGGATTTTGTATTATGAAAACCTGCCCCTTGAAAATTTTGCCCCTGCCAGCGGTGTCATCGGGAAACCCGGTTTTATGACCCGCGACTATGAGAGCCAGGACCCCGTCTGGCCATATTCGGTGAAAATAAATCCCGATGGAACGATGGCCGTGACGGATACTCAATACTACCGTGTACTGTTGTGGCGCGATTGGCGCACGGCATTTCAGCAAAAAGCGGATGTGATCATTGGCCAGGTCGACCTGGATAGCAACGGACAAAATCAGTATGGCCTGCATCCCACGCCGAACACCCTGAACTGGTGTTATGATACCTGCTTTTTTGGGAATGGCATTTTAGTGGCCGATACGGGAAACAGCCGGGTGCTGCGTTTCGATGCACTCCCCGGGCAAAATAATCCGGCCGCCGACGGATTGATCGGCAAACCCGACTTTTTCACCGGCAGCGAAAATGCAGAAACGGTTTTTGGTACCGAAAAAAGCCTGTACTGGCCCTTTTCCCTTTGCGCCGACGGCGCGCGACTGGCAGTGGCGGACACAGGCAATCACCGTATCTTGATTTATCCCTTGTGAATGATGCAAACTTTGTTGCCAAGATAGTATTCGAAGATCTTGCCCGATAACGACTGAACCGTAAACACCCCGTGCATGGATGAGAAGAAAGAATTAGCCATTGTTGCGCTGTCGTCCAGCGAATCGCAGCCGGAAAATTATGTCCTGATCCTGGAAGATTTGGAACAACAGCGGCGTATTCCGATCATCATCGGCGCGCCGGAAGCCCAGTCGATCGCTATTGCGATGGAGCAAATGCAACCTGCCCGGCCGTTGACGCACGATTTGCTGAAAAATGTGATCGGGGCATTGGGCGGCATTTTAAAAGAAGTGGTGATCCACCAATTGGTGGAAGGTGTGTTTTATGCCCGGCTGGTCCTTCAAAAAAACGATGGCGCCGTACTGGAAATCGATGCACGCGCCTCGGATGCCATTGCGCTGGCGGTTCGTTGCGGTGTCCCGGTCTTCTCCTTTGAAAATATTATCCTGAATGCCGGCATCCTGTCGGAATCGCTCACAGGGCGCCAAACAGGCGGTTCTTTTGCTAAATACAGCTTAGTTGAGCTGGAGGACCTGTTGGCAAAAGTGATCGAAAAAGAGGACTACGAAAGCGCGTCGAAGCTTCGGGATTATATCGATAAACGAAAGGAAGAAAAAGGCTGATCTAATCCCGCATTTCCACCCGCTCAATCAACAGTTCATTGCCTTGCACCACGTTGCCACAAGGCTTCCCGCATGCGCACACGAAACGGTAGTTGTGTACTTCGGTGATTTGATTACAATCGGGACATTGCACCAAAATCGGAACCATATTGACGCGCAATACCGCCTCCCTGAACCGGATTTCATCTTCCCGGACCACCGCATCGAAAGCATTTTGCAGGAGCACCGGCTCCACGTTGGCTAAGGGCCCGACTTTCAACTCGATAGCCACTACCCGTTCCAGTTCTTCCGGTGAAAAATTGTCATCCAGCGTACGGAATATGGTGCGAACAAGCGATATCTCGTGCATACGGGGAGGGCTTCAGGCCATGTATTCCTGTTCCAGTGCGACGCGCAATTGTTCCAGTTTTTCCAGCTGATGTTGCGCCATGGCCACAATAGCCGGATCGTTGGTCAGGCGTTGCGCCTCCTGTGTTTTTTCAAACATTTGTTCAAAAAGAGCGCGGTTGGAGCCATTGCCGGTGAGGTTGAGATACCAGCAGGTTTCCACATAGTTCAGCAGCGTTACGGCGCGTTCGAGCGGCCATTCTGTTGCCGATCGGATATCGAGCGCTTCGGCGTAATAATACAGGGCTTTCTCCCGGTTGTCCGAATGCACCGCTTCGGGGTATTTTGTGAGGGCGTTAGCATAGTTGTTGCACACCATCGCATATTCGTAAGGATACGTTTCTTTACTGTAATAGTTCAAAGCCTGTTGGAACGAGGCGGAGGATACGCCCGCCCAGAGGCTTTTTTTGAGCGCCTCGTCGGGTATTTCAGAATAAATAACCCCGAGATATTGATGAATATCGGCAAAAACATCCGGCGCTTCATCGCGGGAGAAAATTTTTAAAGCTTCCTGAAAGCTGTCCAAAGCGCCCTTGAAAAACTGCGGATTGTCGTTTTTAGCCCAGGTGTACAACAAAATGCCCCGCCGGTATTGGGCCTGTGCGAGCAGTTCGGGCATTTCCGCTTTTCTCAAAATATCCACGGCCCGGTTGATATATCCCAACGATTCCGCAAAACTCTCGGCGTAATTGGCCACCTGAGCGGCATCCACCAGCAGGAGGGCTTCTTCCACTTCCCGGCCCTGTTTTTGGTAATGCTGCATGGCCTCCCAAAGCGTAGTTTTCAGGGAGTCCAGCAGGGCGGTATCATAAGGAACAACCAGGCGTTTCATCCAGACGCCACACAACGCGGCTTTCAATTCGGGCACGGCATCGTCGGAAAGCGCCGTTTTGACGGCATCCTGTAACAGGTGTTCAGCCTGTAACAAATCGCCGAGATCGGTCAGAAAAATAGCGTACTGGCGGGCCGTAAAGGCATAGTATTCCCCGTTGGGGGCGCTGTTCAGGGCTTCCTGGTAAAAATAGCGGGTTTTATCCGCGTCAAAATTGCCTTCCGTAGCGGCGTAGTGGTGCAGGATAGCCGAATTGTGGCAAAAGCGGTATTCCTCAAAAGGTTTGAAATCGGAAGTGAGGCGGGTGGGGTCCACCGGAATACTGTTTTGCAGGCAATTGATGATATCGATATCGTTGAGCAGCACCTGGTTGTTGCCCAGGTACTGGTAGGCCTTTTCATAATTGCCCAGTTTGGCGAACACCAATCCCAACAGATGGTCTGCATTAAAATCAATCTCTTCCGGCAGCAAATAGGGCGGCAGCACATTGTACCAGTCAACGGGCTGGGTGATGCCGCTTTTAGCGCGCGCGATCAGGTGCCAGGCGCATGGTTCGGGTCTTTCTTCCAGCATATCTGCCACGCGCACCAATTCGTTCAGGCGCGGTTCGGTATCAATAATCTGTTGAACATTTGCCCGCAGTTCGGCAGGTGTAAATATTACGATCATAAGGTTACGTGTAATATCCGCATACCCGGCTGGTGCATAAACGCCAGTTCGCGATCCGTGTCGTCGATATCGTTGTCGATAATGATTTCCTGAAGTGAAATGGTTTTGTCGCCCTGCAGGTTGCGGCTCTTGAGCATCTGGAGCCCGCCCTTGTGGACGGTAGGGAAAATATCGTCATCCATTGGTGCGAGCAATAAAGCCTTTTGTTGCGGATAATAAACGGTATAGACCTGCGGCGTAGCGCCGAAAACCGCTTCGGCGATATCGCCGGGTATCCAAAGATGTTGTGTCCGAAGTTTTATACCCATTCGTTTTTCAAACAGCGATCAAACCGAGTTCTTCCAGTATCAGATCGGTCACTTTTAAGCCTGCCTCCTGCACCGTTTCGCTGATGCCCACATCGAGGCGGGTATTGGTTACGGCGATCAGGTAAACAGAAATATCATCGGGGTATTCGGGGCCCAGTATTTTTTTTGCATACGAAAGCGCCTGATCCCATTTCAGGCTGTGCAAAAAAACCATGGGATCATCCTGAACGGCCGCCTCGACGGCATCGGCAGGCAGGCGGTAAAGCGTGCCGTCGGGTTCGCCCGTGTTCAGGACGGCGTCCACAAAGATAATACGTTCGTGGCCCCTGAGTTGAAATAACACCTCGAAAGCCGACGTCCCCATATCGATCAGGCTGATGTTTGGGATCGTGTTTCCAAGTCTTTTTTGCAATTCTTCGATCACCAGACAGCCCACGCCGTCGTCGCTGCGAACGGGATTGCCAAATCCGAGAATTGCCGTTTTTTTCATGTATTTATCGGTTCTTGATCTACAGTTTAAACTTGGCCAGTTGTTCGCCGGTCTTGCCGTCGTGTGCGTGTACGGTACACACCAGGCAGGAGTCGAACGAGCGGGCAACCATGCCAACTTCGACCGGATCGTGCGGATCTTCAATTTCGATACCCGTGAGGGCGGCCTCAATCGGGCCACTTTTGCCTTGTTCGTCGTTTGGACCGACATTCCAGGTGGTGGGCGCCATTACCTGGTAGTTTTTGATCACGCCGTTTTTGATCTCGATCCAGTGGGCAAGCGCGCCGCGGGCGGCTTCAGTAGCTCCAAAACCCATACCGTCTCTTTCCTCCGGCTTGATGTAAAACTCGCCGTCGAGGTCAATTTGAGAAAGCCACTGGTTGATGAATTCGTAGAGGCGCGGCGCTTCATGCACCCGGGCAAGGGTTCTGGTGAATACATTGGGGCCGAGTTTGGTGATAATATCGCCAAAGAGGGGGTCTTGAATCTGGTGGTTCAGGTTGTTCGGGTTAGCGTTCATAATTACGCGCGAGAGCGGGCCGGCCTCCGCGGAGAAGCCATCGTATCGTGGTGCTTTGGCCCAGCTGTATTTGCCGTTGAAATCCGAATCGGCCAGGTGCTGCGATTGTACCGGCGTGGGGAACGGTTCCTTCCACGGGTGTTCGGCGGGCACATCGGCGTACCAGGAGTGCTTGACGTGCTCTTTGATCTTCAGGTGGTCGAACTCGCTCCAGTTTTTGCCATCAAAAAATCCGGACGAACTGATAAGTGCCTTGTTGCGGCCCTCCACGGTTGGGGTGTTGTACAGGTCCTTGTGCAGGTAAGTGCCGTAAGCCAGGAATTTGCCTACGCCCTGCCCGAATTTATCCAGCCCAAACTCGAGGCTGGCGCGGATAAACAGACCCAGGTCGCTGTTGCGCTGGCTTTCGTTTTCATCCACCCAGGCCATGAGATCATCCCACGATTTGATGCGCAGGTAGCGCTCGATGGAACAGCCCAACCACACGGGCTCCAACCAGTCGTTGCGGAAAAAATTCATGATAGCGTGTGCGCGGGTGATGTCCTTAAGGGTCGGCGCGCACATGACACCACCTGGAATCATATAAGAAGAATGGGGCCATTGGCCGCCGAACAGGGCATACACTTCCACCGGCCGCCCCGACGCGGTGACGCCTTTTTGAAAAGAAGTGCCTACATAAGCGGCAAAACGTTTCACCACTTCGGCATACAAAGGCTTGTTGGCAAATTTTTTGTTCGCCAAATCTGTGGCGAAAATGGCGTAGAACCAACGGGGAATGGACTGAATCGTTTCGGTGGCCTGACCGATGGCGCGCAACAGCAAGGCGTTGGGCGACAGTTTGGTTTTCCAGGCCGTATCCAGCGCGGAAGAGGCGCAATACAGGTGTGAGCCGCCGCAAATGCCGCAAATACGCGGCGTAACGATTAGTCCGGACTGCGGGTCCTTTCCTTCCATAATCTTTTCAAACCCCCGAAACATGGCGGCCTGCGTATGGGCGCGTGTGACCACGCCGTTTTCCATGTAGACCTTTACATCGAGGTCGCCTTCAACCCGGCCTACCGGTGAAATATTGAGTTCTTTTATGGTGGACATGATTGTCAGATGTTTTTATTTGGATGTTTCAAAATGTTCCTGTTCCACGCCGAGTACGCGTTCGACAGTACCCATTACTTTCTCCACGCCGGCGCGGGTGTAATAGCCCATCCGGGAAACGCCGGTAGGCACATTCTGTGGCAGGAAGCCCAGGTATTTCATTGTTTTGAAAACGCTGCCTTTCACCAGGTCGTGATGCGGGAAGCCCGGTTCGGTACAACCAAGACAAGGGTGGTTGGCGCGTGTTTTGCTCGCCTGGCGATTCCACAGAATCCGGTTACAACTGGCGCGGGTCATCGGGCCCCGGCAACCCACTTCATAAAACAGGCAGCCGCCGCGTTTGCCAAAGCCGCCGTCTACTTTTTGTGCAAAACTGATCGCATTCGGGCAGCCTGTTTGTACAAAATCGGTGAAAAACGTCTTCGGGCGATGGTATTCATCTACCAGCACATCTTTGATCCGGCCGGTGGATATGGCCACCAAAATCTGCGTCACCCAGTCCGGATGGGCCGGGCAGCCGGGGATATTGATCACGGGCAATCCACCTTTCGATACAAAACCGGCGCCCAGGAATCCTCCCTTTTTATTTTTATGAAACTGCATCCCGGTGCTCTCGCTCGGATTGGGCGGCACTGCCGGAATGCCCCCCCAAGTGGCGCAATCGCCAATGGCTACTACAAAACCGGCTACCTGGGAAAGTTCGCGTACCCAGTCCTGCATCGGCCGTTCGGCGAAATAATTCATGGTGCCGCTCCCTTTCGGGCCTTGTACGATGGAGCCCTCGTACACCAGAATGTCCATTTGTATCTTGCCCTTCAGAATATCATTGAGCAGGGTGGACACCTGATCTCCAAGTTCAAGTCCGATGGATGGGTGCCACAGGATGTTAATGCCAAAGTCGGTCACTAATTCCACGACGGTTGGTTCCTCGGCGTTCAGGAACGACATGGTATTTCCACTACATGCGCCGCCCTGCAACCAAAGTACATTTGCCATAAGCAATTAAAGTTTTGGTGAACCCGATATTTTTAAAATCTTGTCTCGTATTTGAAGCAACCGGACAAAGATAGTGACACGAATATGGTTTAGAAATTTTTTTCTAATTTTTTTAGAAAAAAATTTCTAAACCGAACCCGGCTCAAAAATCAAGGTCGTATCAGGTGGCGCTATTTGGAAGTATCCGGGTCAGTTTGGGCAATCCCCAGCGCTTTCGTCGTGGCGGTTAAGGTGAAATAACCCAGCCGGGATGCGCCGTTCGGTAATTCGCGCGGCATGAATCCCAAATATTTCATCGTTTTGAAAATACTGCCCTTTTTCAGATCATGGTGCGGGAAGCCTGGTTCGGTGCAACCGAGGCAGGGATGGTTGGCGCGGGTTTTGCTCGACTGGCGGTTCCACAAAATGCGGTTGCAACTGGCGCGGGTCATGGGGCCGCGGCAACCCACTTCGTAGAACAGGCAGCCGCCGCGTTTGCCGAAGCCGCCATCAATTTTTTTCGAAAAACTAATGGCATTTGTACAGCCTGTTTGTACAAAATCGGTAAAAAAGGTCTTGGGCCGATGGAGGTCATCTATCAAAACATCCCCAATCCGTCCGGTAGAGATGGCCACAAGGATTTGCGAAATCCAGTCGGGATGCGCCGGGCAACCAGGAATATTAATCACCGGCATACCTGCTTTAGAGATAAAACCTTCGCCCAGAAAGCCCCCCTTTTTTTCTTTGTGCCATTGCATTCCGGTGCTCTCGGTGGGGTTGGGCGGCACGGCCGGAATGCCGCCCCAGGTAGCGCAATCGCCGATAGCGACCACATAGCCGGCTACGTTGGACAGTTCGCGAACCCAGTCTTGCATGGGCCGTTCCGCAAAATTATTCATCGACCCGTTTCCATTCGGGCCTTGAATGACGGACCCTTCATATACAAAAATATCGAGTTGTACGCTTCCACGGAGGATGTCGTGAAGCAAATCGGACACCTGTTCCCCGATTTCAAGCGCGAGGGAAGGGTGGTACAAAATATTAATGCCAAAATCAGTGACCAACTCTACCACCGTAGGCTCTTGCGCACTCAGAAACGACATGGTATTCCCACTACAAGCGCCGCCCTGAAGCCAGAGTATGTTTACCATTGAAAATGAATTTTTGTCATTTACGGGTGTTACCTTTTTATCGGTGGCCGGGTTCAGGGAATTTTGCTTGGCTCTACCTCCAGTACAAACTCGTCCAGGCCTTGCCGTGTAAAATAGGGACTGATGTGAGACCACACGGATTGTTTGAACCGCTCTTCATTGAGCGATTGGCCTTTCAGAATCTGCTGCGGAATCCAAAATACGATGGTCATCCAAATGTTGTTGGTAAGCGTATCGTAAATGCCCGGCGCAGGCTCAGGCATCAACACCCCGCGTTGCACATTATAATCCAGCCGTTTTCGGATTTGCAGCATCATTTTACGGACAAATTGATGCCAGCGTTCAATAATACCCGGATATGAACGGTCTAATTCAAAAAGGTCGATCAGATAAAACTTGTATTTGGAGAAAAAACGGTGGTAGTGCTCTAATTGATGGTTAAAGTCGGTCAGTTTTGGGCTCATCAAAAAGGTGGAAAGTATTTGGGAGAACTCGTCGAAGAGACTCTCATAAACGGCACTCACAATCGCCTCTTTATTTTTAAAATGGTAGGCCAGATTGCCGACACTGATACCCGTTTCATCGGCAATTTGCTGGAGGCGTACATTGGCTACACCATATAAATTGAACAAGCGGATAGCCGCTTCCAGAATTTTTTGTTTGGTACTGTTCATTTATCTTAAAACAAAGTTATTGCAAATCAATTCAGGGTAAGATGCAGGTCGTTTATATCAACGGAGAGGGTCCCTCTTTGGTCTTTTGCGGCCAAACGGCGCATGTAAAAAGCCATGGTGCGGGCACGTTTGGGACAGCTATGGCTGGTGATACGGCGGCTCAGGAATTTCAGCGGAGTCTTGTGGTGCGCGAACAACAGGTTAATTTCCCAGGCGCCTTTGCGCAGTTGTAAATACTCAATCACCGCCGCGTCGCTCAGCCAGAAATCGTCGCGATAAAAATTCATGTCCGAATCAAGCCCTAATTTTTCAGTAAAAAAAAGGTTACTCAATCCGTCCAGCATTTTTGCATACAAGTCGGGAGGCATCGTAAAAGCAGGCTTCATTACATCAAATTGTAGTTTTAATATCCGCTCATTCCCAAATAGCCCCTCAAATTTAGAAGATTTTTTCTAAATTCGGGTTGTTTGTTCAAATTCCCGCTGTTTTTGAACCGATATATGCAGGTTGAAACGGAGGGAAGCCATGTTTTTGCTTCATTTTTTGAAAAAATTTCCTCACTCCACAATCTTAAACGTCGTCCGTCGATTCGCCTGGTGCTCCGACTCCGTACAACTGGAGCAGACACAAGTCACTGCCGGTTGGGTTTCGCCGTAGCCCAGGGCCGACATGCGCCCCGCGTCTATACCTTTTCCGATCAAATAGTTCACGGCGCTTTGGGCGCGTTTTTGCGAGAGATCCTGGTTGAAGTTGTTGTTGCCGCGGCAGTCGGTGTGGCTGCCCAATTGGATACGGATGCCGGGGTTTTGGCGCAGCACATCGGCTAAGCGGTTCAGGGTGGGTTCGGCGTCGGGGCGGATGTCCCATTTGTCGTAGTCGTAGTAGATGTTCTCCAGTACGATTTCGCGGTTGCGGAAAATCTTGTCGAGTACGATTTCCACTTCATATTGCTGAATGGGATTGGCGGGGTCTTTGGCGATACCTTTGGTGCTGAAGCGGGCGCTGTTGGCTAAGTAGTTTTCCCGGGAAGCCAGGAAGTTGTAGTCCGAGTTTTCGGCCAATTCCAGCGTGAAAAAGCCGTCGTCGCCCACGGTAATGTTGGTTTTTTTAGCATTCAGGTCTATTTGCACCGTTGCGCCGGACAAGGGTTTGCGGCCCAGCACCTTGCTGTTGGGGTCCTCGGGATTGGCGCGGATTTTTTCCAGTACGTAGCCGTCCAGGATCATTTTGTACACCAGGGGTTTGGCCGGCAGGGTATCCACTTTCGGGGGGATCGGTGGCGGCACACGTTGTTCGAAGCGGTATATATCGTCGCCGCCGCGGCTGCCGTCGATGGGGCGGTTGGAGGTAAAAAATCCGGTGCGGAGCAGGTCGCCGGGTTTAGGTGCTGCCTCCCGGGCGGGGTTGTCGGTGGCGATAAAACCGAAATCGTCGGCGCCGCTATTGATGGGAGCTTTGAGGTTGTGTGGTGGCGCCCAGGCATTCCGGTCGGATTTGTAGGTGCGGAAAATATCGAGTCCGCCCATACCCGGCAGCCCGTCGGAGGCAAAATACAACGTATCGCTGCTGAACGAGGGAAACACCTCGTTGCCGGGTGTATTCAGGTTGCGGCTCAGGAGTTTGGGTTCGTCCCAGCCGCTTTCGCTTTTGGCGCTGCGCGACACCGACCAGAGATCATAGCCGCCCCAGCCGTCGGGGTCATTGCAGGAGAAGTACAACGTATTGTCGTCGGGTGAAAGCGCCGGGTGCAGGTAGTTGATTTTTTCCCGCAGGAAAGGCATGGGTTTGGGCTCGCCCCAGCCGTCGCCGGCGCGTTGGGCGGTATAAATTTTGCAATACTGGTCGTCGCCTTTGTAAGCGCCCACGGCGCGCACGAAGAAAATTTCGGTAAAATTGCGGTTGAAGCACATAGTCCCCTCGTTGCCGTCGGTGTTCAGGCCGCCGTCGAAAACCTGGGCGCTGGCGGCTTCCGGGGCCACGATGAAGAGGTCCATGAATTTGTTTTGGGTCCATTTGTAATTGTCCTCGCCTTTGCTCAGGGCGCGGTCGCTGCTGAACACCACCCGGCCGTCGGCGTAGTACACGGGCCCGAAATCGTTTTGGGCGCTGTTGAAGGGGGCTGCCTCCACTTTATAACCGCTTTGGGGCGCAATGCCGAGCCAACCCACGGCCACATCGCAGGCAGTGATCTCCTTCCGGTATTCGTATGGGCTGCCGATTTCGATACCCAGGTTTTTAAACGCTTCGCGCGCCTCGGTGTAGCGTTCCAGTTTTTTCAGGGTATAGGCAAAACCTTTGAGCGCATCGGCGCCGTAGTTGTTGTCATAAGCCTGGGAATACCAATTGAGGGCGGTGGCATCCTGGCCGTTGTTGCGGTACGCTTCGGCGATCTGGTAGGCCAGTTGGCCCTTTTCGGTGCGGGTTTTGGCGCGGCCGAATTCTTTTTGCAGCATGGGAATCGCCGCGGCGTACTGCTTACGCTCGTAGGCGGTGCGCCCGTCTTTAATTTTTATGGTATAATTGCAGGCGCCCAGCGTCAGGAGGGCAAACAGCAGGAAAAACGCCAAGTATTTTTGATTGGTCATAACGGTCGGTATTCAAAAGCGATCATTGGATGGGCGAAGATGTTTTTTTCCAACATCAACGAAAATAAAAGGCCTTGTGTTTTGGTGAAAAATCCCCATTTAGGCAAATATTAGCACAAGGGCAGCCTGTATTCCGGCTTCGGAAAGATGCAGGTTTTTCCCGAGAAGATGCCTTGCTGCTTAAAGTTAGTACGATTTTTGCAAATAGCGCGTTTCTATTCTCCGCGTGACGTTGAGTCATCCGGTGAATAAGCCCTGAAGCCGTTTTAACCTGACTCTTACTACCGGAATCTGCTTTTTTCATGAAAAAACTGAGTGTCATCCGGCAACTTTTTATAGTTGCGCTATGCTGCGTGTCGGCGCCCTCCAATATCCTTTTTGCCCAGCGTCCCGACGAATTTCAGGCCAAATCGCCTGCCGCCGCCGACCTGGAGATGGAGGTAACCGACGTAGAAGCCTACAAACCCAAGCCCATCGATACGATGCAGGGGCTCGCGGTCATCGCCTTCGGTTCCTGTAACAAACTGGAATTTCCACAAACAATATGGTCCGACGTGGCCGCCAATAACCCTAACCTGTGGATCTGGCTGGGCGACATTATTTATGCCGACACCACCGACCTGCGCGCGCTTGCCGCACATTACAAACGCCTGAAAACCAATCCAGAATACAAAAAACTCCGCTCCAAAGCACAAGTGGTGGGCGTGTACGACGATCACGACTACGGCGCCAACGACGCGGGCAAAGGATTGCCCAACAAAAAAGGCAGCAAAAAATGCCTGATGGATTTTCTCGACGTGCCCATGAGCGCACCGGTGCGCAAACGCGAGGGCGCCTACAATTCCTACCTGTTCGGCAAAGGCAATCAGCGTATAAAAGTGATCGTGCTGGACACGCGGTATTTCCGCGATTCGCTGATCGCTGACCCCAGCAAACAACGGCGCTATTTCCCAAATACCGAGGGCGATATGTTGGGCGAAACACAGTGGAAATGGCTGGAACACGAACTCCAGAACAGTCCGGCCAAGCTCAATATCCTGTGTACCAGCATTCAGGTGCTTGCCGACGAGCACGGACATGAAAAATGGGGCAACTTTCCCAACTGCCGCAAACGACTGCTCCAACTCATTACCAAAACCAAGCCGGACAACCTGCTGATTTTATCCGGCGACCGGCACATGGCCGAAATCACTAAAATGGATTTGCAGGGCCTGCCATATCCGTTGTACGATTTTACTTCCAGCGGGCTCACCCATATTCGCAGTGGTACCAGCGAGCCCAATAAAATGCGGGTGGGCGAGTTGATCCTGAAAAAGAACTTCGGCGTGCTCAAAATTTATTGGGAAAATGATCGCCCTGTGGTTACCATGCAGGTTCGGGGGGTGAAAAATGAACTGTATAAGGAAGAAGTGGTAAGGTATTAAGGGCCAGTCCGCAGCAATTCTCGGTTTGTGCATCGACCCGGTTTTTGAGGTGTAGTCTGCGAGGCACGAGCAGGCGACATCTCGAAAACCAGCTAGGAATACACCATTTGAGGTTGAAAAAGGTGTCGTTTCAACTGTTTTTGAGATGTCGCCTGCTCGTGCCTCGCAGACTACACCTCAAACACCGACCATTCCCGACAAACCGAGAATCGCTGGCCAGTCCGAGGACTTTTACTGCCCGACAGATTTTAAACTTTATTGCGCCTCCCTCCCGAAAATCCGTCTTGCATTGCAAATAAATTTAAAAACTGTTTACAACAAATCAGCCGCACAGCCAACCAAGGCCGGATACCTGTTATCTTTGCCGGGTAGTATCCGTAAGTATTTTGTCCAACGTAGAGCAGGCGAATTAGAAATTCGCCCCACAACACAAGATGGAATTTCTGAAACAACACGTTGAAGCGCTCATTTTTGTTTCGCCGCAAGCGGCGGCAGTAGCCGACATCCAGTCGGTATTGAACGAAGTATTTCAAGCCGAGGTGCCGGAAGCCGACATATTAGCGGCCATCGAACAAATACGCGATCAGTTTCAACAGGAACAATATGCCTTCGAACTGATTGAAATCGCCGGGGGCTACCAGTTTATGACCAAAGGCGCTTACCACAACACGATAGCGATACACCTGCGGCAAACGACTAAAAAACGCCTCTCCCAGGCAGCCCTCGAAACACTGGCCATTGTTGCGTATAAACAACCTGTCAGCAAATCGGAAGTGGAGCAAATCCGCGGCGTCAACTGCGACTATGCCCTGCAGAAACTTTTGGAAAAAGAACTTGTTTTGATTGCCGGCCGCAGCGACGGTCCCGGCCGGCCCCTCCTGTACGCCACCTCCGATAAATTTATGGACTACCTCGGCATCCGGACCCTGTCCGATTTGCCCAAACCCAAAGATTTTAAAGAAGTGGAAAATATGGTAGGGGAGGTTCCAGCTATGGAAGAACAAGGTTAGAAGGTTTGAAGGTTTCTGGTTTGAGGGTTAGAGGGTTAGCAGGTTTTTGGGGAGTGCATGGCCCAGAAACCTTCCAACTAGAAACCTTCCAACCAGAAACCTTCCAACCAGGAACCCTCAAACCAGAAACCTTCAAACCTTCAAACCTAATAAATGGAAGAAGTATTAGTCAATCGCGTCGCCAATAGTGTATTGGTCACTATAAATCTGGAATCCTTTTATCCGGAAGGGGAGGTCATGTCATTCGACCTGAAGGACCATCTTTTTATGGGCCTGATCCTCAAGGAAAAAGAATTTCGGGAGGCGCTTCAGGCGCACGACTGGAGCCGGTATACCGGGAAAAATCTCGCCGTATTTTGCTCCGAAGATGCGATTATTCCGATGTGGGCCTACATGTTGGTGGCTTCTTATGCCGGCGCATACGCCCGGGATATCGTTTTGGCGAAGCCGGAACAATTCGTCGAATTGGCTTATTTGAAAAAATTAGCGGCCATTGACCCGAACGATTTCGCCGGAAAACGCCTTGTCATCAAAGGGTGCAGCGATAAGCCGGTGCCGGCCTCGGCGTACCTGGAAATCACCCGCTTGTTGCAACCGGTGGCCCGAAGTATTATGTTCGGCGAGCCCTGCTCCACCGTACCGGTGTATAAAAAGGCCAAAACAGCCGAATAAACGAGTCTTTTTTTAACTTTGTAATAAAATAACCGCGCTTCTTATGGATTTTACAAAAAATAACCGCGCATTACTGGCGCTCAACATTCTCCTGATCTCCGTGCTTGCCGGCGTTTTTTTCGTCTCGTTCAAGGGTGGCGATAAAGTCGGCGGCGCCGGTTCGCCGGAACAAATGGTGCGTTCCATTAATTTGGACAAAGACTTTGATTTCTGCGGCGAAAAATTCCCGATGGACAACTTCGATGTACGGCAACGGCTCGACGCCGAGTTGCTGCGCAATGTGTATTACCATTCGCAAACCATCCTGGCGATCAAAAGGGCCAATGCTATTTTTCCGGTTATCGAGCCGATCCTGAAGGAAGAAGGGGTGCCGGACGATATCAAATATCTTGCTGTAGCCGAGAGCACGCTGGCGAATGCCATTTCACCGGTCGGCGCCAGCGGGGTTTGGCAGTTTATGAAAAGCGCTGCGGGAGAATATAATATGGAGGTAAACGGCGAAATCGACGAGCGGTATCATCTGGAAAAAGCCACCCGCGCTGCTTGCAAATATCTGCGCCAACAGAAGGAAAAATTAGGCAGTTGGGTACTGGCAGCCGCGGCATACAACGGCGGTCCGGGCCGAATTTCCCAGGAAAAAGCCAAACAACGCGCCAAAACCTTTTTTGATCTGAATCTCGCCGCCGATGAAACGATGCGTTATCCTTTTCGCATCGTGGCGATCAAAGAAGTGATGGAGCACCCCGACGAGTACGAATATGTGATCGACAAAGACCACCTGTATGATCCGATGCCCCAATACAAAACTGTGCAAGTGAGCGGCCCCGTGGAGAGCTGGGGCGATTTTGCCGAGAAACACGGCACGTCATACCGCATGCTGAAGTTGTACAATCCCTGGCTGGTCGATAGCAAACTGACCAACAAGGCGGGCAAGACATACGAAATAAGACTGCCGAAATAATTAGTGCTGCATACGCCAACTGCCGGACGCGGCACTAGGTTACAAACCTGATATTCCGAAGCAAACCCGCGTATTTCACCCGCTTCACCGCCGATTTTTTGAATAATTTACTAAAGACCTCTTCGGTGATTTCCTGCCAGTCGCGCCGGGTCATCCCGGTCAGGTCGGGATGGGGTTCAAAGGCCGGTTCTTCATGTCGTTTGGAGAAGCGGTTCCAGGGGCACACGTCCTGACATACGTCGCAGCCGAACATCCATTGGTCCGTTTGCCCTTTAAATTCGGGCGGAATTTCATCGCGCAATTCAATAGTCAGGTAAGAAATACATTTGGAGGCATCCACGAAATAGCCTTCCGGACTAATAGCGCCGGTTGGGCAGGCGTCGATGCAGCGCCGGCAGGTGCCACAGTGGTCGCGGATAGGGTCGTCGTACAGGAGCGGCAGGTCGCAGATAATTTCTGCCAGGAAGAAGAACGAACCGCGTTTGGGGTTGATGGTCAGGGTGTGGCGGCCATTCCAGCCGATTCCGGCGCGGCGCGCCCACTCGCGCTCCAGAACAGGGGCGCTGTCGACGAAACAACGGCCGGCCACGGCCCCGATATTTTCCTGCATAAAAGCCAGCAGGGTTTTCAGTTTGTCTTTTACGACGAAGTGATAATCCTCGCCATAGGCGTATTGGCTGATCTTGGGCGCTTCCGGGTCCTGTTGTTTTTTCGGATTGAAATAGTTGAATGCCAGGCAAATAACACTTTTAGCGCCGGGAACTAATTTTGTCGGGTCGATGCGCAGATCGAAGTGGTTTTCCATGTATGCCATACGCCCGTGCGCGCCCTGTTGCAGCCAGGATTCCAGGTGGCGGGCTTCTTCGTCGAGGCGCTCAGCCCGGGCGAAGCCGACAAATTCGAAGCCGAGGCGATGGGCCTCGGCGCGGATAAGATCGGTATGGCGCTCTTTTGTCATGTAGGTTTCCGTTATTTATATAGTTTTTTTATTAGCTCCGGCAATTGCCTGAGCGCCGCCAGCTCTTTGTATTTCTCCCGCATTTCCTCCGCGGGCGCGCCAAAATACGTTTTCCCGCCTTCCAGCGATTTGGACACGCCCGCGCCGGCCAGCACAACGGCGCCTTTCCCGATACGAACGGCCTGGATTACCCCGACCTGGCCGTATAGCACCACATTGTCTTCCAGCACTGTTTTGCCGCCGATGCCTACCTGAGCAGCCAGCAGGCAGTTTTTGCCGATTACCACGCCGTGTCCGAGGTGTATCTGGCAATCCAATTTACTGCCGGCGCCGATGATCGTATCGCCGCTCACGCCTTTGTTTATAGTACAACCGGCGCCGATATCCACCCGGTCTTCGATGATTACCCGGCCGCTGGAGCGCCATTTCTGGAACGAGCCGTCGGCATGTTTTTTAAAATAAAAGGCATCGCTGCCGATGATGCTGTTCGGGCCGATGGTCACCTCCTCGCCGATATCCGTGTATTCGCCGATGTAGGTGTTTGCCTGAATATACGAATGGGCGCCGATCCGGACGTTTGCCGCCACCACCACTCCCGGTTCGAGGATAACGGTCGGGTGAATATCGGCAAGCGGGCTCACGGGCGTGGTCAGCGGCTCGAAGGGGCGATGCTCCCGAATCAGCGTGTCGTACACCTCGAAGGGGTTTTCTACCACCAATATGGCTTTTCCCGGCGGGCAATCGGCCGCGGCATTCAACAGAATAACCGTGGCGGCGCTGTCGAGTGTTTTTTGAAAATACTTGGGGGCATCGGAAAAAGCGATGTCGCCGGGCTCCACTTTGTGGATTTCATTGATGCCGCCGGCCAGCAGGGTTTCCTCCCCGATCAGTTGTGCATTAAAACGGCGGGCGAGGTCGCGAACAGGAATGGGTTGTGGAAATTTCATACGTCTGGTGTTGTGATGTGGTTGGGGGCTCAAAAGTCTGAAAATTCGGGGTAGCAAAGGAAAGTCGCCGGGGATTAATGGCCGGTAGCCCGAAAAAGCCTCACAACAATCGACCATACAGCCATACAACCAAACCGCCTTATCTTCTACTTTTACCCCCAAACCAACTAACAATGTTCCACTCACTGTCTCTTCGCCGTTTTTTGGCCCCGTTTTTCTTCCTGGTTTGCTCCATCTCCTTGTCCGCTCAACAGCCATTGCCGGTTGCGGAACTGCGCGGCGTATGGATTGCCACCGTGCTCAATATCGACTGGCCCTCGGCGCCGGGCCTGCCGCCCGAACGCCAGCAAATGGAGTTCGACAGCCTGTTGGATGTGCTGAAAGCGATGGGTATGAACGCCGTGTTCGTGCAGATCCGCCCGGCGGGCGATGCGATGTATCCCTCCGCAGTTGTGCCCTGGAGCAAATACCTGACCGGGCAGCAGGGCCTGGCGCCGGAACCCCTGTACGACCCGCTGGAATATATGATCAAAGCCACGCACAGCCGCCGCATGGAGTTTCACGCCTGGATGAACCCCTACCGGGCTTCATTCGACCTCGACACCGCCAGCCTGGCGCCCACGCATCCCCTCCGCGCCTTGCCCGATAACCGCAAATCGGAGTGGTTTTTCCGCTACGGTACGCGCTATTATTTCAACCCTGCCAGCGCCCTGGTGCGGCAACACCTGATCAACGTCGTCAAAGAAGTGGTGGTACGCTACGATATAGACGGTATCCACTTCGATGATTATTTCTATCCGTACAAAGAGCCGAATCAGGTGCTGCAGGACTACAACGATTATGCCGCCGACCCGAGAGGAATTGCAACCATTGAAGACTGGCGCCGCGACAATGTCAACCGCCTTATCGAGGGGGTTTCCAAAATGATCAAGGGAATTAAACCTTACGTACGTTTTGGCGTGAGCCCCTTCGGCGTTTGGCGCAATGCCGACCAGGACCCGGCCAACGGCTCGCAAACCCGGGCCGGTATCACCTGTTACGACGATTTGTACGCCGACGTGCTGAAATGGATGCAAAGCGGTTGGATCGACTATGTGGCGCCGCAGATTTACTGGAGTATCGGATTCGCGCCGGCCGATTATGAAATTCTGCTCGATTGGTGGAGTAAACACACCTACGGCAAACACCTGTACGCCGGCCATGCCGCCTACAAAATCAACAATTTCCCCAATGACCCCAACTGGACCAAACCCGACGAGATCAACCGGCAAATCGCCCTCAACCGAAACAACAGCGCCGTACATGGAAGCCTGTTCTTCTCCGCCAAACCCTTGATGCGCAACCCGCTGGGCGTACAGGATTCGATTATCAACGTCCTGTTCCCTAATCAGGCACGGGTGCCCGGCTTGAGCTGGCTGTCGAAAGCCCCGCCCGCCACTCCGCAAATTTGCCGGGTCGGCGGCTCGCCAAGCACGGTAAAAATGGCCTGGCATGCCTGCGACATCGGTATCCCGGACGAAAACCCGTATTATTTTGCCATTTACCGCTTCGACGGACAAACTGTCGGCGATTTCCAAAGCCCGCGCAGCCTGTTGGCGTATACCCCTTTTTATACGGAAAAATGGATTTTTGAAGACCCCACCGCGGCGGCAGGGGAGTACTACACCTATGTCGTGATTGCCTATAACCGCTACAACGTGGAAAGTTATTCCAGCGACCCGGTGGTGGTGAAAAAAACGAAAAGCGGCGCAAAAAAGATGAAGAAGTTTTTGGGCTTTTGGTTCTAAAAAGTTTGAAGTTCGGAGTTTGAAGTTCAAAGTTTGCGAGGGGCCTCGAACTTCGAACTTCGAACTTCGAACTTCGAACTTCAAACTTCGAACTTCAAACTTCAAACTTCGAACTTCGAACTTCGAACTTCAAACTTCGAACTTTCAAATCCCGTTCGGAAAACGTTCTGCAAACTCCCGGGCAAAATAAGTCAGGATCACATCGGCTCCGGCCCGGCGAATACTGAGCAGGGTTTCGGGCATAGCGCGTTCGAAATCGAGCCAGCCGTTGTTGCAGGCGGCGCGCAGCATGGCGCATTCGCCGCTCACGTGGTAGGCGGCAATGGGCAATTGATAGTTTTCTTTCAACAGGTGGATCACGTCGAGGTAGTGCAGCGCGGGTTTTACCATCAGCATATCGGCGCCTTCGGCGGCATCGAGGTCGGCTTCGAGAAGGGCTTCTGATTTATTGGCCGGGTTCATTTGATAGGTTTTTTTGTCGCCGCTTTTGGGCGCCGAATCCAGCGCATCGCGGAAAGGACCGTAGAAAGCGCTGGCATATTTGGCGGTATAGGCCAGAATCCCCGTTTTTGTAAAGCCCTTTTCGTCGAGTGCCTGGCGGATAAACCCCACCCGGCCGTCCATCATATCCGAAGGGCCGAGCATGTCGAAACCGGCTTCAGCCTGGGCCAGCGACATTTGGGCGAGGATGGGCAGGGTTTCATCGTTCACAATTTCGCCGTTGCGCACCAGGCCGTCGTGGCCGTCGCTGCTGTATGGGTCCATGGCTACGTCGCTGATGAGGCAACATTCGGGGAACCGTTTTTTGATCTCGTGCGCCAGGCGCAGGTAAAAATTCTCCGGCGCGTAGCTGTAAGTGGCCGTTTGATCCTTCAGCGCATCCGATACGGCGGGGAAGACGATAAAATTCCGGAGGCCCAGGTTCATACACTCGTCGATTTCACGCAGGAGATTGTCCGGCGAAAACCGGAAAATACCGGGCAGCGATCGGATTTCACTGCGAATATTGGCGCCTTCGAGCACAAACAAGGGAAACACCAGGTGCTGAACATTCAAATGGGTTTCGGTGGTAAGGCCGCGAATGGCGGCGGACTGACGGTTGCGGCGTGGGCGGGAAAGCATGCGGTGGATCGTTTAAAATGTTTAAAAAAAACAGGGCACTTACCTTAACGGCAGTACCCTGTATAATAAACCCCAAAAAACCAAATGAAAACTGTCTTTATCAGACGCTATAAAAAAGCGGATATTTGCAAAGAATACGGTATGTTTTTCAACATTTGTGGCACAAAGGTAAAAAGTCTTGAGCGTAGGTTGTACACACTAAGTAACACATTTTTTAATAGTAAATTAACACAGGAAGGATATGGAAGGGCCAAAGGCAGCAAGAATATTGTTTTTGAGCGTAATTGTTTTGCTATTGGTTTCGGCTTGTTCGCAAAAAAAAGAGCGCATCATTCGCGAAAAGGTGGATGAACGGGTTGCCGATTTCCGCAAAAAAGAAACGGTCAAGTGCCGGATGATACTCCTGGTTGACGCCGAACAAATCGTGGATTCCCTGTTGTTGTATGAAGCGTTGCTGGAAGTGAACGACTCGTTGAAACAATTGCGGCCGTTCAGGCCATTCCCGCCGTCGGCCATTCCGCCGATCGATTCTTCTACGGTGAAACCTATTTTTGACAACGGCAAATAACAGACTTGTTGCGACGGGAAAAGATAAGTCTGATATCCGCCGTATTTTTCCCGAACCGAAGGCAACGCAAGTCGCTTGTCCGGCGTCCGGTGTACTGGCATGAGGTACTTGTTGTTCTGGAAATGTTTGTTGGCAGTAGAGGCGCATATACGATCCTCTTTCCGGTCGCCTTTTGTAGGGAGAGGGCCCATCGCCATCAGGTTAAGGCCTCGGAGAGGCCAAACGTTTGTAGAATCAATTGATTGCCAGATTTGCCGGGCCTCGGAGAGGCCTAACGTTTTTGGTTTCTTGCGATTTTCATTGGATAATTTTACAAATGTTAGGCCTCTCCGAGGCCCAATCGTGGGTATCTTGGCCGGCTCTACAAACGTTTGGCCTCTCCGAGGCCGTAACCTGATGGCTATGGGGGCAGGGCCCAAGGTGAAGTTTTTCCGAAAAACAACTCGTTTGGCCTTCGTAATTCCGTGGTTAATCTTATCCGTACCCCTGCTCACCGCGCAGCAGCCTTTTTCCAACCACCGCACCCGTTTAATCGACGCCCGGCAGCCCCTGCAACAAATCGACTCCCTGACTATCGCTGCGCCGTTGTTAGTTGTTTTTGATTCCACCACGGGCGAAGGGGTGGATTTGGCCTTTTTTTCGCTGGAAAACAACCTGTTGCGGATTGATACGACGCGATTGTTTGCGATCAAGCCGACTGCCAGTCGGCTTTACGTCAACTACCGCGTGCTGCCCATCGACCTGGCTGCCCCCATACAACGGCTCGACACCGCCGCCATCCGCCGGGCCACCAGCGACAATGCCATCGAATTCGACTATTCACCTTACGAACCGCCATCCAAACCCTGGGAATCCTCCGGACTCATATCCAACGGCGCCTATACCCGCGGATTATCGTTCGGCAACAACCAAAACCTGGCCTTCAACTCCAACCTCAATCTCCAGCTCAGCGGCCGCCTCGGCAATGACCTGGAAATCCAGGCCGCCCTGTCTGACAATTCCATTCCCCTCCAGCCCGACGGCACCACCCGCCAACTCCAGGAATTTGACCGGATTTTTGTACAAATCAAACGCAAAAACCTCAGCCTCACCGCCGGCGACTACGACCTCACCCGCCCCGCATCCGCCGGATATTTTACCAATTATTTCAAACGCCTGCAAGGGGCGATGGTGAAGTATGAAGTTCAAGGTTTGAAGTTTGAAGTTCAAAGTTCGAAGTTTGAAGTTCGAGGCCCCGATACCACCCATCAAACTTCAAACTTCAAACTTCAAACTCCGAACTCCGAACTTCAAACTTCAAACTTTGAACTTCAAACTCCGAACTCCGAACTTCAAACTTCAAACTTCAAACTTCAAACTCCTTCTTTGGAACTGCGTGTGGCCGCGGCCGTTTCCCGGGGCAAATTTGCCCGTCAAATCGTGGCCGGACAGGAAGGGAACCAAGGGCCCTACCGCTTGCTGGGCGCCGAGGGTGAGCGTTTCATCATTGTGCTGGCCGGCACCGAAAAGGTGTATGTCGATGGCCAGTTGCTGCGTCGGGGACTCGACGACGATTATATTATCGACTACAACCTGGGCGAAGTGACCTTTACTCCGCGCAGGCTCATATCCAAAGACAGCCGGGTCATTATCGAATTTGAATACGCCGTCCAAACGTACCTGCGCTCCACCCTGGCCGCCAATGCCGAGTGGCAGCGTAGCAAAAGCCGCTTTTATTTCAATGCCTATTCCGAACAGGACAGCCGCAATTCCGGCGGCGCGCAGGACCTGTCGGAAGCAGAGCGCAGCCGCCTGGCCCAGGCCGGCGACGACCTGCAGGGCGCTTATGCTTCCGGTATCGATACGTTGGACGCCGAGGGCGGTTTCGACCCCAGCCGGGTATTGTACAAATCGGTGGATACCGTGGCCTGCGGCGTGCTCGTGCCGGTGCTGGTGTATTCCGCTAATCCGGACAGCGCCCGGTACGCCGCCCGTTTCACCGAAGTACCGGTGGGGCAGGGCAATTACGTACAGGTACAAACCGCGGCAAACGGGCGCGTATTTCGCTGGGTAGCGCCGGATTCCGTCAGCTGCCAGCCCGGCGGCAATTTTGAGCCGGTGGTGCGATTGATTGCCCCGGAGTCGCGGCAATTGTTTGCCGCAGGCGCCGAATTTCAGGTATCCAAAGCCACGCTGGTGCAGGCGGAAGTAGCCCTCAGCAACCGCGACCTGAACCGTTTTTCGCCGCTGGGCAACGACGACAACAACGGGTTGGGCGGGTTTTTAAGCCTTCGGCAAACGTTATTTCCGGCAGGCGCCGCCAAAGGCTGGAACGTACAGCTCAATGGAACCTATGAATTTGCCGGCAGGCAGTTTCTGCCACTCAATCCGTACCGGCCCGCCGAATTTATCCGGGACTGGAACATTGGGACGGCGGAAAAACCGGCAACGGAACATTGGGCGCGCGGCGGATTCAGTTTGCAAAAAACGGGCTGGGGAAGCGCCCGGTACGAATTCGGCGCTTTCCTGCGCGAAAGCCTGTACGACGGCGCCCGCCATTCGGCCCAAGCCCGGCTCCAGCGCAACGGATTCGACCTGTTGGCGGAAGTCAATTTGTTGGAAACCGGCGGCGTGGCGGAGAACACCCGTTTTTCACGGCCCAAATTCGACCTGGGTAAAACGTTTTTTAAAAAAGATAAAAAACCGCTGTTCAAAATCGGGTTTTACGGCGAACGCGAACGCAATGAGCGCCGGGTCGCGGACGCCGATACGCTCAACCGCGCCAGTTTCTGGTACGACCTGGGCCGCCTGTACTGGCAAACGCCCGAAAGCCAAACCTGGCAATTGGGCGTAACCTGGATGCACCGCAACGATTTCGCGCCCCTTGGGCAAATATTTAAACAAAACACGGCGGTAGACGAAGCCAATCTGACCGGCCGCTGGGCTTTCTCCCCCAAAGGGCCGGGTGGGAGCGGCGGCGGGCAATCGCTCGCCTGGAACCTGTCGTGGCGGCAATTACAGGTGCGCGATCCCGAACTGACCACCCTGGACCCGCAACAAACCTATCTCGGCCGGGTAGACTACACCCTGAGCGCCTGGAAAAATGCCCTGGCATTCACGACCGGCTACGAACTCGGTTCGGGCCAGAGCCCCAGGGTGGAATTTAGTTACGTGCGCGTTAACCCCGGAGAAGGCCAATACGCCTGGGTGGATCGCAATCAGGACAGTATCCTCCAGGTGGATGAAATGGAAATAGCGGTTTTTCAGGATCAGGCGGAATACATCCGCGTGGCCGTGACCACCACCGACTATGTGCGCACGAATAATGCCACGATCAACCAAAGCCTCCGGCTCGACCCGCGTTTGGTATGGGGGCAATCGAAAAAACGCTGGCCGCGGTTGCTGAGCCGCCTGTCCACACAAAGTAACCTGCAAATTACCCGGCGGGTACTGGCTTCGGCCCGCGACGAGCCTGCCTGGAACCCCTTCGACCTGGCCGTAGCCGATACGGCGCTGCTGGCAGTATCAGCCACCGTGCGCAACGCCCTGTACATCAACCGCGCCGATCCGGCCTGGGACGCCTCCCTGAGCCGGTCCGACAACAACGGCCGCACCGCCCTGACCACGGGTTTTGAAAGTCGCGGGCTGGGGGAGTGGATACTGCACGGGCGCGCCAACTTCAACCGCCAATGGAGCAGCGAACTGGACCTCATCCGGGGCGATAAAACCAATAACAGTCAGAATTTTAACGCCCGCGACTACGATATCCTGTACTGGCGGGCCGGTCCGAAACTGAGCTGGCTGCCCAACCGCAGTTTTCGCCTGATCGCTTCCTACGCCTGGCGCGACAGCCGAAACACGCTACCCTCCGCCGAAACAGCCCGCCAAACCGACTGGAGCGCCGAAATGACCTGGAACCCGCCCGGCAAACCCAACGACGCAGGCTTCCGGGCCGTCACGTCGATCCGGACCCGGGCCACTTATTCCCAGATCGCTTTTAACGGTTCCAACAACTCCGCCGTGGCTTATGCCATGTTGGACGGTTTGCAGGACGGCCGGAATTTTTTGTGGAGCCTGAACATCGACCGGCAGCTGTCGCGTTCGGTACAATTGAGCCTGAACTATGAAGGCCGGAAGACCGGGGAGAACCGGATGGTGCATGTGGGACGGGCGCAGGTGCGGGCGATTTTTTGATTTAAGTACCTGGACCAAATTAATTGATAAAATCCACTTTGGTCTTTTGCGCCAATACTTCGTTATTTTTTCAGCCGTAGCGCTGCTATGCCCTCAAAAAATGCCTTGTCTTGACCCAAAATCCCTGCGTTGATTTTATTAATTAATTCGGTCCAGGTACTTACGCATCATTAAACACAAATGCCTCCCGCTTGAAACCCCGCAAACCAAAATAAAGTAAAAAGGCGGTCAGTATAAATAAAATCAAAAAAAAGGCGATAAATACGGAGGCATATTTCATAAAAAATGGAAGCGGTTAAAAGGCAATTACAATAGCAGATAAAGTATGACAGAACAAGTAGCGCAGAAAAGTCTTTTTACAGGGCCCGCTGTATTTACAGGGTTAGTTTTTTTTGCCCTGCTTTTATTGCATTGCCAACAGCCGCCACAGCAGCAGACGGTTTCTCCTGTACTACCACAAACCACGCCATCACCTGGTGAGCCGGAGATTCCACTTGGTCTCCCGGTCCGCGAAATTGCGGGTAACTTTTTTGACCCATGGCGGTATTATGGAGAAGCAGATATTTTTTTTCCTGATGATGCGGATACTGCGACCATCCTGACCAAACTGTTCCCTGGCCAGTTGATTGAAAATGATTCCGATGACCCGCTCCTACAGACCGGATGGACCTGCCCTGCCTGCCCCAAAATTCTGCTCGACAACGATTTGCTTTACGATCAACCGGATGAAAAACTGGGTTTCCCCTTTCAGGGTTTTAATTTCACTCAACTGATAAGCGACCGGTTGGTAACACCCGATAAACGAGTAATTGCATTTTCTACATCTGAAAGCTCCGATTTATCCGGCCGTTTCTCCGGGGGCGTGTTGGGCATGGCCATTTTGGAAAAAACAGCCGGCGGCTGGAAGCTTACACGTTTTGCTCCTGCTATAGATTACCAGGGGCGGTACAGTGCAAGCATTCCGCCGGATACCATCCTTTCTTCCGGCAACCAATTATTTTTTCCCCTGGCATTTCGGTTTCCCTGTGGCCCACCCAGCACTGATTACTCCCCTTGCTGGACCGATTTCAAATTGTACGCAACCATGGGTGGGAGCATTAAAAAATTGCTGGAAGTAAAGGATTTCGGCTGTTCCACTGCGAATTCAGTCATTCATTCGCCTGAATGGAGCAGTTCCTGGTATTTTGAATCATGCTCCGATACCTATTGCCCGTTGAATATTCTGACCGTTGGCCGTATTGAAAAAAATGAAGGGTTTCTGGACATTATCAAAGACCTGGCCTTCCCCAAGGCCCTGATCGAAGCGATCCGCACCCGCGATTCATTCGATTTTTTATTAAAACAGACCTACACCTTTCAGTATGATCGATATATGCCCAACGCCACATCCGTTGAAATAAATCCACTGGGCAGGCAGGACGATTCGGCTGAATTACTGATCACGGGTGTGTTGGAGTATACCTTGCCGATCGATTCCATCTGGAAACCTTATATCGGAGAAGCCTGGTTTGCCACGGGCATCGCGGATACCCTTTCACTGGCCAATATTTGCCGGGCGATGGAATTCAATATTTGTGTGGACAGGGAAGGCGATGTGGTCCTCTTAAACCCGGTTCGGGCTGCCCGATCTGCCGCTGAATCGGAGGCGATGCAATATGCGCAGTATTCGATACCGGAAAAGGTGCATTTTGGCCTATCGAAAAAAGACTTCCGGTTTGGGAAGGTGACCATACACCTCGAATAAGTGCCCTTTGCATGCAGATTCGCCTGCTGTTTGAATAAAAGGGGGTAATATTGCCCGCTAAAATAACTACACTTAAATTTACGACCCGATATAACAGTTTTCAACCAAATACTCCAAATTAAGGGCTGCAATAACCCGAAACCCGTTAACCAGCAACCAGCCAACCTCCTTCAAAAAGCATGCGCGAAACCAAATTCATCGAACAAAACCGGGAAAAATGGTCCGAATTCGAGGACATGCTCCGCGACAACCACCGCGACCCGGAGAAGCTCAATGACCTGTACATCCAGATCATGGACGACCTGTCGTATGCCCGCACGTTTTATCCCAACCGTTCGGTGCGTATGTATCTGAACGGCATGGCGCAGCGCATCTTTCACAATGTATACCGCGGCAAACGGTTTCCAGCCGGGCGTTTCCGGCAGTTTTGGACCGACGAACTGCCCCGGCTCATGTGGGAGTCGCGGCAGGCGCTGTTGTTGTCGTTTTCTATTTTTTCGCTGGCTTGTGTCATCGGGGTGGTATCGAGCCGGATCAACCCGGATTTCGCCCGCGTCATCCTCGGCGACGGATATGTGGAAATGACCTTGCGCAATATCGAAAACAATGACCCGATGGCGGTGTACAAGGAAAGTAAACCCTTAGGCATGTCGGTCGGTATTGCCGCCAACAACCTGTTCGTGGCACTGCGGACCGCCATTTTCGGCGTGCTGGCCTCCATCGGAACGGTGTTCATCCTGATGTACAACGGGATCATGTTGGGTGCGTTTCAGTATTTTTTTGTAGAAAAAGGGTTGTTTTGGCAGTCTTTTCTGACCATCTGGATACACGGCACACTGGAAATCAGCGCCATCATCATTGCCGGGGCGGCGGGTTTGGTAGCGGGTTCGGGGCTGTTGTTCCCGGGCACCTACACCCGCTATCAGGCTTTTCAATTGTCGATGCGGCGGGGCTTGAAGATATTTATCGGGTTGATCCCGATGTTTTTGCTGGCGGCGTTTTTTGAAGGGTTTCTGACGCGTTACACCGATACGCCGGCAGCGGTGCGGTTTATGTTCATCCTGACTTCCCTGGCTTTTGTACTGGGTTATTTTGTGATTTTGCCCTGGTATAAATCGCGGGTGGGGTTCGGGCCTACTGCGCTTGAAAAAGAATTGCCGTTCCTGCGTGAGCAGGCGATTGAATTTACGACGATCAAGAGCGCCGGCGAGTCTTTTTCCGACGTCTTTACGCTCCTGCGCCGGCAACCCCGGATCACCGGCCTGGGTTTGATGGCGGCCTCCGGGGTGTTTCTGGGCCTGGCGTCATTTTATTCCGGCTCCCCCCTGACGGAGACCTTCGGCGTGGCCGATTTTCCTTCCGCTACTTTTCAGGGCTGGTGGGAAGCGATGGATTGGCAACAATCACCCGTGCTTTTCGGCGGACAAATACTGTTGTTTTGGGGCATTGCCCAGTTGACGTTGTTCGCCCTGCACCGGGAAATGTCGCCGGAGCAGCGCCAAATCTGGCGCGCGCACTTTTTCGGGTTGCACCAGTTGGTGGCCTTGTTCGTGCCGTTTTTAGTTTTATGGTTTTTGAATTCCGTCGAAGCCGGCTTGTTTGTATGGCTGATCGGCATGCTTTTTTTCCCCTTTTTGGGTTTATGGGTGGCGGTGGCGCATTACGAAAGTTCCTTCTGGTTGTCTATCCCGCGCGCCTGGGCGCTGATGCGCTGGAGCCAGGGTTATTTATTCGGTTTTTTGGTGATCAATATGGGCCTGCTGCTCTTTCTGTTTCTCGATTCGAGTATCTGGCGCGATATCGTGCTGCCTTTTTTCAGTTGGCTGGTGCCGGCGGAAGCAGGGAAAGTGGCGTGGTATATGGCTGCGACCACCGCATTTGCGAGTAGTTTTGTCGCGTTGTTTGTTTGGCTGATGTTGATCGCAGGCGGGGCTATGCATTATTTTTCTTCCCGTGAAATCGCCGACGCGGCACATTTGCGGGAAGGGATAGCGCAGGTGGGGGCGGTGCGGCAAATACGTGGGCTGGCAAGGGAGTAGGGGGGAGGGATTGCGTCATATGTCATTAGTCCGAATCCGATTTTTTGATTTAAGATTGCAGATTACATGATTGTTGATTTTTGATGTGCTTAGCGTGTACCGCGACATCAAAAATCAACAATCATGTAATCTTAAATCAAAAATAGTTGGGGGCTGCACACGAAACTTGGGTTTCGATGCTGGCAGGTCTTCGACACTACTGACCTGGCAGTGTCGAAGACCTGCCAGCGTCGGAAAACCACCGGGGAATAGGGGGTAAGTAGTTACAAAAAACTTGATTTTTATTATAATGCGTTGAAAGATAACAAGCCTCAAGTCTAATTAAAAAAACGTGCCATACACGTCCATGCGATACATCCTGTTTTACATCACGTTTTGTTTTCTGCCATTCCTGCTTACTGCCCAATCGGCTGCGGAACCGGTCGTGGAGCGCCGCGCAGTGCCGGAACAGCAATGGCGCGATGCTGCCGGTGCGCTGGATTACAGCCGCGACCTGCCAGAAAAGCCCAAGCCGGAGCGGCCGGACACCCCCCAAGAGCGCAATTCGCCACGACCCGACTGGAGTTCTTTGTCCCAGTTTTGGGGCAATGTGCTCCAGATACTGGCCATTTTAATTGCCTGTGCCGCCATCGGGTATGGTATTTACCGGATGATCAATCAGCCCCGCAACCGCAGAATCGCCCGCGACGGCGCGGAGATTACCCTAGACAATTTAGATGCCTACATCCTCGAAACCGACCTCGAACGTTTTTTGCGCGAAGCGCTGGCACAACAAAATTATTCGCTGGCGGTGCGGCTTTATTTTTTGCAAATTATCAAAGAGTTATCCCAAAAAGGCGCCATTCAGTGGTCTAAAGAAAAAACGAACCGCGATTACCTGCGCGAAATGAATAACCACCACTTGGCCCAGCCTTTTCGGGCAGCCACCCGGGCATACGAATATACCTGGTACGGCAATGCCACCTTAAATAAATATGATTTTGAGCAACTGGAGCCGGAATTTAAAGCGCTGTTGAGCCGTATTTGAAGCCATCGTCCTCGCCCAACCCGTTAAACCCGCCAACCCGTTTTTCCCTTATGTCCGGACTCTACCTTCACATCCCTTTCTGCAAGCAGGCCTGCCACTACTGCAATTTCCACTTTTCCACCACTCTGCGGAGCAAACCGGCTATGGTGGAGGCTATTTTGCACGAACTGGAGTTGCAGCGCGACTATCTCGGCGGCGCGGAGTTGAGTTCAATCTATTTCGGCGGGGGTACGCCATCGTTGCTGGATTTGCCGGAACTGGAACGGATTTTTGAAAAAATAAATGCCCTGTATCGCGTGGCCGCCGATGCGGAAATTACCCTGGAAGCCAATCCGGACGACCTCACGAAAGAAAAACTGCACGACCTGCGCCATTACACCCCCGTCAACCGCCTGAGCATCGGGATTCAGTCGTTTTTCGACGACGACCTGCGCTGGATGAACCGGGCACATACGGCAGCGCACGCCCGGCATTGCCTGCGGGATGCCGCCGCTGCCGGTTTCCACGACCTGACGATCGACCTGATTTACGGGGCGCCCACTACCTCCGATGCGCAATGGGCCGAAAACGTGCGCATTGCCCTGGAGGAAGGCATTCCACATTTGTCCTGCTATTGTCTGACCGTGGAAGAAGGCACCGCGCTGGCGCATTTTGTGCGCGAAGGCAAGTCGCCTACCGTGGATGATGAAAAAGCGGCCCGGCAATTCGAATACCTGCAGGATACGCTGGCAGCGCGGGGGTACGAGCACTATGAAATTTCCAATTTTGCCTTGCCGGGGCGATATGCCCGGCACAACAGCAGTTACTGGCGCGGTGCGCCGTACCTGGGCGTGGGCCCTTCTGCACACTCCTTCGATGGAAACAGCCGGCAGTGGAATGTGGCCAACAATGCGAAGTACCTGCGCGCATTGGAGGCCGGCGAAGTGCCTTACGAACGGGAAGTGCTGACGCCGGCCCAACGGTACAACGAGTATGTGATGACGGGGCTGCGCACTATTTGGGGTTGCGAACTGCGCCATATTGCTGATATTGAAACAACCTTTGCGGCTTATTTCAAGGCAGAAATCGAACCATTTCTGCGCGATGGCGCCGTGGAACAAAACGGTGAAAATTACCGCCTGACCCGCGCAGGTAAATTGTTGGCCGACCGGATTGCCGCGACCTTATTTTGGACGAACCCTTAGTTTGTGTTGGAAGATGTAATTACATTTACGGCACTAAACCAACAACCGTTTATTTTTTCATCAAAACGAAAAACGTATGATTCAGGAATTAAAAGCATTTCTCTTCCGGGCTGATGTGCTCTCGCTCGCCGTGGCCGTGATCATTGCCATGGCCTTTGGAAAGATCGTCGACTCCCTGGTAAACGACATCATTTCACCCATTCTGGGTATGATCACCGGCAATCCGGACTTTTCTTACCTCGTGATCGGGAACATTAAAGTAGGTAATTTCATCAATGCCGTGGTAAATTTCGCGGTGGTAGGCACTGTACTGTTCTTTATAGTGAAAGCTGCTGGGAAGAAACCGGAAGAAATAAAATAAGTAGAGTCAGTTTTAAGAAAAAAGCACACACAGAGGCCGGCCCGGATTTCGGGCCGGCCTCTGTTCATGGTATCTGCAGAAAATGAATCACCACCCGTGATGAGATGAATCATTGGCAGGCGATTTAACGCCGAACTATTTTCGCCCCCAAATAATTCTAAACCAATTTAATATGAAACATTATTTCAGTTTTATCCTCCTTGTTCTATTCGCTTTTTTATCCCGGGACTCGTACGCGCAAGAAAAAGCAGTATGGAAAGAAATGCATGATTTTCACGATGTGATGAGTGCCACATTCCACTCTGCAGAGGTTGGAAAACTCCAGCCGCTGCGGGAAAAGGCCGGTTTACTGCTTGAAAAAGCCAAGACGTGGAAAGCCTCCGCAGTGCCCCAGGGGTATAATCCGGCGAAAACGGCCGATACCCTGAAGCGTTTGGTGAAACAATGCAAATCAATCAAAAAGGCGGTTAAAGCCAATAAAACGGACGCCGAACTGACCACGATGATCACCCAGGCGCATGATATTTTCCATGAAATCATGGAGAAGTGCAGGGAGTAAAAAAGTTTGAAGTTTGAAGTTCAAAGTTTGAAGTTCCAAACCAAGACTTCAAACTTTGAACTTCAAACTTTAAACTAAATAGCTTAT
This sequence comes from Bacteroidota bacterium, assembly GCA_963169325.1. GTDB lineage: Bacteria > Bacteroidota > Bacteroidia > Chitinophagales > Saprospiraceae > M3007. The sequence goes on from CAUJEY010000335.1 coordinate 87,601, forward strand.
TTTGTGGCCTGTAATGGAGCAGAAAATATCTTCTGCCAAATAAAATTTTTGATAATTTCCTTGTGCAATATATTGACCTGCATACCCATCGTCCTGCCGGAGATCCGGAGGTGTTTGAAATTGAAAGCGTATTTTATGATAAAGTGGCCAGCGGAAAAACACCTTTTTTCTCTGCCGGCCTGCATCCCTGGCACCTACAAAACATTGATTTAAAAGAAGCGGAACTTTGGCTTCGGGAACAAGTTGCGCAAGACGGCTGCCTCGCTGTCGGCGAAACCGGGTTAGACAAAGCCGCCGCCGCGCCCTGGGACCGGCAAATTTCGGCTTTCCAGATTTGCCACCGCGTAGCGGCCGAGACCGGCAAACCCCTGATCATTCATTGTGTGCGGGCTTACGGCGAAGTTGTTCAGTTGTTGAATCGCCCGATGTCTCCCGCGTTGACGACACCGCCTGCGATATTTCACGGCTTCAATAAACACCAGCAAACAGCCCGGATGTTGCTCGACGCCGGCTATTTTCTTTCCTTCGGCCCGGCATTGCTGCTCGCCAACAGCCCGGCGGCCGGCGCTTTTCGCACGATCCCGGCAGCACAGCTTTTTCTGGAAACGGATGATCATAACCTGGATATCAAGGCAGTGTATGCCCGGGCAGCAGAAATTCGCGGCTGGACGCTGGATCAGCTGCTGGAGCAAATACATGTCAATTTCCGGGAAGTTTTTGGGATGGTTCCGGCCTGATTATTCCTGCGGGGCGAAGACTGAACCCACGTTCCGTTCGTATTTTTGAATCAGAACTGACAGAGGAAGCCACATTCAGTTGCTTTATATCTAACTAAACTTACTGCCTTTGCCCATCAGGTATAGTCCGGTGTAAAGCAGGTTTGAAGTTTGGGTAAAAATTAAAGTTTTAATCCCATATTGCAAGTGGATCGGCCGGCTATTTATATTTGTGTATCTCAATACAAAAACCGGATACCCATGCCTCCATTTTACTCCCTTTTCCGCCTTTTCATTACGCTTGCCTGCTTTTTTTCTTTTCCCTTTAATTTTTACGGTCAGCCGGCTATTTTTGGGCGTTTATCGACTGAAACAGGTCGTGCCGGTTTGGAATTCAACCAATTTGACAGCCCACCTTACACTTCCAGCGTAGCTCCGTCATCGTGGTATTTGCGCCGGGTGGAGACCCATGATGGAAAATTCTCTATCGTGTTGAATTATGCCGCTGAGAACTATTCTTATTTAAGTCTGGCCTCTTATACCTATACCAATGTAAACGGTGGCAGTAGTGCGGCTTCCACAGGATTGGTTGGTATCGCACCCCCATACAAATACGCCAATCGTTCGAATATTACCGGATGGCGCTTAACAAGCATAACTTCTCCCACCGAAACGGTTACGTTTACAGCCAATACTGACAGGACAGATTTGGATCAGTGTTTTTCAGTACAACCCAATTCCCCACCTCCAAAAAAGCACTGGACTCAATTGAGGTAACGAGCGGCTCTTTTTGCAAACGTTTCGCACTTCAATATAGCTATTTTCTGGGTAATACAAAGTTGAGAGGCCGGGGAAAGACTTTACAAAGGCAGGGAAAGAGGCTGTTATTGATGTAAACAAAGCAAAAAATAGTGGGGTTGTTAAATGTGAAACCTGCGATACTAATACATCTCCTGCTTCTCAATCTAAGAAAGGGGTGATACCTGCAAAAAATGAGCGGCAAGTTGATCACATCAAAGCAAAATCAAAAGGAGGCAGTGGTACACCAGATAATGGACAGGTTTTATGTCGTGATTGTAATAACAAAAAAAGCAATAATTGATGAAAGAGAAAGTAGTATTAACGTATAAGGATTTAGAAGGCCATCTATCAGAAGAAATTATTTGGGTTGTAAAAATAGATGACAATTCTTATAAAGTAGATAATATACCATTTTATGCACCTAATTTAGCGATGGGAGATATTATTAGCGTTGAAAACGACCAAGGTGTTTTGTATTTTGACGATTTAATAGAGACCTCAGGACATTCAACAATTCAAATCATATTCTTTGATAGTAAACAATCTGAAAAAGTCATTAATAAACTAGAACAATTAGGTTGCCAATGGGAAGATATGAAAGGGCAGCCTTATTTTGCAGTTGACGTGCCATCTGATATTGACTACAATAGAATTAAAATTTTTTTAGATATTCAATTTAAGAACCAAGTCCTTGATTACAAGGAAGCATGCCTTTCTGAAAATCATAACTAAGCCCGATGCTTGAACGATAGAATCTATTAGTACAAAGTCCGCAGGCGTACCTACATCAACAGTACCTGCTCTCCACACTACTGGACATTTTTACAAACCGCATGATTTTTAGGGTAAGGAAATTGAAAACATAGCGTAAAAATTCAATAAATCAGAATATGAGGAAGCATGCATTGCCCATGAAAAATAGTTGATAATGAACTTGATTTTGACATGGTTAATGACTTTTGCAAGGACCAATGAAATAATAAAGGATTATAGTAATAAGGCAATATTTGACGTTCATTGAAATGATTGTCATGATTGACAGTTGAGAGAGGTGCGCTGTACGTCCAGGGCCACATAAACGGCCTTGAATACCGCACCAACGGCGGCGGCGGAACGCTTACTTTAGAGTCTATTTACCACGCCGAAGGACGTATCACCCCGCTCGGCGGATCGAATTACCAATATGAGTACACTATAAAAGACCACCTCGGCAATGCCCGCCTGACTTTTGCCGATCTGAATGCCAATAGTATTGTGGATGTGCCAGGGGATATCTTACAAGAAAACCACTATTATCCCTTTGGTATGAATATGAGTTATGGGTGGATGAACAACACCGGTTTGATCGATAACCGGTATCAGTACAATGGGAAGGAGTTGAATGATGATTTTGGGTTGAATTGGAATGACTATGGGGCGAGGTGGTATGATGCGAGCGTAGGGAGATGGTGGAGTGTGGACCCGTTGGCGAACAAATTTTCAAACACTACACCATATAATAGTTTTTTATCAAACCCGCTCAATATAGTTGATATTCAAGGGGATTCTTCTTGGCCAGTTACAAGGCAATGGGATGCGCAAGATTTCGAAGGGTATAGCGATTTTGTAGATTCAGAAATTAAAAATATGAAAACAAATGCAGAGGAGTTTGATTGCGCAGACCTTGCAACTACATTGTTAATAAGATATTCCTCGGAAAATAACTTAGAAGTGTCCTTTACAAGTGTTGATGGTAAAGCAATATCTTCTTCAAGTGATATAGCTTCGAGCCCAGAAGAATTTGAAAAAATAGTAAAACAAACTACGAATGCTAAATCTATAATGAATGATATGGAGAAAATTATGGGAATTCCTAAGCCAGGCTATATGACAAATAATGGATTTCATGTTAACATTGTAACCAGTCCTGACCCAAACACCATCTATGGCTCAGAAGTGCCATCAACATCTGGTAGTTTGCCTGCTAGAGTACCTAAAGATAGCTCCGTCTCACCAAGTTCTACTTTTTTGCGATGGGATGTTATCAGTGAAGCCGCCAGATCTGCATACTATGAAAAAAAGTAAATTTACCTAACCATGAAAAAATTAATATTGGCAGCACTTTTGCCTTCAATTCTTAATATATATATTTTATGTTCGCAAGAAAAAAGCATAGTTAGCAAATATGAGGTTGGGGTTAATGAAATTAAAAAGAACCGTTATGCATTAAATATAGACGGAGATTTATTTTTCTATTATGACAAAGAGAATCTTATTAAAATAGATTTAAATGATCAAAAAATAGATTCAGTTTATATAAGGTATGACAGTTTTACCTATTTAAACTTATTAACTCGTCAAGATGGGATTTCAATTATATCATTTAATAAGAAAAATCAATATAACGTAGAAAACAAAAAGTATATTTATTTAATAAACTTCAATTTTGATTTAGAGCCCTTGGATACAGTTGTTTTTGCAACGAGCCAGGAAAGTTACTTATTAGAAGAAGATTTCAATTTTATATCTCTATTTATAGATAAACACCAAGAAAAATTCTACTTTAATGACGAGTTTTCTCAAATGACAGTAGCTGAAAAAGATAATTGGCTCTTTGAAACGCAAATACACACCGTAGTTGATCCTACCAGCGGAATTACTTATCAGGCATTGAAAAAAAACGCAGGATTTATATCATCTTCATCTAATGAACGGCTATTTTTGCCAGACACTTCAGTGCTACCAACACAATTTTCGGTTATTAAAGACAAGGTTATATTTCAGGAAAGGAAAAATATTTATTATAATGAATGGGAAAACACTGCAAAAAAATGGAATCATGCTTCAAATGTTATTTATAACCCATGCAGGAGGTATGAAAATGGTGTTTATCACGTTCAAAATGGAACCCTCTTTCTTAATGCACTTTTTTGACTGACGTTCCTCCAAAAATAATCCTTAACCAGGCCAATCATTTTTATACATCTATTCTGGCCATTATCAAATTGGAAAAACTTATGGTTCGGGAAATAAAATGAATAATACACCTGAAATTATCAAACACTATGAAAAGTGTTGGCTAAATAAAACCAGCATGGTTTCTTTTGATGAAGGCCCTATGTTTGGGGCTTTTAAAGATTTTACGATTTTAGAATTTAGCCCTACCTTAGGAAGAAAATTTTGGACATATGTTACTGCAGGAATGTCTGATAAAAAGGATGGTAAATTGGAATTGCACATTTTTTCGTTAGAACGAGACAAAAGCATTGTTGAACTATTAACAGCAGTGGCTTATTATCACCTCACATCAGATGATAAGTTAAATCTTTGGCACACCGTTAACTTTGGTCGACCATGGCAAAAAGGTTCTGATTGTCAATTTGGATTGATCTCGTTGCCATATTTTGACGGACCTATTCTTGAAAATTTTGAAATTACCAATAACATAAGTGTAATAAAATTTTATTGGTTGATTCCAATCACCACGCAAGAGCGGGAATATAAAATAAAATACGGAGTGGAGGCATTAGAAGAAAGACTTGAAAAAAATAATTTTAACTATTTGAACCCACTTAGAAAGAGTGTTATTTAAATAATTATACCGGTGGAGAATAATTTTAGCAACTGTGGAACGCAAAAAATCCAGGTTAACAAGACAATAATCAACCATGTAACTCAAAATCCACCATGCTCAATACCACAACGATCCTCACCCTTTGCGCCCTATTCGCTGCAAGTTCACTCCTTGCCCAGAATGCAACCTACGGCCTCCAGGCCGGCGTATTTCTATCCACCCCAAAAATGGACGAAGTGTATTATGACTTTTCCGGCCAGGTCGGCTTTTCGGGCGGGATATTTTTTCGGATACCGCTCACCCAAAACCTGAGTTTTCAACCGGAAGCCTCCTACATCCGGCGGCCGGTGCGCGCTGCCTATTCATTCGATACGTACAACGCCTTGGACCCGCGCGTGGTACTCGACTATTCAGCCGATCAAAATCTGTTGGAACTGGGTGGCTTGTTGCGCCGGGAGATCGGCGTCCGGCGTATAAAACCGTTTGTAGCCGGGGGTATGGCCGTCGGCTTTTTGACAGATAAAAAAGCGACCTATACCCGCGATGGCGCCCCGTACGCCACAACCGCTTTTACGCACAACGATGTCAGTGTTTTGTTGGAATCAGGTGTGTCGATGGCAGCCAAAAACGGGTTGTCGTTGTCCCTGGGGCTTCGCTACAGCCTGGCCTTCAATTACCAGGAACGCAGCCCGCTGTCGTTCAGCCGTATCGGCGCCCGGCACCACCGCTTTTTGCTCCAGCTGGGCGTGGCCAAAGAATTCTGAACAATACAACAACCCGAATCATGCAAAAACAATTCTTCGTCATATTGTTCGGTCTCTTGCTGCCGTTTGCAGGCATGGCACAATCGGAACAAGCCGACCCGCCCGAGCACCGGCAGTATGCCACTCAAGCCCGGCTGCGCTATTTGCAACTGACTGCACCGGATGTGGCAGAGACGATGTCGGCCATCGAGCGATTTACGGCCGATTTTCGCAGTGCCGGGCGTATCGACACCATTACCGTGGCTGTGGTTTTCCACCTGATGCCCTTGCCCGACGGCACGCCACCGCCCACGGCCGTCGATCTTCAGGCGCAATTGGACCGGCTGAATACTGACTTTTTTGCGCCGGACCACCCCTATTTGGCCAAATCGTATCAAAGCCCGGCTACTTTGGTCGACACGCTCGGCAATATAACCGGAACAGAAGCCGATAGGCAGTCGTACCGGCAAGAGGCGGACCGGCTGGAACGCTTCGCCGAACGCGCCGGCCGGCCGTTGATCCGGTTCTGCATGGCCACGACCGGCCCGGACGGGCAGCCCACGACCGGCGTTGTTCAACCTGCGGGCGTACCGCGGGTGTGGCGAACCGACGATAATTCGATAGGCAAGTCCGAAAGCGGCGGCAGCGATGCCTGGGCCCCTGCCCGGTATTGTAATATCTGGATAGCCCGCCTGGCAGGCGATTACGCGGGTTTTGCCCAAATGCCCGGCGGCCCTCCGGCAACAGACGGCATCGTAATCGATGACCGCTTTTTTGGGCGGGTTGTGGCCGACAAGACCAATCCTTATCATCTGGGCAAAACGCTCACCCATCTCATGGGTAGTTATCTCAATTTGTACGAACTCTGGAACGAACAATACCCTTGTGCCGACGACTACTTGGAAGATACCCCCATTCACAACGCCCCCAATTTCGGCCTGCCTGCTTATGGATATCAACATATCAGCACCTGCGACGGCAATCCGGTGGAAATGTTATCCAATCTGATGGATAATACGCCCGACACCGCCCAGTATCTGTTTACCTGGGGACAAGTCATGCGGATGCAGGCAACCTTGGCCGAAGGCGGGCCGCGCGGCACACTACGATTTACACCGACAAACTGTTTTTCGGATGGGGTAATCGTTCAGGAGGGAGATGACCGGATAGCGCCTGAGTCTGATGCTGTGCATAATCAGGCGTTTGACCTGCGCGTTTTTCCAAACCCGGCCACCGGACGGTTTACCCTCGAAATATGGTCGGAGCGGGAAATTATTGCCGACATGCAGGTGTATAGCGCTGCCGGAGCGCTGGTGACACAACAAGCGATCTCGCTTTTACAGGGCCGAACCTACAGAGACATTTCTGCGACGAACTGGAGTCCGGGGCTATATACAATTCGGGTAAGCGCCGGTAGAAATGTCGGCACAAAAAAAGCTTTGGTTGAAAAACCTTAGAGGGCTTTCCGGGTTTACAAGGCCGATGCTATTTCGATGCCTTCGTGTACTGCGACAAGGCTAATTGAATATGTGCAACAAAGACAAGTGTTGATGGCGTTCTCTACTTTTGCACCAAAAAAGAAGCCTTGCTACCAGAATCGAACGAGCCGGCGAAAAAGCCGGCGCCTCATCCGCACCAGAAGCCCGAAGAAACGGCCGGCAGTCCGCACTGGCTACAGCGCACCGAACTGCTTGTGGGCGCTGAATCCCTGGATAAGTTGAAAAACCTGCACGTCCTCGTCATCGGCCTGGGAGGCGTGGGCAGTTATGCCGCCGAGTTCCTGGCCCGCGCCGGCGTAGGCCGCATGACCATCGTGGACGGCGACACGGTGGACCTGACCAATACCAACCGCCAGCTGCCCGCCCTGCACAGTACCGTCGGGCAATCAAAAGCCGCCATTATGGCTGCCCGTATGCTGGACATCAACCCGGAACTGGACCTGACGGTCCGGGAAGAATTTTTTTCGCCGGTGCATATCAAAACCATGCAATTTCACGAATACGATTATGTTTTCGACTGTATCGACTCGGTGCAGCCCAAACAATACGTCATCGTGGCCTGCAAACAACAGGGCGTCCGGGTGGTTAGCAGCATGGGCGCCGGCGGGCGCGTCGATCCTTCCAAAGTGCAGGTGGCCGATATTTCTGAAACCTTCAACTGCCCCTTTGCCCAGCAGGTGCGCAAAGGCCTCAAGAAGAAAGGGCTGCGCCGCGGCGTTACCGTCGTTTTCTCCTCCGAATTGGTTAGCCTCGAAACCTGCATGATGACCGACGGCAGCCGGTTTAAAAAATCATTTTACGGCACCATTTCCTATATCCCGGCGTTGTTCGGCCTGCACATGGCGAGCGTGGTGGTGCGGGACGTAGTGGGAAAATAAAGTTAGCGGGTTTCTGGTTTGGGGGTTTGAAGGTTTGAGGGAACCACAACCGCAACCTTCAAACCCCCAAACCAGAAACCCTCAAACCCTCTAACCCCATAGCCATTCGGTTAAGGGAAAATTGTTGCTTTTAAAGTCAAAATGTAAAATGTAAAAGTCAAAATGTAAAAGTGGGATACCGTGAGTAGGTATATTCAGTGGTCTAAATGCCGGCACAAAGCTCCCTTCCGCGATATTCCTTTTGACTTTTACATTTTAGATTTTACATTTTGACTTTAAAAATGCACTCAAAATCCTTAACCTGATGGCTATGCCCTCTAACCCTCAAACCTTCAACCTTCAAACTTCGAACTCAATCCGCCCTTTGCCTCTTTTTTCTACCTTTGCCCGATATGAAATTGATCCGTAGTTTTCATCGAAAACCCTGCTCGGCTTACACGGAAGCGGAATTGCTGGTTATGATCACGCAGCGCAATTCGGACACCGAAAAAGCGCTGGACTGCCTGTATGAGCGGAACTTCGATATGGCCCGCCATGCGCTCCAGGAGCACAAACTGGACGAAGCGGACGTGCTGGAAGTGTACGCCGACACCCTGCTGGCGGTGCGCGACAACATCTGGGCCGGCCGTTTCGAGCAACGGGGTAGTTTGCGCGCCTTCTTCGGCATGACTTTCCGGAACAAGTGTATTGATAAAATCCGGCGAAACGCGACTAAACAGAAAAGAGCAGAAGAAACACGCAAAGAAACAATCAGCGACGCACCACCTACACCTTACGGCATGTTGGAACTACAAGAAGAAGAAACAGAATACGCCCGACTGAGCGCCCTGCGCAAGTTTTGCCTCGGTCTGGCGCTGAACGACCTGAACGAACGCGAAAAAGATATAGCCCTGGATTACTTCGTCAACGACTTGAAAGCGGCGGCCATCGCCGATAAATACGGATTTAAAACACCGCGGGTAGCTTCTACTACTGTTTACAACCTCAAAACCAAATTGGAAGGCGCCATTCGACGCGTATGTGAAAGCGACGCCCGATGTGTCATCCTTTGTTCTTCATCCCCGCTTATATAGTTTTATCTACCGCCATGGAAAAAAAAGCAGCCCCCGCCGCTATCGAACGTTACCTGTTACAGCGCATGTCGCCGGAAGAACAGCAAGACTTCGAAACCCGCCTGCGCAACGAGCCGGCATTAGTCGCCGAACTGGCCTTTTACGAGGCCCTGTCGTTGCACCGCGATCAACAACTCAAAAACCGTTGGGCCGCCAAAGGCCAAGCCCTCCTCCTCGAAACAGACCAACCACAGGGCGTATCTTCCGCACAGGCAGATCACCCCACCGCACAATCCACCGCCCGGGTACGGCCGATGTTTGCGGCCAATCCTTACCGCTGGGCTATTGCTGCCACATTTGCCCTGCTGGTAGTAGCCGCCGGAATATGGTATGTATCCGCACAACAAGATGTTTATGGACGGCTTTACAGCGCACAATACGAACGCCTAAACTCCTCCACCCAGCTTTCCACATCCATCGAAACCCCGGATCAACAAACCTGGAACCAAGCCTTCAGTCAATACACCGCTAAGGATTACGATGCGGCACTGCGCACAGCCGGCTCTTTGGCCGCTTCGCCGGATTACCGCAACCCGGCACATTTGTTATCCGGCGCCTGTTACCTGGAGCAAAACCGCCCGCAGGAAGCCATCCGGGAGTTTCAGCAGGTGGACCGTGACGCGCTTTCCCTCTATCAAAAAGCCCGCTTCAACATCGCCCTGGCGTATATCCAGGCCCGCGATGCCCAAGCTGCTAAAACGCAACTGCAACTAATAGCCAAAGACCCGGAGAACCGGTATGGCGGCAAAGCCGAGGAACTGCTGAAGGCGCTTGAAAAGGCGGAATAGTATAATAATGAATGATAGTGTAAATTAAGTTGTTTGAGGTGTAGCCCTGCGTGTTCAACCCCACCCCCATCCCCTGCCCCGAAGGGGAGGGGGGCTTGATTTCGTGTTTCTTTAGAGTTTTTCGTAATCAAAATCAATAAGCAACGTAAGTGCATGCCCCCCTCCCCTTCGGGGGAGGGGATGGGGGAGGGGTTGAACACGCAGGGCGAAATACCAATGGATTTAGTTGGTTCTTTACTAATGACAACGAATGACGCTCAATGACGAATAATGACGAATGACGAATAATGACGAATGACAAATAACACCACCTGCAAATTCGCCCTCCCAATCCTCCTCCTCCTCCTCGCTCCCGGTGGCCTGTCTGCCCAATATTTCTACGGCCAGGTCACCGATGTCAAAGAAATACCCCTGCCCGGCGCCACCGTCGTGTGGGCCGGTACGACCATCGGTGCGCGCAGCGACGACAAAGGCGAATTCGGCATTCCGCTCCCGGCCGATACTACGCGGAAACCGGTATATCTGGTCGCCCTTTTCGGAGGCGCCCGCGACACCTTCGCCATCGACGATTTTTCGGCCTACTGGGCACTGGCGATGTCCGCTGCCGTCACCTTGCAGGAAGTGACCGTCCGCGACGAAAACACCGGGGCTTATATCTCCGTGTTACAACCCATCAAAACCGAGATCATCAACCGCAACGAACTGCGCAAAGCGGCCTGTTGCGACCTCGCCGGGTGCTTCGAAACCCAAAGCAGCGTGCAGCCGCAAACCACCAATATTCTCACCAACGCCAAAGAACTGCGTATTCTCGGCCTCAGCGGCGTGTACAACCAGGTGCTGGTCGATGGGCTGCCGCTCATTCAGGGCCTCAGCTACACCTACGGCACCGGCACTTTACCCGGCAGCATGGTCGAAAATATCTGGGTGGTGAAAGGCGCCAACAGCGTCGTGCAAGGCTATGAAGGTATGGTGGGGCAAATCACGGTATTCCCCCGCGAGGGCGGTACGGCCGAACCTTTTACGGCCGATTTATTAGTCAATAGTTTTGGCGAAAAACACCTGAACGCGGCGGTTTCTGTCAAAAAAACAAAGTGGAACAACTACCTCGCCCTGCACACCTCGCAGCCGGGCGGCAAATGGGACCGCGACGACGACACCTTTCTCGACTTGCCCCTGCTCACGCGTTACAGCATGTACAACAAGTGGCGCTACCGCAAAGAAAATGAAGACGGCTGGAGCGCCTTTATCGGCGCCCGCTACGTGGATGAAAAACGCAACGGCGGGCAAAAAACCTTCGACCCCGAAACCGGCCGGGGCAGTACTGCCGCCTACGGACAGGCCGTCGCGTTCCGGCAGCCCGAGCTGTTCACCAAAACCGGCTACCGCTTCGATGCCAACCGCAAAATCAGTTTGTTGGCCAGCGGGTTCCGGCAGGTGCAGGACTCCTGGTTCGGCGTGCTGCATTATCAGGGCCGGCAAAACAGCGCTTACGCCAACCTGCAATACGAACTGTTTTGGGGCAAAAACCGGCAACACGACCTGAAAACAGGTATCAGCTACCGCCATCTGCGCCTCGACGAAGACATTACCTTTTCGTCGGACACCCTCCCGCGCAGCTTTGCCGGCGCGTACCGGCGCGAGGAGAACATCCCCGGCGTATTTGCGGAAAGTGTTTTCAATTTTCCTGCCGCCAAACTTACCGTGATCACCGGCCTGCGCGCCGACCGCCACAATACCTTCGGCTGGTATGCGACGCCGCGAGTCATGCTGCGTTACCAACCCCGGCCCAATACCGACCTGCGCGCCTCCATCGGTACAGGCTGGCGCACCGTCAATCTTTTTTCCGAAAATATAAACCTGCTCACCGGCGGGCGCGACATCGTGTTTGCCGAAGCCCTGCGCCCCGAGCGTGCCCTGAACATGGGCCTCAACGCCACCCAAAAATGGACGCTCGGCGCTACCCAATTTACCGCCACCGCCGACCTGTACCACACGCGTTTTCAGAACCAGTTTTTCCCCGACTACGATACTGACCCGGGTAAGGCTATTATCGCCAACTACACGGGTCCTTCGGTGTCTAACGGGTTTCAGGCCGAACTTTCCGCTGCCATCAATCGCCGGGCGGACCTGCGCGCCGCGTACAACTTCCTCGATGTGTGGCGCCGCCCCAACGGCGAAAAGGTGTTGTTGCCCTTCAATGCCCGCCACCGCGTGCTTGGCGTGGCGAGTTTGCACTCCCCGGAACCGCTCTGGCAGTTTGATCTCAACCTGCACTGGTACGGCCGGCAGCGCCTGCCCGATACCCGCCAAAACCCGGAAGCCTACCGGCTGCCCGATTTTTCCAACTCGTTCGCCCTTGTCGGCATGCAATATACCCATACCTTCAAACGAGGCCTGGAAATATTCGGCGGTTGCGAAAACGTGTTTGATTTCCGGCAGAAACGCCCGATCCTGAGTTGGGAAAATCCTTTCGGCCCGTACTTCGACACCTCGTTTGCCTGGGGACCCACGCGTGGGCGGGAATTTTATGTAGGGGTGCGGGTGCGGTGGAAAGAAAGTTTTAAAGGCAAAATGTAAAATGTAAAAGTCAAAATGTAAAAGTCAAAATGTAAAAGGGCACACGTACCGTGTACGCTACGTTCCTTTTACATTTTGACTTTTAAATTTTACATTTTGACTTTAATTTTTCCCCTCACCCAACCGCTGCCCTGCTTCCCGCGTAATAGGTTTATGTTTGTTCCGCACTGCTTATTTGTATGACTGTCACACCCGAACTCCTGCTTGCTGCCCGGGAGGGCGAACGCAAAGCGCAATACCAACTGTACCGGCAATGTTTCCCGGTATTGATGTCGGTATGCCTGCGCTACCGGAGCGACCAGAGCGATGCATTGGCGGCACTGAACGACGGATACCTGAAAATACTGCAAAACCTGCACCGTTACCCGCCCGAAGCGCCGTTTGAGGCCTGGATACGGCGGATTCAGATCAATACCCTGATTGACCAGTTCCGGCGGGAAGCCAAATGGCGCGACACGGTGCTGTTGTCGGAAAAAATGGAACAACAACCCGGCGTGGGTGGCGTAGACTGGAACGAAGCCGACCGCCGTTTCGACGCGGAACAACTGGAAAACCTGTTGCAGCGCCTGCCGCCCGTGAGCCGGCAGGTATTTAATCTTTTTGCACTCGATGGATACAGCCATGCCGAGATCAGCACCATGCTGGGCATCAGCGAAGGAACGTCCAAATGGCACGTCAGCTTCGCCCGGAGCCAGCTACGCGACTGGATCAAAACCGGGCTGGAACATCCTGAAAATACATCGGTACGCTAAAAATGGAAAACAAGGATCGATTGGACGAATTTTTACAGCACAAATTTGCTGAAGACGACCCGGCGCAACGGTTTGCCTTCCGGGAGGAGTACTGGCTTCAGGCACAGACGCTCATTGAAGCCGATGAACGCCGCAAACGCCGCCGCGGACTGTTTTGGTGGTGGCTGGCCGGCGGGCTGGGGATGGCTTTGGTTGCCGTTTGGTGGATGGCCGGCGGCCCGGCCGAATCTCCTGCACGTGCTGCTTCAGATACGGCGCAGCCAATACCTGCCCCGGTACAACATGCGGATAAATTGATTGGGATTTCCGGGGAGTCTGATAACGCCAAACAGCCCCGTCAGGAATTGACGCTTAATAAACCTTTACGGAAAGAGCAACTACCGGATAGCAGTTCCCGGATCGCCGGGAATATATTTAAGCAGGGTTCATCAGGGATTCAAAAACCTGCCACAGAACGGGCTGTCATTTTGATCCCGGGTTCTCGGGAGAAGGAATCCGGGGCCAAAGGTCTCGGGAATAAGGTCAAGTCGAGGCCTTCGACCCCGGATGCTTCACTTTCGCTCAACAGAAATACCCCCGAAATGAGCATAAAAGCAGCGTTAATTGACCCTGCCTATGCAGCAGAGGGCGATACGGAACACGTTACGTCTCCCTCCCCTTCGGGGGAGGGTCGGGGTGGGGTTTCCCAGGCGCGGACAACTAACAACAGTGAAGCCGCCGAACGTAAAGTCCCTCTTCCAACTACGCCGCTGAACTTTCTCCCCACCATTTTTCAACTCCTGCAACGGCCGTTGCCACGGCTTTCCATCCCCCGCAAGCCTGCTCTTCCAATTGCCGAAACACCGCCCGAACGTCATCGCAACTGGCGCATGCAGTTGGGCGTGATCGCGTCGGGCTCCACGCCTACGGGCCATTTGCAGGACGAAAGCCCCGGCATCGGCGGCGGCCTCAGTGCGCGCTTCCAGCGCAAAGGCTCGGCATTTTCCTGGAATGCCGACCTGATTTGGCGTTGGCGGCAGGGCGGATTTCCGGATACGTTGGATTTAATGGATTCTGGGCAATTCCGCTACAGTTTCGGCTATATCTGGGATTGGCCGCAACAGCGGGTGTCCGGCACCCATTGGCTGGAACTTCCCGTGTACGTACAGTACCGCTGGAAAACTATAAACGCTGAACTGGGCGCCATGCCGACCCTTTTAACCGCCGTTCAGGGACGGGAAGACCGTTTTCGCCAAACCTCCCTGGCGCCCGATCCGGCATTGACCGGTTCCCAAAAAATCAGGCTGGCCAACCGTTATTTTACCCAATTCAGCGCCAGCGTGTTTGCCGGGGCGGAATGGCAGCCCACCAACCGGCTCGGGGTAGGCCTGCGGTTACACTACCAGCCGGGCACTCTTTTACAATCATCAGACTTTAGTATCCCTCGCAGAGGCCCGCTATGGGGTGAATTAAGGGTGCGGTTTTTTATTTAAACAGGTGAGATAAAATTGTCCTACTGCTTAACAACAATGAATACACACACAAAGAATTTGACAACCCTGTTGGTTGCTAGTTGCTGTGTCTTTACACTCTGGACCTGCTCAAAGGCCGATGGCCCGCCGGGGCCTTCGCCGGATCCGGTGTTTATGGTAGCGTATGAGATTGATAGCGCGACCTATTCCCTGACAGCGGGTTTGCAAACGACCTATATGTTTACCCGGGCTGAATTGGGTCAGGACGAAGTCTGGGAGTTGTCCGGCAGTTTTGCCGACGCCACCTGTCCGGATGCCGATTGCCCGGGGAGCCTGACGTTCTATTGGCGGAATAATGACACGGGGAATGATTTTGATTCTACATGGTATACAGGAGAGTTTCCCATGTATTTTAAAGCTTCTGATCTGATTAGTTTTCAAACGCATCTGGGGCTTGAGTTCAATGTGGAAAACCCGACTGAAGTAACCTGGTCTATCAACGATTCCTTGTATGGTTCCGGTAAGGAACTGACCTACCTGAGTAACAGGGAACCGTTTCAGGTCGCCGTTGAGATACTTGATTCCACGGGCTATGTCACTAAAAGCAGTCAGTTGTTTTTGCCGGAAGAAAATATATTTTGTACCCGCTGTATTATTAGCGCCCAAGTGGATACCGCTTTCAACCTCTTCGTTATTCCGCTTTCCCCCGGTGCGCACACGTTTAAATGGCATACCGGGGACACAACCGAATTTATAAAGGTGCCACTGGATCCTGCCGAGACCTATTCCGTGACCGTGACCAATACGGCCGGGGGGTGTACGGCCTCGACCTCCCTGAGCCAACTACCGCTCTCTTTTTCCTTAATCCGAACCGCCAACGTCGAAGCCGTGGCAATGCCCTTTAACCCGTCGCTGGCAGGCGGCCCCATCATCGAGTGGATCGATCCGCAGGGTGTTGTCTGGCGCAGCGACCGGATCGCGCAGCAGTCTTTTCCGGTCAATTTTTTCCAAATTTTAGAACTGGAGGATTACCTGGAAAACGAAAACGGCCTGCCGACCAGAAAACTGCGGGTTGCGTGGCGTTGCCGGGTGTATAATGAAGCCGGTGCGTCGCGGATAATGAGTGGGGAAGGGGTGATTGGGGTGGGGTGGCCCCGTTAGGTGTTGTTGTGGGGCGAATTTGTAATTCGCCTGCTCGCGAGCGGAAAACGCTACAAGTCCGCCCGCGAGTAGGCGAATTAAAAATTCGCCCCACACGAATGAAACCATGTCCGGTCTAATCGGCCACTTTCACCACTTTTGCCATTTTAAATGGTACGCCCTTGGTTTGCATTTGCACGAAGTAAATACCGGTTGGCTGATCGGTCAAATTGATCTCCAACCGGGTAGCGCCGTCCGGTATCTGAATGTCCCGGGCAATGCGGCCCACAGCGTCGAACAGGAGTACTTGCGCACCTGCCGGCAACACTTTCTGCCATTCGAGGGTTAGAGTGCCGGTAGTGGGATTGGGATACAGTTTTATCTCCCGTGCCAGGCCTGTTTCCGAAACAGAGACAAAGTTGAATGACTCCAGACATACCTGGTCGATTTCCACTGCCGATTTCACGGCCAGATCATCCTCGAAGAACGGGTTTTCTACGTGAATGCTGAAGAATTGCGCGTCGATTTCCACGGAGTCGTAGACGGTAAAGGCCAGCCAAACGGCGGAATCTACAGCAGGCAGGGCAATCCGGGCAATTTCCTGGCAACTGCCCCCGGTGCAGCGCACGGAATCCTGTCGCTCCGCAGACACCCGCACCACTAATTCACTGCCGCCCACAAGCAATTCCGGCGTCAGGCGCGCGGTCATAAACAACCGGTTTCTGCCTTTGGCGATAGTCATGGTGTCCTGATACAGGATATCCGGATGACCAAAATTACCGCGCATCAGCACGATATTGGAGTTGTCGTTTCCGGCGCCCAGCACCACTTCCGGGTTTCCGGCGCTTTCATCCCATTCCCAGATACTGCCTTCCTGAGCCATACCGCCGGCTTCTGCATCTATGTCAAAATCGCCATTGATGAGCTGGGTGAGATCGCAGATAGCACCGGATCGGTCGTAAGATGTTCCGGGCGCCAGGAGCAGCGAGCAATCGACCTCAATGGTAAAATAGCGGTAGTACGTGCAGGTTTGAATCGGCGTCTTTCTGGTGAGTTGCAATTGAATGGCATACTGTGTGATGCCTGAGCCGGAGAAGGTATATTTTGCAGATTGTGTACCCTTAGTTTTGGCAAATTCTACAAAATTATTCGGATCTGGGGGGCCCGCTACCAACCAGGTGATCTCATCACAGTCTTCGTCAAAGGATGTGGAACCTGGTGTGAAAGTAAATGTACAGCCCGGATATTGGATGACAGTGAAATTTTTACCCAATTCCTTCGCTAATACCGGATCACATTTGCAATCGGGGCATTCCGGTATTGTTATCCGAATCTCGCAGGCGCAGCTTTCTGTACCGCAGTTACCCGTCATTTTGATGGTATACTCTCCCGCTGTTTTGAAATAACCCGGGTTCAGGCTGAAACTGAAGGCGGGATTGGACTTTTGTATTCCGCCAATAACGCTTGTGCCGTCGGGGCGGAACAGCTGCCAGCTCATCCCTTTGAAAGCGCAATCGCCCGTACAGCGTATGCTGCCGCTGACCTTTATGGGAAATTCCAGCGCGGCACAGTCAATGGTACCGGCCGATTCGCCGCAGTTCACTTCTTTGTAGAAGCCCGCGGGGAAAACATAATTCGAAACAATGATTTTGCTGAATCCGCAACCGCAGGGTTCGGCGCAAGGGTCGATCGCCGGCAATACCAGGGGTATTCCCCCAGTCGTCACAGTCGGCGCGGGCAGGGTCGTGTTGACATTGTCCGTACTGAAAACCGACGGCGTCAAAGGAACCGGTGAAGCGGCGACCGTACCCAGCACCACAGAGCAACCAGCCAAGGGGTCCAGATCGTACATGGCGGCCAAGATGTTTTCATTGGCCGGGTAGCCAGGTTTGCCATACCGTCCATCGGTGTAGAAAATTTTCAAACCTTCGTAGGTGGTCAGATAACCCGGGGTGTAGCCCAATTCGCCGGGGATTTCCGGGTATATTTCCCAAACAGCGATTCCGTTACCCGTTACCTTGACGATGACGTTTTTATGAACGCCCGATCCGCTGCGCCGGCCCACGGCATAAATATCGCCGTTGCCGGGGTGAATAGCCACGGTATGGAACGATGTGATATTGGGGAACTGCCGGGCCCAGCCGCCGCTGGTGCTGCCGCTGGCGTTTACCTGAGCCAGCAGTCCGCGACCGTCGATACTGCCCGCCAGGATAAGGTGGGTGTTGGATGCCGGTTTTACGTCGGAAATCGCCGTTTTATTCGCGTATTTGACCGTATTCGATGCCTGCACGATGCCCTGATTATTGGTAACATACAGGACGCCCTGGTTCCCATCGGAATTCAGCACGCTGCCCGCCAGAATATAATTGCCATTCCAGGACACAAGTGCTCGCGCGAGTTCGTCGTCGTCGCTCGACTTGCCGATTTTTTTCTTCATACTACCCGCCTGACCGTTTGCATCGATAGAAAACAACATCACATCGTCGCGCAAGTCGTCGCTGGTGCGCTGGTACCCTGCAACGATGTAGGGAAAGTTCGCCTCGGCGGGATTTTCACTGCGCACAATGCGGAAAAATCCTTCCCGTTTCGAATAGGTTTCGTAAAATTTTACCCAAACCACGTCGCCGTCGTCATCCACCCTGGCGATAAAACTCTGGTTGCCGTCGGTAAAACTCGGGCTATAGCCCACCAGCAAATAACAGCCCTCGTCGGTGCGTACAAAATCATTGACGGCGCCGGTGATGTCGAATTTCGTCCGCCAAACGATGCTCCCGTCCGGACGCCGGCGGGTGAAAGTCGGGTGGTTATCCTTGCCCACACGCTCAATACCCGCCGAGAAAATATCGCTGCCGTACACCTTCGTCACGCCTGGAATGTTGCGGTCGGCATTGCCTTCCAGGCGGGTAAAGGAAATCGCCGAGCAAGTCGGAAGCGTACTGCCGGAAATCGCCCAGTTGGACACGGCGCCGTTCAGCGTAAAGCCGCTGAGGGTTCCGTTGGAACCTCCCGCCACGCTGTTCAAAGCCGTAGTGAGGCCGGCGTTATTGCTGCCGGGAACACCCTGGTCGAAGGAAAAGTGGGTGATCAGATTGGTGTTAGCTGGGTCGGCGCTACAAAAAGGAGCGTTTTGTACCTGGGTAACGGAAAACGCCTGGTTCCAGATTTTGAAATCCTCGACCAAACCCTGCCAGTTGCTGCCGGCCGGCGCTCCGGCCCAGTCGCCAATGCGGAAATTGGCGCCCAGATTGTTAAATGTGCCGACATTGATGCCGGTCAAACCGGGTACCGCAACGCCGTCTAAGTAAATCGTTACCGAGGTTCCCGATTTAACCGCCGCTAAATAGTGCCATTGCCCGTCGCGGATATTGACGGTGGAGACGACCGCCGAAGAAAGGGTGGAATAAAAAGTTAAAAATCCATTCTGGTCGCCCACCTCGAACCGGTCGGTTGACGACCAACCGAACAGCCGGTAAAAATTACCACCGTTCGTCCGGTCGTTGCGGAAAAAACAACCCACAGTGAAATTGGTCATCAGGGCGGTGGTGCTGAGCGGGGAGGCCGCGGTCACCCGGTCGTCCACGCCGTCGAAGGCTAAGCAGTTGTTGGTTTGGATGCGGCAGTCGCCTTCAGTGCAATCCACCGTTACGGTCCAGGAGCAGGTTTTGGTGTTGGCGCTCATGTCCGTTGCCAGGCAGGTGACGGTCGTGACGCCGCAGGGGAAGATGTCGCCCGGCTGGTGCGAGGTCAGGAGCGTTACCATCGGGCAGTTGTCGGTGGCCGTCGGCTGCGTCCAGTTGGCTGGGGCGCTGGTTTGACCTAAGAGGGCGAGCACCGATACGTTTTGCGGACAGTTCAGGGTGGGTGGGGTGGCATCGACTACGTTAATAGTGTAAAAGCAGCTCGCGGTACCGTACTGGTCGCTTACCGTACAGGTGATATCGGTCGGGCCTTTGGGGAAAGGCGCGTTGAGCGCCTGACCGTCAGATCGGACACAAAAGTCGTTTTCATTGGCACAGGGCGAATGCGTGATCAACGGTTGCTGTAAGGTAACGTCGGTGGAACAAAGCGCGTTCGCCGGCGGGATGGTAACCGAAAAGCTGGACGGGCAAATGATCGTCGGCGGGAAAGAACCGTTGGCGATCTGTACCATCGCCGTTTGAGTATCGGTGCAGCCGTTGGCGGCGGTAATCGTCAGGGTCACGGTGTACGTGCCGGCGGCGGCGAAAATATGCACCGGGTCTTGCGCCGTAGACGTATTGTTGACGCCGCTGGCGGGGTCGCCGAAATTCCAGGCATATTGCAAGGGCGCGGCGCCAGTGGACTGGTTGTCAAATTTGATGGTACCGCAATTGTCGATCCCGGTAAAGTTGAATTGGGCGTTGCAGGGTTGGGGCGTACAGGTATTGAACGTGATGTCGTCGAGGGCGAAATCGCGCCCCAGTTCAATACCCTGCGAGATTCGAATCTGGATGGTAGCGGAATTGGTATTAGCAGTCCATGGTGCGGAAATTAATACCCACGCATCCGGAGTCTGCGGTAGCGTGATGGTATTCGTCACGGCCACGTTATTGATAAACACCTGAATGACTGGGAATACAAGGTTGGTCGCTGAGCTAACTAAATTATTGACAAAGGCGCAGAAACTGTATTGGCTACCATTGTTTACGGCTACTATTTGGCTCCAGACAACAGTAGTTCCAGCGAATGCAAACCCGTCGCAAACTAAAAAGTTACCAGTGGGCAACCCAGTAGTATTATCAAGACATGCCCATTGAGGATTTGCCTGGGTAACCTGTGTACTGTTCAACACAGAATACTGACCGGGACTTATAAGACTCCCCGGGGCAATGTAAGTGTACCCGTTAGTAAACCCGGTGTTCCCCCCGGAGAAATCGCCGTTGGCAATCAAATTTGGCCCGGACACCATGCCGGGCCCACAGGCGCATTGCGCCATGTCGCACACCACTGTCACCGTGAAAGAGCAGGTGCTCGTATTGTTGGCCGCATCGCGGGCGGTGTACACCACGGTGGAAACCCCCTGCTGGAAAAGGGTTCCGTCGGCGCTACCCGTGCCGGAGCCGGTAGTGGTTCCGGTAATGGTGTAGGTGAAGGTAGGGCTGGCGGTGCAATTATCCGTCGCCGTGGCCTCGATGCCGGCCACCGTCGCGCGGCAAACGCCGTTCGGGCCGGGCAGGCCGGTTACCGTTTGGTTGGCCGGGCAGGTAATGACCGGCGGCACGGTTTCGGTAAACGCGACCGGGTGGCATACGCTGGCCGTGCAGCCGTTCGAGGACGTCACCGTCACGCAAACGCTGTACATACCGGTGGCCGAAAACTGATGGCTTGGGTATAGTGCTGTCGAGGTATTATTGCCGCCGCTGTTGGGGTCGCCGAAATTCCAGGCGTACGTCAGGGTTCCCTGTCCCGCGGATTGGTTGTTGAACGTAAAATTGCCGCAAGCGTCGGCAGGCTGCGCCGTAAAAGCTGCCGTACAGCTCAGGCAAACCTCTTCGGCGCTCCAGGTCACCAGCCCGTTGGCTACTGCTGTCCCCTGGGTGGCAGGGCTGGTGCTGGTGGGTAGGTTCGGAGTTAGGTAAGGCAGCGTGGCGTTTGTCAGGGTGACCGTGCCATTCTGCGTAATGCAGGAAGTTAAATTCATATCGCTGACCGACAAAAAGGCTTCCTGCAATCCGAAACCGCCAGTAGCCGGGTCGCGTCCATCGGCAAAAGCAATCTGGTTGGGCGGCAAAAACCAGTATCCGCCGCCACTGTACAGGGTTTCCCCGTCGTCTAAGTAGCGCAGCCAGTTCAGGGTGGGTTGGGTTCCGTTGTCGGTAAAGCGCAGCAGGACTGCGCGCGAGCGGTTGTTGAAGATGCCGGTACCGGTCACATAAATCGCTCCGCCCGGCTCCTGCCACACCTGTGTGACAAACGTGAGGTTTGAAATGGTGTTGTCCCAGGTAGCCGCAAAACCGGCGTTGTACCGGATCAAATGCACCGTCACGGGGTTGCCCACGGTAGCCGCCACCGCGTAGAATCCGCCGCCATTGGCCGGTGTCAGGTCGCGGTAGGAGATTGGTGTTTGTATACTTGTTCCACCGGTGATGGTTCCCGCGTTGTTCACCTGGAACAGTACACCGGAAAGCGTTGATCCGGTGGATAAATAGGCCCCGGACATGATCATATTGCCATTAGGCAGCACTTCAAAATCGCGCACGAATTCGTCGTCAAAATCACTCGTGTAATGTCTTTTCCAGTTGACCGTGCCTGATTCGTTCACGTTCAACATGACGACGTCGTCCCAACTACTGGAACTGCCGCTGGACTCAAATTCTATCCCCAGCACATAGTACCGGAATGCCGTGTCTTGCGGTGCAGGGTTTAGTACGACTTTTTGAAACCCTTCGCGGCCGGTCACATTGTAGGAACGTATCCACGAAAATGTACCTGCGGGCGTGATCAACCCCATCAGGCTTTGGTTGGTCGCGTCTGATGGTAGCGTATTGCCGACCAGCATCAGGCTTCCGTTGGGCGTGAGCACCGCGTCGTTCCAAGCCGAAGCGATGTTGAGCGAACGTGTCCATTGCAGTTGCCCGAGGGAATTGACGTAGCTGACTGCGGCCCGGGCGGTAACGCCCGCCGAAGGCTGGTCGGAACCTAAGACATAGTAGTTGGTACCATGCCGGACCACCTTCGAAAAGGTGTTGTCGAAAGCCGTGCCGTATTGGCGCTGAAAGTTGGTTTGCGCAGGGCTTATGGCCGGAATGACCATTACTGACAGGAGCAGAAGCGTCAGATAGGAAAGGATGTTTTTCATAACCGGATCATTTTGATTTTTAACTTGAGTGTACAGGCCTCTTTTGATTAACCTGGCTCAAAGATGTACGCCTTCTTTTTTATGGCGCCCCGCTTCCCGACAACTGACCGCCCCTGCGGAAAATCCGGCGGCATTTTTCCGAAATCCGGTAATGCCCGATTTTGCAAACTGTTTATTACATTTGCTCCAACACTTAATGAAGACATCTGCTTGCCTATTACTATTGCTTCTGCCGGCTATCCTGCACGCCCAGTACCCGCTGCGGATCGAACCGGTGTTTCGGAATTACAGCACCGGCCAGGGCCTCCCTAATAACTGGGTATACGACATTTTTCAGGACAGCAAAGGCTTTATTTGGATCGCCACCAACAGCGGCGTTTGCCGCTTCAACGGCTATGAATTTGAGCAGTTCCCCGATACGCTAAACAGCAACTACACTACCGTGCTCGGCCACTGTATGAGGGAGGACGAAGCCGGGAGGCTTTGGTTTGCTGACTTTCAACACCGGCTTTTTTACGTAGAAAATGGCCGCATTATTCCCTGGAAATACAACGAGCAGCTCACCAAATTCACAAAAGGCAATGGATTTTTTCAAGGCTTGCTGGTCAAAGGCCGCGGGGAGGATATTTGGTTGCAAAATTTGAGGCAGGGCGGTTTTTTACACATCGATAAATCGGGGACTTTTACCCACATTCCTCAATCGGACTCGGTTGCTTTCAATATTTTTGAAAACGGGTACGGGTGGTTGCTTAGCCGAAAACCGGTGAACTTCCTAGCGGAGATGGAAATGGGGCGATTGGAACTCCTTGCCTTTAACGGACTTACGGTTCACTTGCCGGCGATATCCTTTCCCCCGGGTTATACTCGGGACATGAAGTTTTATTGGTATTCCATCAACCGGTTGGCGGAAGGGCGGTACGTACTGCAACTCTTCAAGCAGATCTATTATTTCGAAAAAGACCGGTTGCTATGGACGGCGCCGCTGACCGGAAACGGCATTATCTGGGCTACCCGCGACGACGCCGGGCGTATATTCACCGGCCATCATTTTGGCGGCGGACTGAAAATGTTCCGTTCGCTCGACGATTTGCGCGCCGGCCGGCCGGCATTGGAACTATTTCCGGGACTTACCGTGTCCTGTATCCGGCAAGACCGGGAAGGCGGCTACTGGATCGGTACGCAGGAACGAGGCGTTTTCTACTGCCCCTCCTTTGATAACGGGGTACTCAAAGGTTTTCCCGGACTCGACCAGGAGGCCGTAAAAGGGCTGGCCTGGGATGCGAAATCCACCCTGTACATCGGTTATTTTAACGGCAAACTGTACGCCGCCGATCTGAAACGGAATCAGGCAAAGGATATTTCCGCCCCACACACCATCCTGATTAACCGCCTGCATTATGATCACGTTTCCCAAACCCTGGCCCTGGCAGGCGGAAACAGCAATTTGTACCGGGCCGGGAACTGGATTATTCCCGAACTGTTTGATCCCGTATCCAGAAAAGCGATGCCCTGGCGGGGAGGGAAATCGATTCCTGGTCCGAAACCGGACATTTGGCTATCAGTCTCCGGAGAGGGCCTGCTTTGGATAAACGCCCGCACCCGATCGATTGATCGAAGTAGCTACGAATTAACTACGAATAAAAATCGTCGCAATATTTCTACGGTGTGCCCCGATCCGGCCGGCCGTATCTGGGCCTCCGATCTGAAGGGACTGCTGGAATGGGTGGGCGACAGCCTCGTGCGCGCCGGTACTACCTTTCCGGCCCTGCAGCAACGGATACGGGACATCGTGGTGTTACCGGATTCCAGCCTTGTCCTCAGTCCCAAAGGACATGGCGTAGTATTCTGGAAACCCGGTCGCCTGCCAGTGGAGTACAATATCCGCCAGGGAATATTGTCCGGGGAAGTGGGTATGTTGTATTACCACGCCCCTGACAGCACGATTTGGGCCTGTACCAGCCGTGGGCTGAACCGGCTCACCCCCGATGGGCAGGGCAGATACCGGGTCATTGGTTTTACCACGAAACACGGACTGCCCTCTAACATCGTCAACGCGGTATGTGTCACTGGCGATACGATCTGGCTGGCGACCGACCAAGGGGCGTTTCGTATGAGTGGACAGGTAGAGGCTTCCCCTATTCCGGCGCCGCTGTTTACGGAGATTTCGGTTGGAAACGTACCCCGGTTTCCTGAGGGAACCTTACTGCTACCCTACGATAGCTCGGACATTACGCTCGGATTTATGTCGCTGCACTTTCGCAGTCAGAGCCATATTCCGTACGCGTACCGCATGCTCGACGCTTCCGGCGATACGAGCTGGACCATCGGCTTCGAGCGGCGCGTTTCTTTTTCTAACCTGTCGCCAGACGCTTATCGCTTCGAGGTGAAAGCACAAAATGAAGACGGCGCCTGGAGCCCGGTCACCGCTCTGGATATTCGTATCCGCCCGCCCTGGTATGCCACCTGGTGGGCGCGCGGCGCCTTCGCTGCAGCGCTTGCCCTGCTGACCTACGCCGGCTACCGCTACCGCATCAACCAGGTACGCAGTGAAAGTCGGCTCCAGGCAGAAATGCTCCGTCTCGAACGATCCGCCCTTCAAGCCCAGATGAACCCGCATTTTATCTTCAACTGCCTCAATTCGATCCAACATTTCATCCTGAAAAACGAACCCGATGCCGCGGTACTGTATTTAGCCAAATTCGCCAAACTAGTGCGCGGCAGCCTGAACGCATCGGTGGCGGGGGAGGTAAGCCTGGAGGAAGAAGTACGTATGCTCGATAACTACTTAGCCCTCGAACAGCTGCGTTTCAAACGTGTGTTCGACTACAAAATAGAAGTGGATGACTGCCTTGATCGCCAACAAACCCTGTTACCCCCGCTTATCGTGCAACCTTTTGTGGAAAATGCCGTGCTGCACGGGATGAAATCGAGACAAAATAATGGACAGATCATGGTAACTTTCTGGCAGGAAGATAAACATCTTCGTATCGATGTGCAGGACAACGGCTCCGGCATGGCGGCACTGGAAAACGGGGGCGACAAAACATCGCTGGGGCGCAGTATCACGCAACGGCGGCTGGAATTGTTGCAAACGCAAAATGAACGGCAAGCGATTTCGGTACGGTATGTTGTGCCGGAGGGAGGAGTGGGGACGCTGGTATCGATCCGGTTACCGCTTTAAAACTTTTCAAATTTCAAATTTCAAATTTACATTTTGACTTTTAAACCCCTCTTAGTTCCCATCTACCCACTTTTCAAATTTCACATTTCAAATTTACATTTTTACTTTAAACCCCTCTTAGTTCCCCTCTACCCACTTTTCAAATTTCAAATTTACATTTTGACTTTTAAACCCCTCTTAGTTCCCCTCTACGCCCTTTTCAAATTTCAAATTTCAAATTTACATTTTGACTTTAAATCCCCTCTTAGTTCCCCTCTACGCCCTT
>CAUJEY010000336.1 GCA_963169325.1 Bacteroidota bacterium
CCGACGACATGGTGATCAGTTTTAACCAAAATCCAATAATAGACTGCCCACAAAACCTCACGATTAATTTCAGTGACCCGGTTTTTGCCCTCAGCGGCGGCAGCCCGGCCGGCGGCACGTACAGCGGCACGGGCGTGAGCGGCGACATGTTCGACCCGGCAACGGCGGGTGGCGGTACACACACGATTACGTATGCACACACCAATGCGGCCGGATGTTCGGGTTCCTGCACGTTTACGATCACGGTAAATACCGGAAGCGCTTCCGTTCAAATCAGCGGCGCGATAATTTGGGAAAACGATAATACCAGCGGGGTAGGCAGCACCACGGTAACCCTGAGCGGCGACCAGTCCGGCTCAACCACTACGCCGGCCACCGGGCTATATGCTTTGACCGCCACTTCCGGCTCTAATTTCACGGTAACGCCCACCAAAAATATCAATAAACTCAACGGCCTGACCTCTGCCGACCTCACGGCTATCCAGCAACATGTGACGAACGAGGTACTGCTGCCTACCCCATTCAAATGGATCGCCGCCGATGTGAACAAGAGCAATTCGATTACGACGCTCGATGCTTCGCTCATCAGTCAGGTATTGCAGGGCAATCCGCAGGCCAATAGCATTTTCAACAATTCCTGGCGTTTTGTGCCGATGTCTTACACTTTCCCGAACCCGAGTGCGCCCTGGGGATTTCCGGAAAAAATCACGCTCACGGGCGTAAACGGCCCGGTCAACGGTCAGGATTTTTACGGCATCAAATTGGGCGACGTGGTGAGTACCTGGGCCAACCCGGCCAATTTCGGCAAAGGCGAATCAATGGTATTCCGGGTACAGGATCGCGTGCTGGAAGCCGGTTCGGAAATGGTAGCCGAATTCCGCGCCGATCAGTTGGACGATCTGAATTCCTTCCAGTTTGCCCTGTACTTCGATCCGGAGCAACTTCAATTGGTGAAAATTGAATCCGCCCAGGGGGGAATACCGGTGTCGATGGACAATTTCGGCATGTTCAATATAGCCGAAGGCGAAATCCGCGTGGTATGGTCGCAGGCAGCAAGTGTAATGCTAAGCGAAGCTGCGCCGGTGTTCCGACTTCGGTTTAAAGCCTTAGAAAGCGGCGCGCGGTTGAGCGAGGTGTTGCAATTGAATGAGGAGGCGTTGCCGGGGTACGTGTACAATAGCAAGTACGCGGAATCGGGTGTTGAATTGCGGTATTCGGCATCGACGGGTACGGAGCAAGGTCTAGTAGACACCGGGTTGTCACTGACTAATCAGCCGAATCCGTTTGTGGAAGTCACCACGCTCCATTTTGTGCTGCCGGAAGCGGGTGAGGCCGAACTGCGAATCAGCGATGCGTCGGGCCGCCTGTTGTTTTTACAAAAGAAATACTATGCTGCGGGCCGGCAACAGGAAACGTTGCGGCTGGGCGATGTCAGCGGCGTGTTGTTTGCGGAGTTGGTGACGGAAAACGGCAGTGTGTTGCGGAAGATGTTGGCGTTGCGCTGAACAAAAGTGTTTTGTTAGGAAAAAGTTGGCGATTCCGGAATGTTGATTTACTTTTCGGGCCTTCAACTGAAATCCAAAATGATAAACGCCCACACTGTTTTGTATACGCCCCTGTTTTTGGATGGAGTCCGGAAGCAGGGGCGTTTGTTGTGGGGTGGGGCTTGGGGCGGCGGATGTATATGGGATGGGCAAAATAAAAAGCCTGCCGGGCGATTTGAATGTTTGAAATAGTGTATTACTTTTACAAGCGATAACAAGTTCCGCATGAACCAAATATTTCCCGTTTTATGTCAGCCTGCTCATTGCGTGAATCCAACCGAATTGGTTGGATTCACGCAATTGTTTTTACGCGACCGGGGGTGTGGCACTTGCGTGAAACCAGCCGGGTTGGGTGGTTTTACGCAATTGGCGCTTGCAGGGTTGATGTTGACAAAGCGGATTTTCACGCAACTCGGCCTAATAAGTGGGAGTTGACGACAAACCATAGTTGGTGGCAACAATAAATAAAAAATATTATGAATTGGCAAGAATACCAAGATGCAGTTGGGGAATTATACATCCAAATGAATGAATTTGGAATTGTAAAGAAGAATATTACCATACCTGATAAAGTAACAGGACAACCAAGGCAAGTAGACGTATGGTGGGAGTTAAATTTAGGAGGTCATATTTTTAAGATACTAATTGACGCCAAAAAGAGAAAAGATAAGATTGATGTAAAAGATATTGAAGAGATAATTATGTTGGCAGAGTCTGTAAATGCCGATAAGGCAATAATAGTAACAAACAGTGAATGGACTGAGCCAGCAGAAAGAAAGGCAATTCACACAGGACTTGACTTAAGAATGTTTACGATAGATGAAGCTACAGATTTAATTGTAGAAGATAAGTGGCTCATGTGCCAAGTCTGTATGGAAGATTGTGTTGTTCTTGACAATGATGGATTTCTCCCAATAGGTGGAATAATCAACTGGTGGCTTGGCGGGACGTGTGGAACATGTAAATCTGTTTATGTAAATTGCCAAGGATGTGGTGGAAAAGCAATAATAAATAATGAAGCAACATGGATATGTAATTGCTCATTAGAGTGGAGTGTATTTGAGAATCAGATTTTCGTTGAGTCAACAGATGAAGAAGTAGAAAAAGATTCAAGAGATATTCCTTATAAAGATGAAAACCAATTAGAAATCGAATTTCCAGAAATATAAAAATAAATGATAGATAATAAAAAATCAAGAGCCATAAAGTACTTGAAAAGTTGTTTGGCAGAGATTGAAGACCCGAAAAACATCTCCGAAAACTGGATTAAGCAAACAGCTGATTTGTTGCGTGTCTATTTAGGAGAAAATTCGGTGTTATATCAATCCATGATTCATCGCTCATATTTGATTTCCGTTGATACCGATGATATAGAATACAAGGTTTCCCAAGGGAAACATTTTGCCGATGTGGTAAAAAGGGCTATAAATATAATAGAGGTTCAGGGAGTCCACAAACCGTTGAAAAAGGAAAATTGGTTTGAGCAAATTCCAGGCGACTGGGCAGTGTTTATTGTTACCGCTTTGCTTGCTATTGGTGCTTTCATAAAAACAATTTCAGATAGATATTCAAATGAACAGCCAACAATAAAAGAACCATCGATCATAATCCGGCAAGACACTAACGATATAAGTTATCCTGACACTGCCCGAATAGGCAATGAAAAAAGTAAATAACCCATTGAAATATCATAAATAAAAAATAAGGAAAGGGAATCAAACTTGAAGTAAATAAATATCCACGAACTCTGCGTGACTGTCAACCGCCCGCTAAACGCGGCAGTTTGACAGTCACGCTCACGTTAGCAGCAAGTTTAACCAACAGTACGTGTATAACAAAAAAGCCAAGAACTGATATGTTGACATATACCGAACTCATAGAACTAAGGGACAAATTGACGAATTGCGAAATCGGATTAGAACTCGCAAAAACACAATATTGGCATAGCTTCAAGGAAGGGCAACGTTCTTGGCATACAAAGGACTGGAAAGAAAGAAGGTCTAAATTCATCAAAGATAAATGTGAAATCTGTAGCAGTAAAGAAACATTAACGCTACAGCATCTTTCTCACCCAAAAAAGTATTCAGAATATACAACAGACATAACAAGAACATATGCTAAAAATTACATCGACAAAAATCCTAACATTGACAAATCTGAATTTAGCAATCATATACTAAAAAATTATGAGTATGTGCCCATCCCTTTATGCCCAAATTGTGGGAGTAGGAACCCTAACAGAAGAATAAGAAAATCCCCACAATATCTTTGTACAGAATGTCGACAGGAATTTGATGAGCCTATTAATAAATCGGTGAATGAGATTATTTCAACTTTTTATGAAAATGAAGAAGCGATTGAAGTTCGAGATAAGTGCTTTGTCACAAATGATAAGTGGAAAAATAAGCACAACTTAGCAAATGTAAGGTATTGGTTACAAAGGGAACAGGCAAAGAATAAAGACGTTGAAACGATTGAGAAAGAGGCCTTTCTACTTTATCTAAATGATAGCATTAAATATCTTTCCTTTGAAGATACTATAACTGCTTGTAAAAAATGTGCATCTAGATTTGATTTATATAATATGGAGTTATGTCCAAAATGCAAAGAATATTACAAAGGTGTTCAATATCCAACTTGTATTCAGTGTTTACCAGAAGAGAAGCGGAAAGCTGCGCTAGAAAAAATTGAATTTGGAAAAAAATGGCAAGCAATGCACGAAGGACTTGGGATCGACTAAGAAATGGGAACTTATAAAAAAACCTGCTGCTAACTCTGCATGTTCGGTGCGACGTGAAAATCGCTCAACATACCCTCAAACCTTCCGTCAATAAGATTACACCGAACGCACGGATTAGATTCGACCTCGTTTACTGCAATGCTGTTTCCTACCGCAGTCCCGATGCCTCGGGAGCACTGGTAACGGCAACGTGCGAAGCCCGCGAGACAAGTGGCACATCCCGAGTTATATCGGGGAAGCCTCCTTCCCGAAAACGGTTTTTTTAGCCGTGCCTCGACGGCGAATGCAAGGCAAATAGCTTGGGCGATAAAACAAAATATTTTAAATTCGCGCCTAAAAAACCCTAACTTTGTGGTAAAATATCATTTGCCATGTAATCATGAAACATCAAAACGCCATACAAGTCTTTGAAGAGACACAAGTACGCACCTTATGGGATGCGGATCAGGAGAAATGGTATATTTCCATTGTGGATGTGATTGCCGTTTTGACGGGGAGTCCCAATCCCAATAATTATTGGAAGGTTTTAAAAAGCCGCCTTAAAAAGGAGGGGAGTCAGTTGGTTACAAATTGTAACCAACTGAAAATGCAGTCTTCTGACGGCAAGTTTTACAAAACCGATGTCGCCGATACCGAGCAACTGTTCCGGTTGATACAGTCTATCCCTTCACCCAAGGCGGAACCTTTCAAGTTGTGGCTGGCGCAGGTAGCCAACGAACGCTTGGATGAAATGCAGGACCCTGAACTGAGCATTGATCGGGCGTTGGAGCAGTATCTCAGGCTTGGTTATAGTGAAAACTGGATCAATCAGCGCCTTAAAAGCATCGAGGTGCGCAAAGAACTCACCGACGAATGGAAACGCGTGGGCTTGCAAGAGGGGCAGCAGTTTGCTACCCTGACCGATATCATCACCAAGGCATGGTCGGGTAAAACTACCAGAGAATACAAAGTGTTGAAGGGATTAAAAAAAGAAAACCTTCGCGACAATATGACCAATACCGAATTGATTTTGAATATGTTGGCAGAGGCTTCTACCAAAGATATTTCTCAATCCGTCAATCCCGAAACGTATGAAGACAGTAAAAAAGTAGCCCGACAGGGCGGCAATGTAGCCAAGGTTGCCCTGAAGGAATTAGAGTCAAAAACAGGAAAGAAAGTGGTCAGCCCGCTTAATGCCAAAACTGTTTTGGGCATTGAAAAACCCCAAAAGAAGAAAGATGGATAAAGAAGGACTTTCTATTCCACAGATTGCCCGGGTAACTAAAAAAAGCGAAGAATACTTTTGCCGTATTTTTGCGCCTAAAACCGTTCAAAATGGCAAAGAAACTGGTTCGGTTCGACTGGGCAATGAAAAAACTGCTCCGCCACAAAGCCAACTTCGATATTTTGGAAGGCTTCATATCGGAGTTGTTGGGTGCAGATATCAAGATAAAGCAAATCATTGAAAACTATAAAAGTAAATAATAACAGCTCAGATTTGCTGCTGCAAACAATGCAACATGGGCATTCTGAAACATTGGCCGGCTTTTGTGATTGCGATGGCGGTGCTTGTCGTCGTCGGACCTGCAAGGGGGCAGCAAATTCAGCCGGAAGAATTCACCATCCGGCATGGCCTGTCGCAGGGCTACATCGCTTGTATGTTGCAAGACCGGGAGGGCTTCCTCTGGGCCGGCACCAAAAATGGGTTGAACCGCTTCGACGGACGGCGGTTTCAAGTGTTTGTCAACGACCCGGCCAATCCCTTCTCCATCAGCCACGACTACGTAAATACGCTTTTTGAACACGGCGATTTCCTGCTGGTGGGCACCAATGGAGGCAGTCTGAATATCTTCCACAAAAAAACGCGGCGGTTTTTCCGGATGCCCGATTCTTTGCCCGGTGGGCGGCTGAGCGCCCTCTCCGTGATAAAGGTAGCCGTTGACGCGCAAGGCGATATTTGCCTGATTGACTGGAAATCTGTACTGGAAGGCAATCTGTACCATATCCGGCTTCCACAGGGGTTTTGGGAACGATTGGAGCAAGGGGAAGCCGGCTGGGCCGGGGCGTTCATCCGAAAAGTCAGCGATGATGATATCGCCAATTTTAACCTGAGCCGTGATGGACGACGTCTGTATTACACTAAAGCCGGCGCACTGGAAGAAGCGGACCTGAAAACCGGCGCTTTGCGTACACACCCGCACCCGGGCATTCAACATGCCTGCAGAATCCTGGTTCCCGGACCAAACAACCTGGTGTGGATAAGCGGCAAAAACGGACTGCTTCAATTCGACGGGCAAACATGGACGTTGCTAAAAGCCGGCCTGAGGGCCAGCTGGATGGCGGTTTCGCCTTCCGGGGATTATTTATTATTCAACGATCCGCTGTCGAATGGCGTTTATCGTTGCGCGTTGAGCGAATACAATGGTTCGCCGCGCCCCGGAGATGTTTCGCTTTTGGCCAAAGTTAGCGATTTCAGCACGGCACTGGCAGACCGTTCCGGCAATGTATGGATCGGTACGGGCGGCATCGGATTGATGAAAACAAGCGTGCAGACCAGCCGTTTTCGCACTTATTTCGCCGGCGAAAGCATTTCTTCGCCCCCTTTTTCCACCGAAGACGGGGGGTATGCTTATACATGGGAAAAAGAAAATCCGGTTAGAATCACACTGCCTGACACCCGGCACCCGGTATATTTATTACAAAAAAAATTTGCCGGTTTGGGCTTGCGTGCCCGCTACCTGCGCGACCATCAGGGCAACCATTGGTTATATTATCAAAAATCCGGGCAAAACAACTTAGTTCGGATACCGGCCCCCGGTGGCGGCGCTCCCCGCTCTTACGCCTTTAAAACAGGAGAAGTGCATTTAGGCCACTTCGCCGCCGATACCGACGGGCAGATATATATCGGCCTCAACGGCGTCCTTTACCGCTTTAACCCCAAAACGGAACAATTCACCGAACACGTCTACCAGGCTGTGCAACCCCGCGGCTCCGAAGTACGCAGTTTAGCCAAAACACCCGACGGTCGCTGGTGGCTCGGCACCTTCAGAGGCTTGGTGGAGGCGCAACCCAACACGACGGGCGATTATGATTTCCGCCTTTGGCAGTATGAACCCGGTGACACCAACAGCCTGCGCAACAACGACATCAGCAGTCTGTTGCCCGACCCGAATGACCCCAATTTCCTTTGGATCGGCACCAAGGGCGGCGGCTTGGCGCGCATGGACATAAACAGCGGCGCGTTTAAA
The DNA here is from genome assembly GCA_963169325.1 of Bacteroidota bacterium. Classification (GTDB taxonomy): domain Bacteria; phylum Bacteroidota; class Bacteroidia; order Chitinophagales; family Saprospiraceae; genus M3007. The sequence continues at coordinate 7,512 of CAUJEY010000336.1, forward strand.
CACCTGACCACCCGCGACGGCCTGCCCAACGATGTCATTTACGCCGTGCTGGCCGACGAACAGGGTTACCTTTGGCTGAGCTCCAACAAGGGCCTGATTCGTTACCAGCCGGAAAGCGGACAAATCAAGAACTTTACGGAGGCCGACGGCCTGCAAAGCGACGAGTTCAACACCTGGGCTTACGGTAAAACGCCCGGCGGCGAACTGATGTTCGGCGGTGTGAAAGGGCTGAACGTCTTCCATCCCAAAGACATCGTGGATAACCCAAACCTGCCCCCTGTTTTTCTCACGGGTTTGAAAATCAGCAACCGCGCCGTCACTTCCGGAGATTCCACGGGTTTGCTGACGCAAACCCTGGAATTTACAGAAAAAATCCGCCTCCCTTTCAGCCAAAATAACATCACCCTCGAATTTGCAGCCCTCGAATACACCGTGCCTTCCAAAAACCGCTTCCGCTACTACCTCGAAGGCGCCGAAACCGAATGGGCGCACGAGGGCAGCGAGCCTTCCGCCCAATACCTCAGCCTCGCCCCCGGCAACTACACATTCAAAGTGATCGCCTGCAACAACGACGGCGTGTGGAATCCCGTGCCCGCCACCCTGCACATTACCGTACTGCCACCCTGGTACCGAAGTTGGTGGGCCTGGCTTTTTTACGCGGCTGCTATCGGAGCGTTGATTTACCTGTATATGCGTTTTCGCATCGGGCAAATACATTTGCAACAAAGCCTGGCCCTCGAACAACAGGAAGCCGAGCGCGTCCGCGAACTGGACGAGTTCAAATCCCGGCTGTTCACCAACATCACACACGAATTCCGCACCCCGCTGACGGTGGTGCTCGGCACGAGCGAACAATTGGAAAAACAAGTCTCCGAATTGGCTTTCCCCGATTTGAAAACGGCCTACGCTTTTGCCCACGAATTGAAAAATCGCCTCGCGCTCATCCGCCGCAACGGCCGCAACTTGCTCGATTTGGTGAACCAACTGCTCGACCTGGCCAAGGCCGAAAGCAACCAACTAAAAATTCATTTGGTGCAGGGCGATGTGGTGCGCTACATACGCTACATCGCTGAAAGTTTCCACTCCCTGTCGAACCAACGCAACGTGCTGTTGACGGTGGACAGCAGATTACCGGAAATGGTCATGGATTACGACCCGGAAAAACTACGGCAAATTCTGTCGAACCTTATTTCAAACGCTTTAAAGTACACCCCTTCGGGCGGAAGAGTCGCCATATTCATCACTCATCATTCATCATTCATCATTCTAAAAGTTGCCGACTCCGGCGCAGGCATCGCGCCCGAAGACCTCCCGCACATTTTCGATCGTTTTTATCAGGCCGACAATGAAATAGCAAAAGCCGGCGGAACAGGTATCGGGCTGGCATTGACCAAAGAATTGGTCAAACTGCTCGGCGGTGAAATCACGGCGGAAAGTGAACTGGGGAAAGGTAGTACTTTCACCGTAAAGCTGCCGATCACAAACAAGGCCGAAGAAGCGGTTCAAGTTCAAGGCTTGCCGTACGCCGGTCACTTAGAGCACCTGCCCGAAAGCCGACCGCTTGTCAACCAACCGCCAAACGATCACCCAGCAACCGGCTATCGCCTTTTGATCATCGAAGACAACCCCGATGTGGTGGAATATTTACGCTTGTGTTTGGAAGGCGACCGGGGCGACCGCGAGGGTCGCCCCTACGGGTTGCAATTTGCCTACAATGGCCGTGCAGGTATCGAACAAGCCCTGGAAACTGTACCCGACCTCATCCTCAGTGATGTGATGATGCCGGAAAAAGACGGTTTCGAGGTCTGTGATTTTTTGAAAAACGACGAGCGCACGAGCCACATCCCGGTGGTGTTGCTCACGGCAAAAGCCGACATGGAAAGCCGGATAACGGGGCTGCGACGCGGCGCCGATGCTTATTTGGCAAAACCATTTCACCCCCAGGAGCTGATGGCAACTTTAGAAAACCTGCTCGTACTACGCCGGAAACTGCAAATCAAATACGCTGCTTCAGCATTATCGCTCGCGCAAAAAACGGCAGCGCCAGATAACGTTGATTTTTCTCCGCGTCCGACTTCCCCTGCCGACATCGAGGATGTTTTTCTGCAAAAACTCCGCGCAGCCGTGGAACCGCGCCTCGGCGATGCCGACCTCTCGGTGGAAGACGTTTGCCGCGCCGTGGGTATGGGCCGCTCCAACCTCTACGCCAAACTTTCGGCGCTAACTAATCTCTCCTTCAACATCTACGTGCGCACCCTGCGCCTGCACAAGGCCAAGGCGCTGTTGGAAACTACCGACCTGAACGTGTCGGAAGCCGCCTACAAAGTGGGCTTCGACAACCCGAAATATTTCAGCCGGGTGTTTTCGGACCTGTTCGGCTTCGCGCCCAGCGATCTGAAAAAAAATTGACAACTCATTTATTTCCAATGTATTAAGTCGGAAACCGGACAATAGTGTACCTATTTCGGACAATAGTGCACCCGGTTTGGAACCAGGTGTACCCCGTTTGGACAATAGTGGGAATGGTTTCGTATAGTCCGTCCCCACCTTTGTTCCACACCGCTGAACACCGTTTGCCTGCCCGCTCAGGAGACTGCTGCCCGGAAAGCCGGGAGGTTTTCTTCCTTTCATTTCACACATTTAAGTTTTCAAAAAATGAAAAAGCGATTTTTCAATACAGCCATACCTTTTGCCCTTTTTCTGGCCTGTTTTGCCGGTACGCCCGTGCTCAACGCGCAAACCTGCCTGCCCGGCGGCATTATTTTCACCACGCAAGCCGAAGTGGACGCTTTTCCCACCAACTACCCCGGATGTACACAAATTGAAGGGTATGTGCTCATCTCCGGTTATCAAAACAATGGTTCGGATATCACAAACCTGAACGGGCTGTCGAACATCACGTCTATCGGAGGACAATTAGAGATTGTTTTTACCGGCACGCTACCCAACCTGAACGGTCTGAACAATTTAACTACCGTTGGCCAATACCTGCGCATATATGAAAACCCGGCTTTGAACAGTTTGGGCGCATTGAGCAATCTGACGAGCGTTGGAGGGCAAGTTGATATATCGTACAACGACGTGCTGCCCAACTTCGAAGGGCTTGGGAATCTTGGCGCCATCGGCGGCGCCCACCTTTACATCAGCAATAATCCCTTGCTGGCCAACCTGAACGGGCTCGATGGGCTGACAAGCCTCGCCGGCCGCCTCGATATTAAGGACAACCTATCCCTTACGAGTTTAAGCGCTTTGTCCAATTTGACTACAGTGGGGACTGTTATAGAAATAGAAGGAAATCCGCTGCTGCCCAGTTTGTCCGGCCTGGACAACGTCGACATGTCTTCGGTGACAGGTTTGAACATCCACGATTGTCCCAATCTGTCCATATGCAACACGCCGGGCATCTGCGACTATTTGGCCAATCCGGCCAATGAAACCATTATCCGCGACAACGCCTTCGGCTGCGATTCGCGCACTGAAGTGGAATTATTATGCGAGAACCCCGATTGCCCACCGGGGTATTTGATCCTTGAATCGCAGGCAGCCATCGACGCCATTGCCGCCAACTACCCCGCATGCACTGAAATTGCGGGAGGGGTGGTCATCTCCGGTTATCAAAACAATGGTTCGGATATCACAAACCTGAACGGGCTGTCGAACATCACGTCCATCGGAGGACAATTAGAGATTGTTTTTACCGGCACGCTACCCAACCTGAACGGTCTGAACAATTTAACTACCGTTGGCGAATACCTGCGCATATATGAAAACCCGGCTTTGAACAGTTTGGGCGCATTGAGCAATCTGACGAGCGTTGGAGGGCAAGTTGATATATCGTACAACGACGTGCTGCCCAACCTCGAAGGGCTTGGGAATCTTGGCGCCATCGGCGGCGCCCACCTTTACATTAGCAATAACCCCTTGCTGGCCAACCTGAACGGACTCGAGGGGCTGACAAGCCTCGCCGGCCGCCTCGATATTAAGGACAACCTATCCCTTACGAGTATAAGCGCTTTATCCAATCTGGCTACAGTGGGGACTGTCATAGAAATAGAAGGAAATCCGCTGCTGACCAGTTTGTCCGGCCTGGACAACGTCGACATGTCTTCGGTGACAAGTTTGAACATCCACGATTGTCCCAACCTGTCCATCTGCAACACGCCGGGCATCTGCGACTATTTGGCCAATCCGGCCAATGAGACCATTATCCACGACAACGCCTTCGGCTGCGATTCGCGCACCGAGGTGGAAACGGCTTGCGCCTGCGACGATGCGGATAGCGACGGCATCTGCGACGACAACGACAACTGCCCCGACACGCCCAATCCCGGCCAGGAAGACATGGATGCCGACGGCCTCGGTGATGCCTGCGATGCCTGCCCCAACAACCCCGGCGTATGTATCACAGGCACTGTCATTTGGGATAACAACGGATCGAGCGGCGTCCAAACCGCTACCGTCAACCTCACCGGCGCAGCCGCGGGCAGCGACGTAACCGATGTGAACGGCGGGTATCTGATCTCCGTTCCCAACACAACAGGCAATTTCACGCTGAAACCCGTCAAAAACATCAACAAAACCAACGGCCTCACCAGCGCCGACGTCACCGCCATCCAGCAACACGTGACGAACTCGGTACTGCTGCCGGCCCCTTTCAAACGTATCGCTGCCGACGTGAACAAAAGCAACTCCATCACGACGCTCGACGCCACGCTCATTAATCAGGTGTTGCAGGGCAATCCGCAGGCCAACGCCATATTCAACACTTCCTGGCGTTTCGTGCCGGCGGCGTACACGTTTCCGAACCCGAATGTTCCCTGGGGCTTCCCGGAGCAAATCGTGCTCACGGGCGTGAGCGGCAATGTGAGCGGGCAGGATTTTAAAGGTATTAAAATAGGCGACGTCGCAACCACCTGGGCCAATCCGGCCAACTTCGGCGCCGGCGAACCATTGGTGCTGCGAGTGCAGGACCGGGTACTGCAAGCCGGCGCGGAAGTCGTAGCCGAGTTTCGGGCCGATCAGATGGACGACCTCAATTCCTTCCAGTTTGCGCTGTATTTCGATCCGGGGCAATTGCAATTAATAGAAATCGAGCCCTTGGCTGGATTGCCGGTGTCTATCGAAGATTTCGGAACGTTCAACATAGCCGAAGGCGAAATCCGCGTCGTGTGGTCGCAGGCAACGAGTATGTTGCTGAGCGAGGCGGCGCCGGTATTCCGACTTCGGTTTAAAGCCTTAGAAAGCGGCGCGCGGTTGAGCGAGGTGCTGCAATTGAACGAAGAGGCATTGCCGGGGTATGTGTACAACAGCAAGTACGCGGAGTCGGGGGTGGAGTTGCGGTATTTGGCAGCGACGGGTACGGAGCAGGCACTTGATGAACCGGTGTTGTCGCTGACAAACCAACCGAACCCGTTTACGGCTGTGACTACGCTGCGTTTTGTGTTACCGGAAGCGGGTGACGCAGAACTGCGAATCAGCGACGCGGCGGGGCGGCTGTTGTTTTTACAAAAGAAATACTATGCGGCGGGCCAGCAGATAGAAACGCTCCGCTTAAACGGTGCGAGTGGGATAATGCTGGCCGAATTGATCACCCCGTTCGGGGTAGTGACAAAAAAAATGGTGGCCGCAAGGTAGGTTAGTATAAACCCGCAAGTAAAACGCCTCATTCAGGCATGGTAAGGAGGACTTGGGCGGAGCTTTTACAATGAATTCCTGGTGCAGAAACCGCAAAATCACGCGACACTGCCGTTATAAATTGAACAGGAATCAAAAGTCTTCGTTTTATTTGCTTCTAAAATCCGGCCTGCCTTTGAAAAAACTGACACTACTCCCCGTACTTTTTTTCGTGTGTGCCCTGTCCTTCGGGCAATCGCCGTTAAATGACACCTTACAGTCGTGGCTGCGTGTGTCGATGGATTTTTATGACAAAGGCGACCATGCCAAAAGCGCGGAAATAGCCTGGAAATGTATTGAAATTGCAGACAAGGAACAGATCAAGGGTATTGCCGGCAAGGCATACTATTGCCTCGCGCGCGGCGCTTTTCAGGTGCAGGATTTTGAAAAAGGTATGGAGTATGCCCGTTTGGCATTTCAGGCACACCGGCAGGAGAACGATTACAACGGTATGGGCGATGTCTGTTCCATCATTGCGACGTTACTGCTGGCCACCAATCAATTGGACTCTGCCTACTACTACGGCGAACAATCCCTGACGCATTACCAAAAAGGTGGCCACGAGCATGGTGTTGTCATCGCTTACACGAAACTGGGACACGTTTTCAACATCCAGGGCGAGTACGAAAAAGCCACGCCCTACTACCTTCAGGCCTATGAAATTGCTAAAAAAGACACCCTTTCATCGGCCTATATGACCGCCAATATCTGCCTGGCGAGCAATTATATATACCGGAAAATGCCCGATGCGGCGTTGCGGCACAACCGGAAATGTTACGAGATTGCCAAAACGCTCAATATGTTTTACGAACAAAGCACGGCGCTCTACTATTTCTCCGGCATCTACGAACTCAAAGGCGACTTTAAAAGTGCCTTGAAATACCAGCGACTCTACTCCGAAATCCGCGACTCCGTGATGAACGCCGACCGTATCCGGCAGGTGAAAGAACTGGAAATCAAATACCAGGCCGCCAAAAAAGATGATGCGATTCAACTGTTGGAGAACGACAAATCCCGGCAGCGGGCTGTCATCTGGGCGGGCCTGGCCACTTTAGCGCTGTTGCTTTTTGTAGCCGTTCAGATTTACCGTTCCTACCGCCGGCGCACGAGCGACAACCAAAAATTGACGGCCGTCAATATGTCCCTCGAATCGGAAAAAATAAAAACAACACAACAACTCGCCGAAGAAGCCCGCGAACGCGAACGCCTCAACGAAATGGACGCTTTCAAATCCCGGTTTTTCACCAATATCAGCCACGAATTCCGCACACCGCTCACCGTAATACTGGGCATGGCCGAGCAACTCGGAAAAGAGATCGCTCAGCCCGAAGGAACAACGCCCAACCGTTTTCTCACTTTGATAAAACGCAACGGCCAAAACCTGCTCCGGCTCATCAACGAGATACTGGATTTGGCAAAATTGGAGAACAACTCCCTGAATATGAATTACGTGCAGGGCGATGTGTTGCCATATCTCCGCTACCTCGCCGAGAGTATGCACTCGCTGGCCGCCACCAAAAACGTGACGCTGAAGGTGGAGAGCAGTCCCGGCGCCTCAGGAACCATTATGATGGACTACGATCCGGAGCGGCTGCTGCAAATCATGCACAACCTGCTGTCCAATGCCGTCAAATTCACACCTGCGGGCGGGCAGGTTATACTTCGGATCGAACAATCGGAAAAGGCCATTGATTCGGAAAGCTGGCTCCAAATCTCTGTCGCCGATACGGGCATCGGTATAGCGCCCGAAGACCTGCCGCTTGTATTCGACCGTTTTTTTCAGACCCAAAACCAGCAACAGGCCAAATCAGGCGGTACAGGCATCGGCCTTTCTTTGACCAAAGAGTTGGTCAGGGCCATGGGCGGCGACATTTCGGTAGAAAGCACATTGGGCGCGGGTACGACGTTCAGGGTCGCGCTCCCCATTGCGAACAAGGCAGACAAAACGGCGGAGCCCTACGGCCAAAGTGATACACCCGCTGAAAACCGGTCAGAATCGTTTGCGCCCGCAACCGGTCTTGTACCACCGGCGACCGGCAGCCATCTCCTCATTATCGAAGACAACCCGGATGTGGTAGATTACCTCGCCGCGTGTTTAGGCAGGCACTACCATCTCGACTTCGCTTACGACGGGCAGGCGGGCATTGAAAAAGCCATCGCCACCATACCCGACCTGATCATCTCCGACGTGATGATGCCCGAAAAAGATGGTTTTGAGGTATTGGAGACGCTGAAACTCGAGGAGTGCAGCAGCCACATCCCTATCATATTGCTCACCGCCAAAGCAACTGTAACCGACCGGATTGCCGGTTTGCGGCGCGGCGCCGATGCCTATTTGGCCAAACCTTTTGTAGAAGAAGAACTGCTCGTAGTTGTCGCCAATTTGTTAGAGAGCCGCCGGAAATTGCAGGAAAAATTTCGGAGCGTGGATTTCGGATTGCAGATGACGGAAAATGACATATCGGCGGAAACGGTTGCCGAACCCGAAATTCAGGAGCCGAAATCCACCTTCGACCTCGAAAATGTTTTCCTGAAAAAAACAATCGCGCTGATCGACGAGCACATCGAAGACGCGGAATTTGGCAACGCCGAACTAAGCCGCAAAATACTGATGAGCGAATCGCAATTGCACCGCAAGATCAAAGCCCTGACCGACCAATCACTTTCTGTTTTTATCCGAAGCGTCCGGCTGCGCCGGAGCCGGGTTTTGTTACAAACCACCGACCTCACGGTTTCCGAAGTCGCCTATGCCGTCGGATTCACCGACCCGGCTTATTTTTCCCGTACGTTTTCTGCTGAATTCGGCGCCGCACCTACGGCTTTCCGGAAGGGGTAGCATTCCAGTCCTGTATTTGCCAGAATAGTCCAAATTTTTGCCAGAATAGTGAAAGGCCACCGGCTGCCACCACCCACACTTTTGTCTCTGAATTCAAGAAGTTCATCTCCGAACGGGCGGGCTGAAGGTTTTACTCCCCAACTCACCCACTTCGGAGCGGGCTTTTTCAAAATTTGATTTTTCAAACAAAACTTTCGGAGATGAAAAAAATGGTCGAACCCTTGCGCCGGGTTACACTGGGTTGGTGCTGCTTTTTTGTATTGTTGTTCAGCATTAATGCTGACGCGGCTATATGGTACGTCAAACCCACAGGCAACGATGCTGGCGCAGGCGATAGTTGGGGACAGGCGTTCAAAACCGTGCAAAAAGCCCGTGCCTCGGCGGTGTCGGGCGATCAGATATGGGTAGCGGCAGGC